>NZ_JAIOSW010000273.1 GCF_021107415.1 Desulfobacula sp.
AGAGCTTGTAAGCAAAGATCCATATGCTCCCGCAAGGCAATCAACCTTCCACTGGCGGAGATAGCAAGTTTGTAACCACTCTTTGCCATTTCGCTCGCTCAGTCGGTTTGCTACATTTAAGGTTCATTATATAAATCTTGCCCGGGAAGTAGTCCAGCAGGCGATTGACAATCTTAGCGAACATGCCAAGATCACTTCCCTTGACATTGACCGTGGATTTGCAGACGGTATTTTCTTGTGGTGGCTTAATACTAAGGACATTACCTTTCTTATCCCTGCCAAATCCAATATGAATGTGTACAAGGATGCGCTTTTCTGTATCGGCACAGGCAATCTCGACAAAAGAGATAAAATCCGCACGGTGGGAGCCGGTTAAAAATAAAATTACTGATGTAAAGAAATGATTGAAGTTTAGATTTTCAGGATACTTTTGAATAAGTACGAACTTACAGAGGATAGTCCGGGGGTTTTGAATTATGGATGGTCCAATCAATGAATTGTAGCCTGCAGTCAATTTTTTATATTATACACGTTAATTTGGAAGAATGCCCGGAGATGATTCTCATGGCTTATAAAATGGAATTGAAATTTTGATTCTGAAAACCTCAAATACCATATGTGGTACTGACGACATTTTTTTTAAATCCCCAGACTATGAATACAAGTACCCACCGATTGGATTTTGATTGTAGTCACTACTGGCAAAAAAAGTAAACGCCTTTTCAATAAAAGTCCTTAACTCATCTCATACAATTGTCTGAACTATAAATTTCTTAATCTCAAATGAAACTGAACCATAAAACTATTGTTGCTTAAATATATCTTGAGTCCATCATGTAATTTTATTCAGTAATGTCCGGTTAGGTTTTTGCATACTTTAAGTTTTTTCGATCTTTGACAATATTGTCCCTGCTTGGATTACACGCAACTCCATGAAAATAAAAATTATATTTTTAAGGCACGCGGCATTTTGCTGCCCCTTTGTCAATAAAAAAAATGAAATTTTAATAAAAAAAATGTATTTGGTGTGCTATGATAGTATCTAACTGGACACTACTGAGTCATTTGTGAAGTATGACAAATTTTTATTTTTGTTAAGAAAGGACTAATACTGTGAAACAAATAAAATTTGATAATTGTAACATCTGCCTATTGATCAGTCTGTTTGTCGTGCTTATCTTTTTTCCCGTACCCTCTGCATTTTCTACGGATTTGGTGATCATAGTTCCATACAAATCCACCGGTACCTTCGTTCAGCAAGATGAGGCATGGATCACAGTTGCCGAACAATATCAATATTACAGAGAAGAAAGCGGTGTAAGCACCCGGGTATTCACCTTGTCCGATCTCGGCGCATACGCAGGCGTGGATGAACCCGAACGGATCAAACGGCTGATTTATGATCAGGTGAAAAATTACGGGGTCCAATATGTCATGATCGTGGGAGACACAGGCGTTTTCCCAATACGCTACCAGTATTTTGGTTATTCCTCTGCAGGAGACACTCATTGGGCCTGGAATGAGGATTCTGATATTTGGTATGCCCACGCATCTTATGGGTTTTTCCCCTGTGACGCATACTATTCCAACCTCTGGGATAACGAAGATCCCACACGTGCTTTTGATAACTGGGACGTGGACGGGGATGGCTTTTATGGAGAAAAATACTACGACAATTTTCGAGAAACCGACCACAACACCATCCATCCGGATGTTGCATTAGGCCGACTTCCCTGTAAAAATCCGGATGAATTTTCCCGTTATATGCTGAAAGTAATGGCCTATGAAACCTCCACGGGTGTCGAAGGAACTGATAAAAATGCCCTGTTTATCGGCGGTGAATTCAGCGGCAGCCAGGACGCCAAACGCGAAATAGGCGCCTTTATGGACAGTTTCTACGATATCGCTTACCTGATGGGGGAACATGGCTCAACCTGGGATTTCACAGACGACGGCTCAGTCATCAACGGTGTGGATCCCCGGGCAACCATTATTGATTATGTAAACGACAATTATCCCCAATTTATCAATTATGCCGGTCACGGTGAGCCCCAAAGCCTCTGGGAACCAGGATTTTATCAGGCTGATGTATCTATGTTAACCAATTCCTTACGGCCGGCTATTGTTGTGGCTCCCGGTTCCTGTTCCACTGCCCGATATGCCCTGAGCGATTCAGGCACGACTCAACGGACCAGTCCCGTTGCTTTTAAGGTGGATAACGATTCCATGGCCGAAGCCTTTCTGACGGATTACACTGACGGGGGAGTCATTTACATAGGAAGCCTCATATCCAATCAACCTCCCGGCCATTACTTTGACAAACGATTTTTCAGAGCAGTTGAAAGCGGAATTTCAACGGCAGGTTCCTGTTATCTCCAGGCGGTTGAGGATTTTATTGATCATTACAGTCTGGATACTGCCAACCGGTCCACCTGGGAAACGGTCAGTGACTGGCCGGATGGCGACATTGGTGGACGCTGGGACTGGTTTTATCCTGCACGCTTTCATCATGTTTACAAGGTTCAGTTGTTTGGTGATCCTTCTCTGAATATCAACGGGGTGAATTTTGCGGGAGGGGTGACGCCGCCGGGCACTACAGCCTTCTATCAACGCTGGGTGAATCGACAGGACTATACCGATCATTTGAGCGCCAATTATTATCTGGACGTTAGCCTTGTTGCGCATATGAATACATTGCCGATCCGGACCTCACGTTATAATTACTATCAGGATGGTGAACTGTCTCAATGGCGGGACGGTGACTCATTTTCCATTCCCATAAACATGACAGCCGGCCTGGAAGGCGATGACGGCTACGAAATTTTATATTACACCTACGACATACTGGGATATTCCGATCCCGTCAACCGGGGAGATATCGGATTTGATTTCACCTATCCGGAATCAGAAATCACCGCATCCTATGGCGATGAGGATCCAGTTATTGTGGATGATGTAGCTGTATTTAGTTCGAATTCTTTTGTCATTGAAGCAACTGACGCCATTTCCGGTGTCGCTCGTATCGATTACAGATTCGGCTCCACTTCCTCCTTCACTTCTGCAAGCGGTCATAGCGTCACCATAGAAATCCCCTGTTTTTTAATGTCGGATTTTGAACTTTCATACCGGGCTGTTGACGGAGCCGGAAACATTGAAGACTGGAACGTCGTCGATATTCGTATGCCCTCATGCCCCAATTATTTAAATGTTCTGGAACGTTTCAGAAACATGCTTGAGGCTGAAGCCGGACGCCATATGTTTAATTTTCCGCCCCGTTTTGTGGATGACCGTGTGAAACTGGGATTGCGGATATTTGACGGAAATAATCCTTACGATAAACTGTCTTTTCAATATTCCGGCCCATTTCATGATGATTACGACTCTCACTCCTGGAAAGACATCGGAGCAGCCGTTTTTAATGACAAAAATGATACGTGGGAAATGGACTGGAACACCACATCTCTTTCCATGGATAACGCATTTTACTGGGTTCGGGCCATGCCCGAATCACCGCCTGAGCGGTTAAACGAAACAGAAGCGGAAACGTCTGATGTATCCGCCCCTCACCTGATCTGGGTCAACAATATGCAAAATGAAGATCCGAATAAAGAATCGATAACCCTTTTAGCTGATCCGTTGACAGTACGTCCCGGTGATCAATTGAAAATTACGGCTATATATCATTATGACGGCCAGGATTCCCAGAATAAGGTCACATTGCGGCTACTTTTGGATGAAGATTATTTTGACAATCTTACCAAAGATGACGTTGTCAAAATCATCGAAAACTGGAAAATTGATGAACCTGTCAGTTTCGATCTGATCCTTAAAAAGGATACGTTACCCGAGATCGACAACCTCTCTTTTAAAGCCGTCATGAAAAGCGATGATGCCGTTCTTTTAACAAGCAACTATGAAACAGTTACCCTCATAAGACCGCTTGCGGCAATCACAGGAACTGTTAAGGATACAAACGCGAATCCGATTGCGGCCAGTGTTGAACTTAAACAGGACGGAAAACACGTTGCAACGGAAATAGTCGATGATAAAGGAAACTACGTATTTTCAGATCTTTTCGCCGGCCTGTATCAAGTTGAACTGATTGAAATTCCGGCAATTAACCGTCCGGTGATACCGGTAAACGGTTTGGCTGTGGTACGGGTCAACGGAGAAGACATCACACAAAATTTTATGCTCGCCGGACAAGATGATCAGGCGCCAGGATTTACACAATTGTCTACCATTAAGGAGATAGCGGAGACCGGTGCTTTAACCGGTATCGCCTGCGACCGGAATTTTGGGACAGGCGTTAAGGCTGTCAGTGTATCCATCAGAGATGAAGTCAGAGGTTTGTATCTCACCGAAAACGGCAGTTGGGACATTAAAGAGAATTCGATTCCTGTGGAGGATATGAATCCATGTTCAGGATTCAGTTATACTACTGAAAACAAGGCCGTAGAATGTCAGGGCAATCTTCCCGCAGATACCAGCTGTGTGTCCTTCAGCCTTAATTTACCCATAATTGAAAATCTTTTAACCGGAAAAATTATTTTCACCCTGACTGCGGAAGATGAGGCGGGGCACAAAATCTCTCAAACATTTAGTAATACAGGTATTTATGTAGAATTTGCCGGCGACCTGACTTCTGGGGCCGCTCCCTTAACCGTGAATTTCACAAATTTGTCCGAAGGAGGCATTGATTTCTATCATTGGGATTTTGGTGATGGCGATACAAGCCAGCAATCATCGCCTTCACATACGTTCACCAAATCCGGCGAATACGACATCAGACTGATGGTTTCCGGTGAAGATATGTCGAATTCAATAACCAAACAGGCCTATATTTTTGTTACGGATGAATACTGCTACGGTGATTTCAATATGGATAGAGATGTGGATGGTCTTGATCTGGATGAATTCATCCGTAATTATGATCCAGCAACACATCTTGAAGGGTTTGCCAGTGAGTTTGGAAAAACTGACTGTTCGGACTGAATTTGTTAAATATAAAGAGGAAAAGCTTCTTCGCCTGACCAACAAATCTGTGATTGTTTTTTTGACGTTTGGATCTTATTTTTAATTGAGTTAAAAATCAACAAACTTGCATAACCATTAACAACTAAAGTGATAAACAATTCAAACTGTATCTTTGATATTTCCAATGATTAATTTTTAAACAGCGACCCAAGTGAGCACTATAACGTGAAGTCCAGATCATTTAAAAAATTTATCGAGACACAAGATATAGCATCCATATTTTTTTATTCTCAGATAAAAAATTCCACTATATGAGAAAAAGCAAAATTAAAAAAATCAAGATCCCATTCAACTTGATTGGAGATTGAGTTGAGTGAAAAACAGGCTTTTAGAAAACAAAAAAAATAAGCAGTCCCATTCTGATGCGGTGTGGACTATTTATTATATACTTGGGTTCTCTGAATAGTAGCCAGATACCACATCTTATGATTGATGGGATTTTTGCAAACTTGCTATCCCTGTCAGTGGAAGGTTGATTGCCTTGCGGGAGCATATGGATCGTTGCTTACAAGCTCTTGATTACTATAGCGATTAAACCGCCATGGTATTTGAGCGAAGAATGAGCGAGTTCATGGCGGTCAGCGAAGGTAATCTTAGAGCTTGTGGCAATGTCCATCCGGCGGACGCAAGGGGATCAGCCTGGAACGGGTTATGGTAAATATCCAGACGATGGCAAACAATTTTTAACACGAAATAATTTAAAATTTAAAAAATCTATTTGTGATTGCCCTGTCTGGCCCTGAATTTGCTTACTTAAATTATTATGATATAAAAGTATTCTAACATTTATGAACCAGGTGTGAATAGTATAATGATCCATTTAAAGGACAGACTGGAGAGAATTTATTTACAGTATAATAAAAGGGAATATGTGGATCCTGATCCGCTTTTGTTCCTGTATGATTATCCTGAAAAGAAAAACCTGGAGATTGCAGGTTTTATTGCGGCCTGCTTTGCTTATGGACGGGTTGAACAAATCATGAAAACGGTTTCTCATATCCTTGGCAAACTTAAGCCCACTCCTTTTGATTATCTTATGACCCGGACAAAGAAAGATATTGCAAATGATTTTAAGAGGTTTCGATACAGGTTTGCAAGTGATGTCCACCTGACCAGTCTTTTATGGGGGATCAGGGAGGTTTTAAATCAGTTTGTATCCCTTGAAAACTGTTTCTATGCAGAAATGAAATCTGAAGATGAGACAGTTTTGCCAGGCCTTGTCTTTCTTTCTGCTCAGATTAATAAGAATAAAGAGATCGGACATCTTCTGGCAGATCCGCAAAAGAAAAGCGCCTGCAAAAGAAGTCTTCTTTTTTTGCGGTGGATGGTGCGACAAGATCAGGTTGATCCCGGAGGCTGGGGAGAAACAAGCCCTTCCCAGTTGATTGTTCCTCTGGATACGCATATGCACAAGGTAGGGAAGATGCTTGACTTTACCGGAAGAAAGAGTGCGGATATGAAAACAGCGCTTGAAATTACCCAGGGGTTTAAAAAGGTCTTAAGAGAAGATCCGGTCAAATATGATTTTTGCCTGACCCGGTTTGGCATCAGGAAAGGATTAAGCATGGACCATTTGAGGAAAATTATATGAAATACAAAGGATTTCAATTGCCGCCGTTAATCACAGGGCGGTTAATAAAGCGGTATAAACGGTTCCTTGCCGATGTAGAGCTTAAAACAGGTGAAAAGGTGACCGCCCATTGCCCGAACTCAGGTTCCATGAAAGGGTGTGCTATTCCCGGATCACAGGTCTGGCTGTCCGAAAGTGATAATCCCAGAAGAAAGTATAAATATACCTGGGAACTGGTTAAAGTGCCGCAGACAATGATAGGTATCAATACCCTGGTGCCCAATAAACTGGTGAAACAATCCATTGAAAATGACTTGATAAAAGAGTTGTCCGGCTATGAACACGTGAGAGCTGAAGTAAAAACAAGCAGCCATACAAGACTTGATCTGCTTCTGGAAAATGAGGTAAAAGAAAAGTGCTATGTGGAGATAAAAAACTGTACCCTGGTAGAAGAAGGAATGGCCATGTTTCCGGATGCAGTGACCACAAGGGGGCAAAAGCATCTTGATGAACTGGAACACCTTGTGTCTCTGGGTCACAGGGGGGTGATTTTTTTTCTGATTCAGCGAATGGATGCCAAAGCCTTTAAGCCGGCGGCGATGATTGACAAAGTTTATGCTGAAAAATTGAAAAAGGTAGTGAAAAATGGTGTGGAAGTTATTATAAGGGATACCATCATTAATACACAAGTGATCAGGATAAGAAATGCTGTGCCGGTGTATCTGGATTGATGGCCTGTAATTACCAGGTAAAACATCAATTAAAAAGGTACAGCCTTTATTGACATTCTACCACTCTGTAGTATTTTAGACTAAGAATAAGATATTTGAATAAGGAGAAGGGTTATGTGGGATTATACAGATAAGGTTAAAGATCATTTTTTAAAACCCCGGAATGTGGGTGAGTTGGAAGGAGCCAATGCTATCGGAGAGGCGGGCTCTTTAAATTGCGGGGATGCATTGAGATTGTTTTTAAAAGTCAATGAGAACGAAAGAATTGTTGACGCAACTTTTATGACATTCGGATGTGCAAGTGCTGTAGCATCTTCATCAGCCTTGACTGAGATCATTAAGGGAATGACCCTGGATGATGCGGCTAAAGTAACCAACGATGATATCTCAGATTATCTGGGCGGGCTGCCAAAAGCAAAAATGCATTGTTCGGTCATGGGACAGTCAGCTTTGAAAAAAGCCATTGCGAATTACAGAGGTGTACAGATTTTGGCCAAACCGGGTGAATTGGTTTGTGAATGTTTTGAAGTAACGGATCTTGAGATTATTGATGCGGTAAAGGCAAATGGTCTTGAAACCACTGAGGATGTGACCGACTACCTGAAAGCTGGCGGCGGATGCGGCCAGTGCCTGGAAAGGATTGAAGAAGTGCTTGAATCAGTTAAAGCCAAAGGATAATTTTAAAAATGAGAATTGTATATACGGATAACAACGCCACAACAAAAGTTGCAGATGAAGTCATAGAAGAGATGCTTCCTTATTTTGGTGAGTTATATGGCAACCCCTCTTCCATGCATACCTTTGGCGATCAGGTTGACAAAAAAGTTAAACAGGCAAGACAGCGGGTGGCGGATTTTATCAATGCTGATCCTGAAGAAATTATTTTTACCAGCTGCGGGACAGAAAGTGATAATTCAGCAATTTATTCAGCCATTAACGCCTTTCCTGAAAAAAAGCATATTATTACTTCCAATGTAGAGCATCCTGCTGTTAATAACCTTTATCAGCATCTTCAAAAAACAAAAGGGTATGAGGTCACATTTATTCCAGTGGATAAAAAAGGACTTTTGGATCTGGATCTATTGTACAACAGCATGTCTGATAACACAGCCATTATTTCATTAATGTGGGCTAATAATGAAACAGGCGTTATGTTCCCCATAGAAGAAATAGCGAAAATTGCCAATGAAAAGGGGATCCTGTTCCATACCGATGCGGTTCAGGCAGCCGGTAAAGTTCCCATTGATGTCAAAAAGGCGGGTGTGGACATGTTGTCTCTTTCCGGGCATAAAATTCATGCTCCCAAAGGGATTGGCGTGCTGTATGTGAAAAAGGGATTCAAGTTTGCGCCTTTCCTGATTGGCGGACACCAGGAGAAAGGACGACGCGGCGGTACGGAAAATACCGTATCCATAATCGGGCTTGGAAAGGCCTGTGAGTTAGCCAGGGAGAATCTGACCATTATGAACACCGAAGTCAGGGAACTTCGGGATTATCTTCAAACCCGGCTCCTTGAGAAAATACCCGGGTCTTCGGTGAATGGAGATCTTGCGCTGCGACTTCCAAACACATTATCCATAGGGCTTGATGCGGTGGAAGGAGAATCCATACTGCTTATGTTGGACCGTGAGGGAATCTGCGCCTCTTCAGGATCTGCCTGTACGTCAGGATCTCTGGAACCTTCCCATGTGCTCATGGCCATGAAAGTGCCCTTTAAATCAGCCCATGGTTCCATTCGATTTTCTTTGTCCCATTATAATACAAAGGAAGAGATGGATATCATCATCACAGCACTAGTGCCTGTGATTCAAAAATTAAGAGATATGTCTCCCTTCTGGAAAGACGGGAAAATGGTATGATAAACCTTGGCAATAAACATCATGAGTTTGCCGATGAAATAAAGGCAAGCTCAGGGATCAATTTTAATACCTGCCTGCATTGCAAAACCTGTGCAAACGGCTGCCCTTTTTTAGAAGGTATGGATTATGCTCCTAATGCTGTTATCCGTCTGATTCAGTTAGGGCTTGAAGAAGCAGCTTTAAAATGTTCCACTATCTGGATTTGTGTGGGATGCAATATCTGCAGCAGCTATTGCCCCATGGCAATTGACGTACCGGCCGTAATGGATGGACTTCGTCATAAGGCTCTTGAAAAAGGGATCAAAATTGCAGAGCCTGATGTGTTAAATTTTCATACCGAAGTATTGAACACGGTAAAAAAATACGGCAGAACCCATAAACTTGAGATCATGATGCGATACAAGCTCAAGAAGATGGACCTTCTCAGCGATATGGGACTGGGGCTTAAAATGTTGAAAAAAAGAAAATTGGATTTAACACCATCAAAAGTTCAGGATAAAAAAGCCATTGAAAAAATCTTCAGGGAGAAACAAAAATAACCGCCCGTCGGAAAGATTGAAATTTTCTTTCTTTCCGGGGTGCTCGCTTAAAGCATCAGGACATGAGAACACCCTGTCTTTATTGAGGTTTTGCGATAGTGTGAATATCGAGCTTAAAGAGCTTGAAGACTGGAATTGCTGCGGGTCATCATCTGCCCACAGCATAGACCATAATGTGGCAAAAAAACTTCCCATGCGAAATATTTCCCTGGCGCCAAAGGGAGTTCCGTTACTAATCGCCTGCCCAAGCTGTCTGATCCGCATGAAGTCCATGTATTTAAAAATTAAAAAAGACAAAACCTTAAAGCAGGAATATGAAAATCTATGGGGAAAGCCCTTTGATGAAGACCTTGAGATTATCCATTTTTTTGAAATTTTTAACAGAATCCGCCTGGAAGACTATATTGATCATCCCGAAGAAAAATTAAAAAAAATTAAAGTGGCCCCCTATTATGGCTGCATGCTCTCCATGCCGCCGGATTTAAGATTTGAAAAGAACTATTCCGGGATCATGGAAAAAACCCTTACAAAACTTGGGGCTGATATTATTCCCTTTGGGTATGAGAATATGTGCTGCGGCACATACCTGTCGGTTGCAAAACCTCAACTTGCCCAGAAAGTAGTAACCCAGATTATTTCAAAAGCAATGGAAGCTGGAGCAGAATGTTTGGTAACCGCCTGTTCCATGTGTCACCTGAATCTTGAGATTCGATGCGCCCTTGAAAACCCCATTCCGGTTCTTCATTTTTCCGAGTTGCTTTCAATGGCATTGGGTGCCGAAGATCAGAAAAAATGGTTCCCGCGGCATATCGTAGATCCTGTGCCTCTTCTAAAGAAAAGAGGGTTGTTAACGTCCTGATAACCTCATACTCGTTGCTTTTTTTGGCCCTGCCTGGCCTGTTACGTTTTAAGATATGCAATAAAAATCAATAAGTATGTTGAAACATACCCATAGAATATACAAAAAATGGTTAAAAATGGGGTATATTTATCTAAAATTATTTAATATCCCTAACTTTTTAAAGGAATGGTTTAAAAACAACCTTGTCTTTTTAAACTATCACGTTATAATGATAGAATATTTTTATAACCTGAAGGTCACACGTTAAAAGGAGACGGGTTTGAAAAGATTAATTGAAAAGAAACTCCTGGATTGGAAAAACTCAAAAAGAAGAAAACCGCTTATCTTAAGAGGTGCAAGGCAAATTGGTAAAACCTGGATAATTAAAAATTTTGGTGATAGATACTATAAAAATATAGTAATAATTGATTTTGAAAAAGAAAGAGAATTGCACTCTTTTTTTGAGAAATCTCTTGATCCCGTAATTATAAAGCAATCAATCGAAATTATAAAAAAAACAAAAATAATACCGGAAGAAACACTTCTCTTTTTTGATGAAATACAAAGTTGTCCGAGAGCAATAACCGCATTGAGATATTTTTATGAAGAAATGAATGAAATTCATGTCATCGCTGCAGGGTCACTGTTGGAATTCGCCCTTTCAGAGATTTCTTTTCCAGTTGGACGGGTCCAATTTCTAAATATGTATCCAATGACATTTGCGGAATACCTTATGGCTTCAGAAAATGAAACAGCATTAGAAATTATAAATTCAGAACCAAAAAAATTACCTGAACAAATACATGATTCAATACTCCGCGAACTGAGAACATATTTTTTCATAGGCGGAATGCCTGAAAGTATAAAAGTATTTATTGAAAGTGGTAGTATTTCTGATTCATTTTACGTTCATAAAGAGCTTATCACTACATTTCAGGACGATTTCTCCAAATATGCGCCATACGCTGATAAACACTGTTTGGGTGACGTATTTAAAAACGTGGCAAAGAATATTGGCAATCAGATAAAATATACTCATCTTTCCGAATCATTTTCTTCTCCAACAATTAAAAAAGCTTTTGAAATTTTATTAAATACCAAAATAATAAAAAAGATACCTTCATTAAGTAACATTACGCCCCCTTTTAATTTGAATGTTTCTTTAAAAAAATTTAAAACTCTGCTCTTAGATATTGGATTATGGCAGCATTTGAGTGGGATGTCGGATTATCTGGAACTAACGAAATCAGATCTCTCAAATATATACAGAGGCGCTTTAGCAGAACAATTTGTTGGACAGGAGTTAATTTGTGCAAATGATGGCGAAATTTGCTACTGGGCAAGAGATAAAAAAGGAAGTAGTGCAGAAATTGACTACCTTGTTACCATTGACGGGAAACCATATCCAATTGAGGTTAAAAGTGGAAAAGCCGGTTCTTTAAAAAGTATGCATATGATTCTGAAAAACTATCCTGATTGTCCTTCAGGTATAGTCTTTTCAACCCGACCTTTTGAAAAGTTAAAGGAACAAAAATTAATTTTTTTGCCGTTATACTATTCTGGTGGGATAAAAGGGGTCGCACCTTTTTAAAAAATATTCCTCACAAAAATACTTTAAGATTACCAATCGATAAGGCCTCGTTTGTTTTTGAATCATCCCTTTATTCAGGATGTTTTAAACAGATCCGTGCTCAGGTATCGTTCTCCGGTATCCGGGATGATAAACACAATGGTTTTTCCCTTGTTTTCAGGCTTCAAGGCAATCGTCTTGGCCGCATGAAAGGCAGCACCCGATGAAATACCGCAAAGAATGCCTTCATCCCGGGCAAGATCCCTTGCCCCTTGAAGGGCCTCTTCGTTTCCAACTGAAATGATTTCATCGAGGATATCCACGTTCAGATTTTTCGGGATAAAACCGGCACCAATACCCTGAATTTTATGGGGACCCGGTTTCCCGCCGGAGATGACAGGTGAGGCAGCAGGCTCTACAGCCACAGATTTTATGGCAGGATTTTTTTCTTTCAATACTTCTGAAACCCCGGTAATAGTGCCGCCGGTCCCCACTCCTGCAACAAAGATATCAATCTTTCCATTTGTATCATCCCAGATTTCCAATGCAGTGGTTTTTCGATGGATTTCAGGGTTGGCAGGATTGGAAAACTGGTCGGGCATATAGGAATTAGGTGTTTCCTTAACAATTTTCTTTGCTTCTTCAATGGCGCCTTTCATGCCCTTAGACCCTTGGGTCAGGACGAGGGTGGCTCCGAGGTGTTTTAACAACTGCCGCCTTTCAATACTCATTGTTTCCGGCATGGTTAGAATTAATTTCAATCCTTTTACCCGGGCCACAAAGGCAAGGGCAATGCCGGTATTACCGCTGGTGGGTTCTACAATGGTGGAGTCAAGGTTGATTTTTCCTGTTTTAAGGGCCACCTCAATCATGGCAAGACCGATCCTGTCTTTTACACTTGAAGCCGGGTTAAAAAATTCAGGCTTTCCATATAAATCTGCTCCTGTTTTCAAGCTGGCCTTTTCAATATATATCAAAGGGGTATTGCCACATGTTTTTGTAATATCAGACTTGATACTCATGGTTTAGTTCCTTCTGGCTTTCGTGGCGTTTATAGATAAGGTGGGGGGATTCAATAAATACTTTGGTATCCGGCGGAACGGAACGGGTCAGCCAGACGTTGCCGCCCACAACAGCGCGGGCACCAATATTGGTGTCGCCTCCCAGAATGGTGGCACCGGAATATATGATGACATCATCTTCAATGGTGGGATGACGTTTGGACCCCCTGAGTTTTTCGCCGGCATTTGGGGGCAGTGACAGCGCACCAATGGTAACATTCTGATACACCCTGACATTATTGCCGATAACACTGGTTTCACCCACGACTATACCTGTTCCGTGATCAATGACAAATCTTTTCCCTATTTTTGCACCCGGATGGATGTCAATCCCGGTCAGGCTGTGAGCGTGTTCCGTCATGATTCTTGGCAGTTGGGGAACACCTAGTTTGAATAGAATATTGGCAATCCTGTAAACTGTGATGGCGTATAGTCCGGGATATGAAAAAATAATTTCATCGTGACTTTTTGCAGCAGGGTCTCCATCCAGGGCACCTTTCACATCTTCAGCCAGAGATATGCGAAGATCCGGAATGGCCTGGATTACTTTCAGAGCAATTGTATTACCGGTTTTTTCACATTCAGAGCATGCCTGGCCATACCGCAGGCAGTCATGTCTCAGTACATGAATGATCTGTTCTGACAGGATATCATACAATAGTGAAACAGCTTGACCCATATTGTAGACAAGGTTTGCCCCGTCAATTTTTTCACTTGAAAAGTAGCCGGGGAAAAGAATTTCTCTGAATTTATCAATCATCTCCTTTACGGTTGTTGAAAAATGGATGGGTTCATCCCCGATATGGACAAAACACCTCTCATCTTCCATGGATGCCAGGATAGTATTGATGACCTGTGGTAATTTTTTGCGATACTCGGAAGCATTTTCTCTTTCGGTTCGGCAGACATTGTTTATAATAAAATCATCCATTGCCCTTAATTTCCTTTTTCTATTCCAAAAAGATGTTTAAACACTTTGCATTTTTTGCACTCTTCCATTTTGTCTTCCCATGAAATATGGGCTTTGCCACTGCATTTGGTCCCATTAATAAACCAGCACAGATCACCGGATTTAAATTCCCATGCCGGACAGCTTTTAAGTAATTTATCCGGGCATTTCCGGATATCCCAGCATTTATCCGGAGGTGCGTCATTTCTCAGGAGTATTCGGGAAAGCAGGAAAAGCAATTGCCGCTCAACATGATGGGGGATTCTGCGCCAGCCTTGTTCATAACTGTGAATTGCCTTTATAGAAACGCCAAGAAGCTGTGCCAGCTCTTTTTGAGTCTTGTTCAGTCTTGCTCTGATGTCTTTGAATTTATTGCTTTTCATTAATTACACTTTTTTTAAGTTAAAGGATTATTCAGTGTCCTACTTATTTTTTTAAATATATACCACATAGTGGGGGCTGTCAATGGGGAAGCCAGATATTCAAAGGACAGGCGGGTATAAAAATAATTGATATGCGGTTCTTGACGTTATCTTTTTTTGCATTACTTTATGTAATAAATAATAAAAAATAATGAAAGGTGGTTTATGGAATTCGATAAATTAACGGTTAAATCCCAGGAACTGTTACAATCAGCCCATGATATGGCTCAAAAATATGGCAACCAGGCCATTGAGCCAATCCATTTTTTAAAGGCCATGAGTGAGGATGATCAGGGGATTGTTCTGGCCATATTAAGAAAGATCGGCGTTGAAATAGATGTTCTGAAAAAAGATATTCAACAAGCCATTGAAAAACTTGTCCAGGTATCTGGTGCAGGAAATATCTATCTCTCACGGGACGGCAAAAAGCTGTTGGATCAATCCTTTTCTGAAAGCCGGAAAATGAAAGATCAATATGTGAGCCTTGAGCATATCCTTCTATCTCTTAGCACAATGAAGGGAGACGTTTTTCAGGTCTTGCAGCAAAATGGTGTAACACGTGATGCCATTCTATCCGTGTTAAAGGATATCCGGGGGAACCAGAGTGTGACAGACCAGAATCCTGAAGAAAAATATCAGGCCCTTGAAAAATTTGGACGGGATTTAACAAAGCTTGCCCGGGATGGAAAGCTTGATCCCGTTATCGGCAGGGATGAAGAAATTCGCAGAATTGTACAGGTTTTGTCACGAAGACGGAAAAATAATCCGGTCCTCATCGGTGAACCCGGTGTCGGTAAAACAGCTATTGTAGAAGGTCTGGCCCAGAGAATTGTTGAAGGGGATGTGTCTGAAACTTTGAAAAACAGGCGGGTGATAGCCCTTGATATGGGTGCATTGCTTGCCGGGGCCAAGTTCCGGGGTGAGTTTGAAGAACGGCTCAAGGCCGTATTAAAAGAAGTGGAAGCAGCAGAAGGTGAAGTGGTTCTTTTTATTGATGAGCTTCATACTGTGGTTGGTGCAGGAGCAGCAGAGGGCTCTGTGGATGCCTCCAATATGCTCAAGCCTGCCCTTGCCAGGGGAACGCTTCGATGTGTCGGTGCCACCACACTCAATGAATACCGAAAATATATTGAAAAGGATGCTGCCCTTGAACGGCGGTTTCAGCAGGTTTTTGCAAAAGAGCCCACAGTGGAAGATACCATCTCTATTTTAAGAGGATTGAAAGAAAAATATGAGATCCACCATGGGATACGGATCAAGGATTCTGCCATCGTAGCCGCAGCCACCCTGTCCAACCGGTATATTGCAGACCGGTTTCTGCCGGACAAGGCAGTGGATCTGATGGATGAATGTGCTTCCCGGCTGAGGATAGAAATTGATTCCATGCCAAGGGCTATTGATGAGATTTTAAGAAAAATTACCCAGGCCCAGATTGAACGGCAGGCCCTGATCAAGGAAAAAGACAAGGCATCCAAAGAGCGGCTTGAAAAACTTGAAATGGATATTGCGGTCATGAAAGAGGAAGTTGGACCGTTAAAACTTCATTGGGATAGTGAGAAGCAATTGATACAGGCCATAAGCAGTATAAGAGAGGCCATGGACAGCGCCCAGACCGAGGCCCATATGGCAGAGCGTAATGGAGATCTTGAAAAGGTTGCCAAGATCAGATATGGCACCATGGAACAATTGCAAAAAGATTTTGGAGCCAGAAAACAAGCCTTGAATGAGCTTCAAAAGGACAAGAGAATGCTCAAAGAAGATGTGGAAGCGTCTGACGTGGCAGAGGTTGTTTCAGCCTGGACAGGAATTCCAGTGTCTAAAATGCTCAAGGGTGACCAGGAAAAATTGATTCAAATGGAAGACGTAATTAAAAAAAGGGTGATAGGTCAGCAAAAAGCCATTGATGCTGTATCTAATGCGGTCAGACGTGCCAGATCAGGACTTTCACCGGAAGACCGCCCCATTGGCACCTTTATCTTCATGGGGCCCACAGGCGTTGGTAAGACTGAACTGGCTAAATCCCTTGCCGAATTTATTTTTGACAATGATGAGAATATGATCCGGGTGGATATGTCGGAATATATGGAAAGGCATTCTGTGGCCAGGCTCATTGGTGCCCCTCCGGGATATGTGGGGTATGATGAGGGAGGATTTTTAACAGAGGCAGTCAGAAGACGTCCTTACTCGGTGATCCTGTTTGATGAAATTGAGAAAGCCCATCAGGATGTGTTCAATGTTCTTCTGCAGGTTCTAGATGACGGCAGGATGACAGACGGCCATGGCAGAACTGTGGATTTTCGAAACACCATTATCATCATGACATCCAATGTGGGCTCCCGGTTTCTGCAGGAGGCAGGAACAAGTAAGGAGCTTGAGGATGCCGATATTCAGCAGGGTATCGCCAGCGCGCTAAAAGAGGCGTTCAGGCCGGAATTTTTAAACCGGATTGATGAAATTATCACCTTTCATGCTTTGACAATGGAGAATATAAAACAGATTGCCGGAATCCAGATTGAGAAACTCAATCAGCGGCTGAAATCCCGCAACCTTTCGATCCATCTGGATGACAAAGCCATGGAGCACCTGGCAAAAAAGGGATATGATCCCATTTTTGGTGCACGCCCTTTAAAGCGGGTTATCCAGCAGGAGATTGAAAACCCCTTGTCCATGACTATTCTTAAAGGAGACTTCAGCCAGGATGAGACCATTGAGTTCAGGTTTGATGAAAATGAAAAAAATTTAACGATAAAAATCCGTGCAATCAGTAATCATCAAAATTGATCCACATAATTTTTTATCTCTTCATTCTGGGCAAGAAATCTGTAAAGGGTTGCTCTTCCAACACCTAATACCCTTGCGGCTTTGGATTTGTTACCGCCGGTCTTTTTAATCGCATTCTTAACCGATTCAATGTCAAGTTTGCTTCTGGCGGGAATCGTCTCCTGTGGTTCAGGTCTGTCTGAGAACTGAAAGTTAATATCTTTACCCTGAGTGATTTCCATGGGCAGATCCGATGGCAGTATTTCACTTCCCCTTGAGCGCACCACGGAAAACTGGATCACATTTTTCAATTCCCTGACATTTCCCGGCCAATGGTAATCAAGCATGATATCAAGAGCTTCGTCGGCAAGTTGTGGAATAGCATGCGGGCTTTCCTGTTCAGCTTCCTTTAAAAAATGGGCAGCCAAAAGATGGATATCACTTTTGCGCTGTCTTAAAGGGGGCAGATGGATGGGGATGACATTGAGCCTGTAAAAAAGATCTTCCCTGAACCTGCCGGCCGTGACTTCCTCTTTAAGATTTTTATTGGATGCACTGATGATCCTGACGTCCACGGAGACTTTTTTTTCACCGCCGACTTTTTCAAAAGTACCTTCCTGTAAAAATCTTAAAAGTTTAACCTGTGTTTTTAAGGGCAGTTCAGCCACTTCATCCAGAAAGAGTGTTCCCTTGTCTGCCAGTTCAAATCTTCCCTTCCTCTCTTTGACGGCGCCGGAAAAGGCCCCTTTGACATGTCCGAATAATTCACTTTCCACAATCCCTTCCGGAATAGCCCCGCAATTTACAGGAACAAAGGCACCGGTGCCATAGGAGCTGATATCATGAATAGCATAGGCTACCCGTTCTTTTCCCGTGCCGGTGTCACCTGAGACATGAACCGGGTAATTGTACAGGGCAACATCTCTGATCTGCCTGAAAATATCCTGCATTGATTTGTGTTTGCCGATGATACCGGCAAAGTTAGAAAGGTTTTCAGCTTTTAAAGACAGGTTAAAGGATTCAGTCACATCCCTGAAGGATGCCAGTACTCCGTTTAATACATTCTCATGGCTGATGATGGCGGAGACGGTCATTTCAAGCTGACGGGCAGAACCGTCTTTTGTAATGATGTTCAACGGATATTCTTTTGCACCAAAAGGAAACTGTGGCGCACCATCGCAAAAAGAACATTTTTTTCCGCAAAAAGGTGCCTGGAAAACCGTATGACAGTCATTGCCAATAACCTCTGCTCTTAAATATCCGGTAATTCTTTCTGCTTCCTTATTGAAAACCGTAATGATTCTTTCAGGAGTATGACAAATTATTCCAAGTTTCAGGCTGTCAAGAACAAGAATAAGATTGTCATGGTCAAGTATGGGTTGTATCAAGTCGGTCATTGTGTCATTTCCCAAATATATAAAATAATTATTTGTCAGGGTTGCTGGATTGGTAAATGACACATTTGTGTATCAGACGCAATGTTTTTTTATTGATTTGTAAAATACTTGTAGAATTTGACTGAAGGAAGGGACGTTCAGGTGAGCGGTGAGATAAAGCCAAACCCGAAGATTTAAAAAATCTTCGGGTTAAAAATTTATTCCCATGTGATACAGTCTTTGGGACAATTTTTTATGGCTTCATGGATATCTTCATCTGAGTACTTGTCAAGGGAAAGTACTTCAACAAAAACCGCATCATTGATCCCAAATGCATGGGGGGCCAGCTCAACACAGATTTCGCAGAGAATACAACTGCCTAAATCAACAACAGGGGTTTTCATAGACAACAAGGTTTCCATGATTTAAAATTGGTTTATTTAAAGAATCGGTTTAAAAGTCCTTGAAATGCCATCCCATGACGTGCTTCATCCTTGCACATCTCATGTACGGTATCATGAATGGCATCATAACCCAGCTCTTTTGCCTTTACGGCAATGGCTTTTTTCCCGGCACAGGCACCATTTTCAGCAAGAACTCTGGCAGTCAGATTTGCCTTTGTATCGGCTTCAAGCACTTCACCTAAAAGCTCTGCAAATTTTGATGCATGATCCGCTTCTTCATAAGCGATTCTTTTATAGGCTTCAGCAACTTCCGGGTATCCCTCACGGTCTGCCTGGCGGCTCATGGCAATGTACATACCCACTTCCGTACATTCGCCCATAAAGTTGTCCCTTAATCCCTGAAGGATTTCAGCATCAACATCTTTTGCCACACCGATTACATGGGCATCGGCCCAGACCAAATCACCTTCCTGTACGGAAAATTTATTTTTTGATGCGCCGCATTGGGGGCATTTTTCAGGGGCATCGTCACCACTATGGGAATAACCACATACTGAACAAACATAAGTCTTCATTTACTTGTCTCCTTTTTTATTGAATTGTCCCACCAGCCTTTTTGCATATGTGCATGCTTTTCTTTTTGTGCAAGATCCAGAAGCCTGTACCCGGAATCCAGAAGGATGCCGTAAAGCACACCGCATCCGGGATCTTCCCGCTGCTCATAACCTGTTTGCGCAAGTTTGATCATTTCATGTGCAAGATCAATGGTTTGAGCAATATTTATGTCACACTTTTTTTTAAGCATAAGTCCATCATTATTATTTGTTTCACACATATCCGGCTAACTTCGTTTCTAAAGTTGTTATTCAATAAGCATGCCACAAAATAAATTATGCAAATATTTTGTGGCCTTCACAGGGCAGGATCATGTCACAAACGCGTGTTGCAGTGAAGTTCCAGTTGCTAAAAATATCAATATGATGATGGTCGGTCATAATGTTTTCAGGCACAATACTGCAATCAAGACATCCGGCATTCATCAGGGCTCTTACGGCATATCCCCTTTTGACAGGATCTAAAGAATGTAAAAATTCAAATAGGAATCCTTTTGTTTCATCATTCAGATCCCGGGGATTTGATTCAAGGTATGTCCCAATCCCCCACAAGACACCCCTTTGAAGCGCTTCATGCTCAATATAATTGCCACCTGGTTGAATATATGAGAAAAGAATGGATTTAAATTCCAGTGCAAGTTGCGGACTCCGGCAAAGAATTTCTCCCATGGCTTCGGGTGATCCCCATCCAATTCCACCGGATTCGTCATTCAGATTCCACATGATCCGTCTCAGGACAATCCTGGCTTTTTCCATATTCCTTTGTCCCATTCGTGATCCAAGAGCCCCCATTGCAGTAATACTCCGGAACTTTACCAGTTCATCTTTATGGTAAAAATGGGAAAAAAGATGACCCACCAGCTGCTTATCAGGAATTTGCCTTAACATTTCCATAGCCATCTTGCGATGGGGTTCCAGAAGAATTTTCCCTACTCTTTTTTTTGTTTCTCTTCCATAGGGCTTTGTCATGGGATACCTACTTGTTTTATTTAGATTTAAAGAGCTTACTTAAAAACTTATTGAAAATTAAAGAGCATAAAGTGTGCCAGATATTGGCTTGCCGGTTGGCCCGAAGAAAAGAGGGGCAGGTGGTTACAATCAGCAGAGTTTGTGTCTCAAATTATGGGACATTTTTGTTTCGAGAGACAATTGCTATAGCAGATCAAACTCTACTTTGGGAAATGGTGGGGGATTAAGATAGATTTTTTACAAATGATATGGTAGTCAAAAAGGAGGCATATGATAAGTATTTTTCTAGAACAAAATTGATTATGAGAAGCTGAAAAATAACAGCGGCATCAAATGGAATTTGGGTAAAAAAGGAAAGCACCATGACCAAAGACATTCCCCAATCCGCAACCGGGCACATCTATCGAAAGATTAAGAACCTCCTTATTCAATCGCGCTCCCGGGCATTTCAGGCAGTTAATACTCAGATGGTGACCTGCTATTGGCATATCGGTCGCTTGATCGTTGAGGAAGAACAGAGTGGAGCAGAACGGGCAGTTTATGGAAAAGGATTACTTGTCGAGTTGGCAAAAAAACTCAGCGCTGAATTTGGTAAAGGCTTTGATGCTTCAAATCTTCGTAATATGAGGCTTTTTTATAAAGGGTATCCAAATTGTGACGCACTGAGTCACAATTTGAGCTGGACTCATTATCGTATTCTTTTGCGGGTGGAAAGTCCTGATGCCCGGGCATTTTATGAAGCCGAAGCAATTAATACCCGCTGGTCTACACGTGAACTTGAACGTCAGATTGCTTCACTATTATTCGATCGGCTGGCACTCTCACGGGATAAGAACGGGGTTAGTGATGCCGTAGTCCGATATACTTTGCCAGAGGACAACAACCAGATTTTTGCCTCACGCTATAAACTATATTTACCAACAGAAGAAGAGCTGGCAGCTGAAATTCAGAAAGAACGCCGGTTTATAGAAATGGAAAAGCGGTTATCAGACAAGGAGGAAATCAGGACTGAATAATGAAAAAATATCTTAACCCTACATATTATATCGACAGTGATCACCCTGCAGTGATTGCCTTTGCAAACAAAAATAGTAAATCAGACGTCACTGAGATTGAAAAGGCAATGGATCTTTATTATGCAGTCAGAGACGGCATCCGATATAACCCATACAGCATGGAGCCCGGCAAAGAATCCATGAAGGCGAGCGCTGTCCTGAATAAAGGACAGGGGTATTGCGTGGCCAAGGCAGTGCTTCTGGCTGCCTGTGCCAGGAGCCAAAATATTCCTGCAAGACTTGGATTTGCTGATGTTAAAAATCATCTAACTACCAAACGTTTAATGCGATTGATGGGAACAGATGTCTATATTTACCATGGCTATACCGAGTTGTTTTTAAACAACAAATGGGTGAAAGCAACCCCTGCATTTAACTTGGAACTTTGCAATAATTTTAATGTAAGACCTCTGGAATTTGACGGAACAAAAGATTCCATATTTCATCCCTTTGATAGATCAGGGAACAAACATATGGAATATGTAAAGGATCATGGCGCATTTGCAGATCTTCCCTGGGACATGATTATGACCGAGTCAAAGAAAAGTTATCCTGTCTATTTTGAGGATCTTGAAAGACGTTCCAAGGACTTTTCAGCAGAAGCCTTAAAAGAAAATCAATAGCATTGCCATGATTTTATTTTTGTCTGAATGCCGCTGAAACTTCTTTGGTCAGTTTTAATACGGTTTTGGCCGAGTCAAGATCAAGGGAGCCGGTGCCGCAGCTGGGAGTGATAAAGGCTTGTGATATGATGGTCTCTTTATCAATTCCTGTTTTGTCCGATAACTCATCCATCTGGCCATGGAGCAATTGAACAAGTCCCTGGGTGGTTTGTGCTGCGATCACCTCTGGTTTGGCTGTCGGGACAATCCCCCAGGCAAGAATCTTACTTTGCTCTAAATACGTTTTAATCATTTCCGGGTAAAGGATAAATCTATCAAAAAATGAAAATGCATCAAAGCTGATAATATCAATTTTTGAGCCTAAAAGCATATCCCACTCTGTGTTGGCACAGACATGGACGCCTGCCAGACCATTTTGGGCATGAATTTCCCGGACAATCTCCTCAATGCTTTGAATGACATCCTCTTTGGTGATGGTAATATACGCAGAGGTTCCGAATCCTGCCAATGCCGGTTCATCAATAAAAATAATGGGAACAGCCCCTCTTTTTGAAAATTCCCCAGCCTGCCACCTGGCATTCAAGGCAAGCTTTTTTATGGCTGCATCTTTTAACTGGTCATTATAAAAAATATCTTTATCATTTTCATCTTTTACCGCAGTCCCAAAAGTGATGGGGCCTGTCACTTGTCCTTTCAGGGCAATAAAAGGCGATCCTTTTTCATCCACCTGTTTTAAAAATTCAAAAAAACCTTTTCCCCTTGACCCTGACAGGGCAAACCTTGACGCACCAACATCTGCTCCGGATTCAGTTATGGATAGATATTCTTCAACAAAAGCAAGAAATTCTTCGTCAAATCCAGGTTTTGATGTGTCAAGCAGGCTTTTTTCAGTTTCATTGGTAAATCCGGGAAGTCCAGGAAGAAACTGGTTGATCATGCCTTCTTTTTTATAAAGAGGCAGCTGTACCCACAACGGAATATCAGGGGTGTGATCAAGAACAAGTCTTGTTGCTTCTTCATGGCTGTCCATGGGAAGGCTTCCGATTAACAGTGGCAGCCCATTGGCCTTAAAATTTTTCATTTTTCATTTTCCATTCAAAGTTGGTAAAGCTTAGTTTGGAAACATATTATCATCAATATCTATTGCAGCACTGCTGGTGTTCATCAGTGCATTGAATCTGCCAAGTGTTACAGGAAGCTGTGTTTCCACATAAAATTGTAAAGATTTAATGATTCCTTCATAAAAAGATTTATCTTTCTTTTTGGCTTTTTCAAGTTTCTGGCCAGCGATGGTGGCTCTCCAGAGCAGCATCCATGCCATAGTGGCATCCCCGGTTGCATCCTGAAAAGGATGGGCATTGGCAAAGGCGTTCAAGGCTTTTTCAGACATGGCGGTCTGGCCCATGTGGAT
>NZ_JAIOSW010000197.1 GCF_021107415.1 Desulfobacula sp.
CATGGCAATTCGTTGAGCGACATTAAAAATTTCAGGAATATCATGACTCACAATTACAGCAGTAAATCCAAATTTTTCCTGATACTCCTGAATCATTGAGTGTACAATTTTCTTTCTTATCGGGTCAAGGCCGGTTGTCGGTTCATCAAACAGGACAATCTTCGGATCAGTCACAAGCGCCCTGGCAAGGGCAACCCTTTTTCGCATACCACCGGAAAGCTGTGCAGGAAATTTTTCCTGGATACCGGTTAAACTCAATTGTTGCATTCGCTTAAAAACTTTTTCGTTTACCTGATCTTTAGAAAAATCTGAATTTTCAACTAAGGGTAATGCAATATTATCGTATATGTTCATAAAATCAAACAATGCATTATCCTGAAACATATAGCTCAATTGCTTTTGAAAAGATCTCCTGACTTTCTTTGGCAGTTGATGAAACGGTTTCCCCTGAACAAGGATTTGCCCTGAATCCGGCTGAATAAGGTCGATAATATGCTTTAACAATACGGATTTACCCGTACCGCTTTTTCCAATGACAGCAATAATCTCGCCTTTGTAAATTGACAAATTAAGACCTTTTAAAACATGATAGGTTCCAAAACTTTTCGTAACATCAACAAATTGTATGAAAGGGACAGCCATGCTTTAAACCAAAAAAAATGTGATGATATAATCAGAAATAAAGACAAAGATACAGGATTGAACAACTGCATTTGTCGTCGACAAACTAACACCTCTAGCACCAAAACCACTGGTCAGATGAGTATAATACCCACGAGAACAGCATATCGTGGTGGAAAGAACAGCAAAGGCAGCGGCTTTATAAAACCCTCCGGTAATGTCCTGCATTTGAACACTTCTAATAACAGTGTCCATGTAAACATATGGATTGATGTCAAGCATGATTGATGCGGAAACAAATCCGCCAAAAATGCCAACAACATTAAAGAGTGCTGTCAGCAATGGAAAACTGATAACAGCAGCAATAAGCCTTGGTGTAAATATAAATCTGACAGGATTTATATGCATGGTTTTAAGGGCATCAATTTGTTCGGATATTCTCATGACACCGATTTCAGCTGCCATGGCAGACCCTGCCCTTGCCGTGATCATAATCGCTGTAAAAACAGGGCCTAGTTCTCGTATCAAGGTCAAAGCGACTGCAGACCCCAGCGCCGCTTCTGAGCCGAATTCGATCAAAGAATAGTATCCCTGAAGCCCTAAAACCATTCCCGTAAAAAGTCCGGTTAAAACAATAACAAAAATAGATTTGGCTCCAATAAACCAGGTGTGATCAACAATTTTAGTGAATTGAAATGGCGGGACAAAAAGATTCACCACCCCTCTTAAGAAAAAAAGAATGATTCGCCCAAGGGATTCCAGCAATTTTAAGATTATTTTGCCAAGTTTTTCAATGGATTCAATTAACATATTGTCTCTATATAGCTTCTATATTGAAAAAATTCAAGATTCTAATAATTTTAGGTTTTTATCGTTTTACAACAACCGCGGATATTACGTGAATTAGAGATTGACACGTATATAAAAAAAAGATACGTATAAGGGCAACAGGCGATAAAAAGTTATAACATTATAACAGGATAGACACATGGCTCAGAAAATCACATTAAGCATTCCCGATTTGCTTCATGAAAAGTTAAAAGAATGGCGGACTTCTTTCAATTTTTCAAAAATGTTTCAAGATGCGCTAACAGAAGCTATTCAGAGAAAAGAGGAGTTTCAGAAACGGTTTTCAGAAGATTTTGATATGTCTGAAATTATCAAACGACTCAAACAGGAAAAACTTATCTGGGAAAAAAAATATTTCAAACTGGGTAAAGCAGAAGGTCTTCGATGGGCAAAAACCATACATTATGAAGATCTTTTATACGTATTGCAGTTTAATGATACGTATAAATTAATTTCTGATCCTAAAATGAATGAATACTTTGAGCAGATCTACCAGACAACTGATCTTGCAAAGTATTCAAACTCCAGTGCGGTTGATCATGAACAAATGTTTATAGATGGTTGGTTTAAAGGGGTTTTGGAATTCTGGAATCAGGTAAAGGAAAAAATATAATCATGCAATCTTCATCTAATATTCTCGGTATTGATGTCGGCTCTGTCTCTATTCATATTGTGGTGCTAAGTGATGAAGGCAATATTATTCATACAGACACTTGTTATCATCATGGAGAAGTCAAACAATGTCTTTGTCAATTAATTAAAAATATTGATATAAACACCATAGGATACGTTTCAGTTACTGATGCTACGCCTTCTTTTATCAGGACAAACCAGTCTTATGATGCGCAATTGACGATCATACGGGCCGCCAAATATTATCATAAAACATTTAATGCAATTTTACACATCGGCGGTGAAAAATTTTCATTGAGCCGTTTTGATGGGGATCACAATTATATCGGTGCTAAACACAATACATCCTGTGCTGCCGGTACAGGAAGTTTTCTTGATCAACAGGCCCGAAGATTAAACCTTTTGGGAGGCTCCCGCGAACTGAGCCAAAAAGCCCTTTCAAATTCAAAAAAAATCCCTGATATTGCCACCCGTTGTGCAGTTTTTGCCAAAACAGACCTTATCCATGCCCAGCAGGAAGGGTATGGCATTGAACAAATCTGCGATGGTCTTTGTAGTGGACTTGCAAAAAATATTTCCAACACTCTTTTTCAATATAAACAGGTGGGTAAAAAAATTATTTTTTGCGGTGGTGTCTCTCAAAATCTATCGGTTAAAAATCATCTTGAAAAAATCACCGGCTATCAATTTATCATTGATTCAAAATCAATATTCTATGATGCAACAGGAGCAGCGCTCTGCCTGTTTGATGACATTGTCAATAAGAAAAAAATTATAAAAAAAAGTTTTACATCAGTAAAAGATTTTTTTATATCATCAAAAAAAGAGGACATTCTGTCCTATCCTGAGTTAAAACTTAAGCTTTCGAAATATCCTGACTTTAAATGCTTTTCCTCCCATGTTGCCGAAGATGTTGAAGTCGATATTTATCAAAACCCCGCCTTAATCGAGACAAAACAAGGATATTTAGGCCTGGATGTAGGATCGACAAGTACCAAAAGTATCCTTGTGAATCAAGAAGGAATACCCATTGCCGGGTTTTATACAAAAACTGCATCACGGCCTGTGATGGCTGTTCAAAAAGTTTTCAAAGCCTGTGATCAATTTTTTAAAGCATATGATGTTCAAATCAAAATTAAAGGGTGTGGTACGACAGGATCCGGTCGAAGAATCAGCGGCAAAATCATAGGTGCGGATATCGAACCCGATGAAATTACTGCCCATGCAACAGCAGCAGTCAGTTTAAACAAAAACGTGGATACAATTATTGAAATCGGAGGACAGGATGCCAAATTTACATTACTCAAAGACGGTATTGTCACCTCCTCAGTTATGAATACCGTATGTGCTGCGGGAACCGGAAGTTTTATAGAAGAACAGGCCTTAAAACTTGACTGCCCTTTATCTGAGTATTCTGAACGAACAGAAGGTGTCAGTTCTCCTGTGGCCAGCGACAGATGTACTGTTTTTATGGAGCGGGATATTAATTATTATTTTGCTCAAGGGTTTAAGAAAAATGAAATTCTTGCCTCGGTTTTACACTCTGTAAGAGATAACTACCTGACAAAAGTGGCCACTATCGGTAAAATAGGGAATTGTATTCTTTTCCAAGGGGCAACAGCCAGAAACAAGGCCCTTGTTGCGGCATTTGAGCAAAAATTAAATAAGCCCATTCATGTATCAAAATATTGCCATCTGACCGGTGCACTGGGTGTTGCCTTATTGTTGAAAGAAAAACAAATCAAGACATCCGATTTTAGAGGATTTGACTTATGGAAACAAGAGATTCCAATCCGTCAGGAAACCTGTGAATTATGCACAAACCACTGCAAACTGACCATTGCAGATATCGGGGGTCAAACCCTTGCATATGGTTTTTTGTGCGGCAGGGATTATCAGACAAAAAAAATGGTTCCAAATGAAAATACCTATAACCTGTTAAAAATCAGAAAACAAGCTGTTCAAAAATCTGAAAAACCCATCATTAAACATAATTTTACCATTGGTATTCCTCACGCACTTCATCTTTTTGAAGACTATGATTTCTGGACCCACTTTTTTTCCCGGCTGGGAATTAAAACAAAAACAAGTTTAAACCTGAAGAATCCGGTGAAATTAGGAAAAGGTATTGCAAACGCAGAATTTTGTGCCCCTGTTATGGCCTTGCATGGGCATATTAAGTACCTGATGGATAAAGTGGATTATGTATTTCTGCCCTTTTATTTTGAAGAAAATCTTAAGAAAAAAGACAGGCGCAGACAGCATTGCTACTATACCCAATTTACGCCTTCAATCATATCCTGTCTTTCGGATATTGATAAAAACAAGTTGATATCACCGATTATAAAATATCTTTATACAAATTTTCATACCAAACTGGAATTATATAAGTCTTTAAAAAAAATATCTTCCAATTTTATGTTTTCATTTTTTGATATCTCAGCCGCATATGACAGTGCAGTTAAATTTAAAGAAAATTGTCAGTTAAATTATAAAGCCTTATATCAACAATATAAATCCAAAGATTCAGACATCAATGTTGTCCTTTTGGGCAGGCCCTACACCGTTTTGACCCAGACAATGAATAACAATATCCCACAGCTTTTTGAAAATCTTGGCATAAAAACCTTTTTTCAGGATATGCTGGATTTTGAAACATGTAATTTTTCAGAAATTGACCCTTTGTTAAAAGAAATTCATTGGAAATATGTGGCACAAATTCTTAAAGCTGCGTATATTGCCGCCAACAGTGACCATCTTTACCCTGTCTATATCAGTTCCTTTAAATGTGCTCCGGATTCATTCGGTATTGACTATTTCAAACAGATAATGGAAAGCTATAATAAACCCTATCTTGTATTGGAACTTGATGAACATGATTCCAGTGTGGGTTATGAAACAAGGGTTGAAGCAGCCGTACGTGCCTTTACAAATCATAACCATTCAAGCTCAAAAGGCAAAAAAGGTGATATTTCTCATCTTCATCCCAAATTTTTATCAAAGATAGGCAGCAAAACCATTATTTTTCCAAACTGGGATTCATATACAGGCAGTCTGATTGTTTCAATATTAAAAAATGAAGGATTTCATACTCTTTTAATGGAAGAAACCCCTGAAACTTTGAAAAAAAGTATTCTGACAAATACGGGGCAATGCATTCCTTTAAATGCCGTGGCAGCAGGGTTTATTCATACCGTTGAAAAAAATAACCTTGATCCGGCAAATTGTGTACTATGGCTAAATTATTCGGAAATTGCCTGCAATATCAAGATGTATCCCTACCATATAAAAAAAATACTTGAAAAAAACGGATGTGGCTTTGAAAAAGCTGAGATTTACAAAGGTGAACTTTCTTTATTTGATATTTCTTTTCTAACATCAACCAATGCATATTTTGCTTATATGTTTGGCGGATTATTAAGAAGCATTGGGTGCAAAATCAGACCCTATGAAATTAATAAAGGCCAGACAGATATAGTGCTTCAAAAAGCATTGAATCTTCTGTGCAATTGTTTTGAAAAAGGGGAGTCCAAGGAAGAAGCATTAAAAAAAATAAGTGAGTTATTTTTAAAAATTGATACCCGAATGGAATCACGGCCTAAAGTTGGGATTTTTGGAGACCTTTATGCCAGAGACAATGATATTATAAATCAGGATTTGGTTCATTTTATTGAAGACAATGGTGGTGAAGTCATTACAACACCCTATTACAAATATATGAAAATTATTGCCACCTCTTATTTTAAGAAATGGTTTAAGGAAGGAAAATATTTAAGTTTGATTTCATATGGGGCGCTTCTCGTAGCCATGCAGGCCATGGAAAAGAAATATTATAAATATTTTGAACCTTTTTTGAGTAAATCAGCATTTGAAGTAAAAGACTCATATGAAAATCTTCTTTCCGAATACGGTATCCTTCAGGAACATACCGGTGAGTCCATGGACAATATCTTAAAAATCCACCATATCATCAATGAATACCCTGATTTAAAGCTGCTGGTTCAAACCAATCCGGCTTTTTGTTGTCCCGGACTTGTTACAGAAGCAATGGCTCAAAAACTTGAAGCAAAAATTAATGTGCCCATTGTCAGTATTACCTATGATGTTTCAGGTGGTAATAAGAATAAAGTGATTATCCCGTTTCTCAAGGATTCTGGCAGAAAGCATTATTCCCACAATTTGAAAGTTTCAGTCTGACGTTCACCCGGGAGATAGGGTTTGATATCAGGATATTTTTCTAAAAAAGAATTTTGGAAATCAATCCGTTTGACATTAAATCTGTTGTGACTATTAACATCTCTGCGATATCTCAAATAGTATTCATCATAATTTCTAAAGTGCTCTTTGCTTTTAAGTTCTGTAATATTATAAAAATTGACATAGGTATATTTCAATAAGTCTTCAAAACTATCCAGATATTTTTGAAGGCTTTTATAATGTTGGGTAACATTTCTGTTATGATAGAATTGTTGAATATTAAACACCCAGTCAAGATCTTTTCTATCGAAAAAACTCTTATAATCTGAAGTATATTTCACAAGTTGTTGGATTGCTCTCTGATTTTCAGTCATGATATCTCTAAGGTGACCGATGAATTCAATTGTTTTTTTGATTTCATGAATCCTGGATTCTACCTTACTTAGATTTTCCAGCTTTATCAATGCGTGATCAAGTCTTGTGGTACTTTGCTTTAATTCTTCGGAAAGACGGATCATTTGTTGTGTTACAGGAGGCAAATGTGAATGTTTATTTTTTTCCATATAATTTGAATAAAGAAAAAATTCACCTATGGCAACTGCTGAAAAGGTGCTTAAAAAAATCATAAAAAGGATAACCCCGGACTCTTTTCGGGATTTAAAAATAAACCAGGGTGTTGTAACAGGGGCAAACAGGACCATGATGGCCCACCATCGAGGTTGGTTTTTATTATAAGATTCATAGAGTATCAATGAAGCAAGAATTGTAACATAGACAAAGTATATATAGTACAATATTATCTACCTTTATGGGTTCTTATGTTATGATTTTTACCATCACTTGATATAAAAATCGCTCCATCCTCATCAGTTCGAAAAATGCTGATCCCCATTTTATTATATCTTTTTAAAACTTTAGTATGAGGAAAACCATATCTGTTGTGCCAGCCACAGGATATTATTACACTCTTGGGCTGTACTTTATCAAGGAAAAATTTAGTACTGGATGTAGAACTTCCATGATGAGGTGACAACAGTATATCCGAATGGAGATCAGGATTATTTAAACTGCTTAAATTTTTTTCCCGAAGACTTAAGATATCTCCTGGAAAAAGCATTGAAAAATCATTGTATATCACCTTGAAAACAAGAGAATTATTATTAAAATCATATGAAAAACTATTTTTCAATGAATCATAGAATAAAAGCCTTGTTGTACCAAAATCCAACAGGTTCCCGTCACTTAGAGGATTTAATATCCTTATATCACGATCCTCGCAGGCTTTGATCAGTGCTGTATAATTTCTTGAATTTCTCATATCTGCATTTTTAATCAAGGTATGAACATTAAAATTTTGTAAAATAAAAATAAGACCATTTAAGTGATCAGACTCAGGATGGCTTAAAATAACAGTGTCCAACGAACGTATCCTTTTTTGCCATAAAAAAGGCGCAATAATAAATCTTCCGGTATCAAATGAGGAACTATCTGAAAAACCGCCGCCATCCACTAAAATGCGTTTGCCTTCAGGTGTTTGAATAAGGGCACTGTTGCCCTGCCCCACATCAATTATTGTGATACTTAAATTTGGTTTTAATGTTTTATCCAACCTGGTATTTGAAAAATTAAACAGGATCAATAAGACACTTAAGAAGAGTAAAAATACGGGTGTTTTCCTTATCCCTTTCAAAATAAAAAAAATTGCAATGAAAACCAGATAAATCGCAGCTATTTCACTCCACTGCAATGTTATGGTCCTTGACCATGAATAGGGAATGGAAACCAGAAACTCGGACAATGTGATTAAAACAGAAATAAGTTTGGTACACACATTGATAATAAAAGTTGCAAATAAAGGAAAGTATGGAAAGCAAACCAGTGAGATCAGGCCTGCCGGCAGCACAATAAATCCCAGGACAGGAATAGCAATCAAATTTGATATGAGCGCAATTGTAGATACAATATTAAAATAATGTGCTGTCAGCGGCAAGGTTCCCAGACCTGCAAAAAATGTTACAGACATCATCATCAATACTTTTGAAAATAAATTTTTTTTAGCAATAAATGAACCTTTTTTAAATAAATTTTGTGATAAATTTTGCACCCAATTTTGCATTTGGGAAACACCATAAATAATAAAAATAACAGCAATAAATGATAATTGAAATGATATGGAAAAAAGTGCAGCCGGATCTATTATTAATATAAGAATTCCCGCGATGGAAAGACTTGAAAGAATATCTTTTTCTTTTTCAGAAACAAAGGAAATCAACAGAACAATTATCATTATGAGTGCTCGTTGTGTGGAGGGTGAAAACCCGGAAAAAACAGCATAGAACACTAACGGAACAATGGTTAATATGCCGGCAATTTTCTTGGATCTTGCTGCAATTAATAAGGCGGGCATGAACGATAAGAACCAATAGAAAAGATAAAAAAATAAAAGGCTGACAATAGAAAGATGAAGTCCTGAAATGGCTAAAAGGTGACTAATTCCGGCTTTGGAAAACAAATCGCGCATGTCGGGAGAAATGACTTGTTTTTTTCCTGTAATCAACGAGGCCATTATCTTGCCGGCCGTTGAGTGTTTAGTATGATTCAATATAAAATGATAATAATCTGTCCTGACTTTCTCTATTTTTCGGATCTGTCCTGAAATAAATCCAATTTGATCCGGATCTGTCAGGATCTTAATTTTTCTTGCATCTGAGTAGGCTGTACCATATATTTGTCTGAGCTTTAAAAAACTTTTATAATCAAATGCACCGGGGTTCATAAAATTTCGAACGGATCGAATCGATGATTTAAACATGATAATATCACCGAATTGTGGAACTACTTTTGGAAATCTGTATAAATTCAGATTAATCCTGCCTGTAACCTTTTCTTTTTTACCGTCTTTTGTCTCTATGGTGTGACATAAAAGAATCAGCTTAAACTTTTTTTCATAGTGTTTTGTAAATGAAACAATGCTGCCGGTAATTTTGAATTTTTCGGAATCCAGATAATTGGAAATATGATGGGACGGCAGATCAGGGAATAACTTGACTTGAATGGAAAGATAGCCAAAGTTGAAAACCAACCCGAGAATGAAAATAAGAACTATTTTTTTATTAAGATAAAAGGTCAGGCAGACCAGAACAAACAAGGCCAAAAAAGCCCAAAAAGCAAGTGTTTTATAATCAGAGGAAAGGTTTCCCGCTAAAATCCCTGCCATCATCGAAAAAAAAATGAATAAAGATGCCGGGTTTAAAGGCTTGAAAAATGTTTTCACACTATCTCACCTTAAATCTTTAAGGTTTAAATACGTTCTATATCTGCTCCAAGCAATGATAATTTTTTTTCAATGGCTTCATATCCCCTGTCCATATGATATACCCTTGAAATAATGGTTGTTCCCTGGGCAATAAGACCTGCAATAACAAGGGAGGCACTGGCCCTTAAATCGGAAGCCATAACCGGTGCGGCTTGAAGTTTTTTAACACCCCTGACCATTGCAAGATTACCATTTGAAATTGAAATATCCGCTCCCATTCGAAGCAATTCATTTGCATGAATAAACCGATTCTCGAAAATGGATTCATGAATCATGCTGGTTCCATTTGAAATTGTCATCAAGGTCATAAACTGAGCCTGCATATCAGTTGGAAAGCCCGGGTATGGAAGTGTTTTAATATCTACACTTTGAATCGACTTGTTCCCGACAACCCTGATGCTGTCTGTGAACATTTCAATTGTTGTACCGGTAGCTTTCAGCTTATTAATGACACCACCAATATGATCGGGTTCGCACCCTTTTAGGAGAATATCCCCCTGGGTTGCAGCGGCTGCAACCATAAAGGTGCCTGTTTCAATTCTGTCAGGAATAATGTTGATATCAATGGGGGATAATTCTTTGACGCCTTCAATGGTCATAATGGCGGTTCCCGCCCCAAAAATTTTTGCACCCATTTTGTTTAAGGCCTCTGCAAGGGCAAGAACCTCCGGCTCTCTTGCTGCATTTCTCAATATGCTGGTCCCTTTTGCCAGGGTTGCAGCCATCATTAAATTTTCAGTACCGGTGACGGTCTGAGTATCAAAATAAATCTCATTGCCAATCAGTCTATCTGCTTTTGCTTCAATATATCCATGTTCGATACTGATACTTGCACCCAGTGCTTCAAGTCCTGAAAGATGCATATTTACAGGTCTTGCCCCGATTGCACACCCACCAGGTAAAGATACCTTGGCATGACCGAACCTTGCAACCAGGGGACATAGTACAAGAATGGAAGCCCTCATTTTTCGGACCAGATCATATTCCGCTTCAATTTTGTTAATAGTGGAACCATCAACTTCAAGAACTCCTTTTGAAACCTTACAGGTTGCACCTAAGTCCTCTAAAAGGAGTCTGATACTGGTGATATCCATCAAATCCGGAACATTGGTAAAACATGTTTTACCATTGACCAGAATACTTGAAGCGATTAAAGGAAGTGCTGCATTTTTTGCTCCACTGATGTTCACTTCACCGTGAAGCTGCTTACCACCGGTAATTTTAATTTTATCCATAACCTGAAGATCACCCGTAATATAATGCTAACTTTGCTATGATTTAAAAAAAGGGCTTTGGTTAAAAAGCCAAAACCCCTTAATTATTAAATGGTACCTGGGACGAGAATTGAACTCGTACAGGCAATTTGCCCGAGGGATTTTAAGTCCCTTGCGTCTACCAGTTCCGCCACCCAGGCATGATTCTTGGCATTTTTATATCATTTTTCGCTATTTTGCAAGCTTATAATTTGCAAGCTTGAAATCAGAAGATTGTCACTTTGAAAGATTTCTGATAAAAAGGGATACATGAAATCAATTAACACTGAAAAATTAATATTAGCATCCAAATCACCCAGGAGAAAAGAACTTCTTGACCAGATCGGGATAGAAATAGAAATTTCTCCTTCAAATATCAATGAAGCGTCTGTTTCAATCAAAAATCCTGAAGCACATGTTCAAGAACTCTCATTTTTAAAAGCAAAAAATACATCCCTTTTATATCCTGAATCTTGGATTTTGGGGGCAGATACAATCGTTGTTGTTCAGGAACAAATCCTTGGCAAGCCTCAATCAAAAACAGATGCCATTGCCATGCTAAACAAATTAAATAATTGTGAACATAGTGTTTATACGGCCTTTTGTGTGATGAATCACAAAAAAAATTCCAAGGTTGTAAAATCTATTGAAACAAAAGTATACTTTAAGTATTTAACTAATCAGGAAATACTATGGTATGTCGGGACAGGTGAACCGTTTGACAAGGCAGGAGCTTATGGTATACAGGGAATTGGTGCATTTCTTGTTAAACAGATTTCAGGCTCATATTCCAATGTTGTAGGATTACCTGTTTGTGAAGTTGTTGAAACACTTATGAGTTTAAATATCATCCAATTTAAGGACTAAAACTATTATGCTGACTATTAAAGAGAACTTCGATGAAATCAACAAACAAATTATGGATACAGCCATGTCCTGTGGCCGAAAGCCTGATACCATACAACTGATCGCTGTCAGTAAAAGGAAAAGTGTGGAAACAATCATGGAGGGCATTAAAGCAGGTGCGAAACATTTTGGAGAAAATTACATTCAAGAGGCAATAGAAAAAATCGATATAATTGGGAAAGAGACTGCCTGTTGGCATTTTATCGGCCATCTTCAATCCAATAAGGCTAAATTTGCAGTTAAATATTTTGATTATATTCATACAGTCGATACATTAAAACTTGCAAAAGCAATAGATAAACAGTCAAAAAAAATTGACAAAATTCAGAAAATACTTGTCCAGGTAAATATTGGAGAAGAAGAAACAAAATCAGGAACCAATACAGAAGATACCATTCAATTGGCAGAACAAATCAGCTCGTTTAAAAATCTATCCTTACAAGGATTAATGTGCATGCCTCCTTACTTTTCAGACCCTGAAAAAGCCAGGACCTATTTTGAACAATTGGGCCTGATTAAAGAAAAAATCATAGCACGAAAACTGGACAATATATCAATGGAACACCTGTCCATGGGAATGAGCAATGATTTTAAAGTCGCCATAGAAGAAGGTTCTACAATGGTAAGGGTGGGCACATCAATATTCGGGAGAAGAGATTGAAACTTTTACTTCATACCTGCTGTGCGCCCTGCTCCATTTATCCTCTCAAAATTTTAGGACAGATGGACATGGATGTAATGGCTTTTTTTTACCGGCATAATATTCACCCTTTTTCCGAGTGTCAAAAAAGAGAAGAGACATTAAAACACTATTCTCAATCCATTGACTTAAAGGTAATTTATCAGAAGGATTACAAAATCGAAGAATTCCTTCAATCTGTTGTTTTCAGGGAACAGGACCGATGCAGGTACTGCTACTATGACAGACTAAAAGCAACCGCGCTTGTGGCCAAAAAAGGAAAATTTCAAGCGTTTACCACCACCCTTTTATACAGCAAATTCCAGAATCATGATTT
>NZ_JAIOSW010000247.1 GCF_021107415.1 Desulfobacula sp.
GACAAAATCGTTAAACTCAAACCGGATGTAATTACCCTTGATATTGAAATGCCCCGTATGGACGGTATAACATTTTTAAAAAAGCTGATGAAGCACTATCCCCTTCCTGTTATCATTGTCAGCTCTTTAACTGCCAAGGGGAGCAAGATTGCCCTTGAAGCCATCTCTCTTGGCGCTCTTGAAGTTATTTCAAAACCCAGTGCTGCTTATTCCGTGGGTGATATGAGCATACAGCTGGGAGAAAAAATCAGAGCGGTTTATGGGGCAAAGTTGACACCTTTGTCCACCCGGAAAACAGAGAATAAGCCAATGAGCGCCATCACATCAAAAGCGCTGACTGCCACTACAAATAAAATCATCGCCATTGGTGCTTCAACCGGCGGAACAGAAGCCTTAAAAAAAGTATTAACCATGATGCCGCGAAATTCTCCAGGGGTTGTGGTGGTCCAGCATATGCCTGCCCAGTTTACAACATCATTTGCAGAAAGACTGGATGAGCTGTGCCAGATGCACGTTAAGGAAGCAGAAAACGGCGATACAGTCACAAACGGCCAGGTCCTGATCGCACCGGGCAATTATCATATGCTCCTCAAAAGAAGCGGTGCCAGGTATTATGTAGCTGTTAAAACCGGTCCCCTTGTCCATTACCAGAGGCCCGCAGTCGATGTTTTGTTTAAATCCGTTGCCAGATATGCAGGAGCCAATGCCCTTGGTATCATTCTTACCGGTATGGGTAAAGATGGCGCTGCAGGAATGCTTGACATGAAAAAAGCAGGCGCAATTAATATTGCCCAGGATGAAAAATCCTGTGTGGTATTCGGCATGCCCAAGGAGGCAATAAACTTAGGTGCAGTTGATCATGTGCAGGATATCTATACGATTGCCCCAAAAGCCATTTTTCTTTTGGAAAAAAGTTAATCCTATGGTATCTGAAACTAAAATCAATCCGGTACAATTTAAAAAACTTTCCAATATTGTTTATACCGAATCCGGCATTGTTCTCAATGAAAAAAAATATACCCTTCTGGTTGCAAGAATAGCCAAACGAATGCGGATGACAAAAACATCTTGTGTATCTGATTATATTGACCTGATATCAAACAGCCCGGATGAATTTAACAATTTTATCGATGCAACCACCACCAATCATACGTTCTTTTTCAGGGAAAATAATCATTGTGAATTTATGATCAAAACCCTGGATAATACCAAACCCTTGAAAATCTGGAGTGCGGCTTCCTCCAGCGGGGAAGAAGCTTTTTCCCTTGCGGTTCAATTGCTGGCCAACAAATTTTCCTTTACCATCTACGCATCTGATGTTTCTGATTCCATGCTGAAACAGGGAAAAAGAGCTATCTATCCAAAAGAAAGAGTACGTGTTGTACCCCGTTCCATTCTATACACCTATTTTCAAAAGGGAACCGGTAAATGGCAGGATCATGTCAAGGTCAAACCCGAAGTTCAAACCTACGTTAGATTTGAAAAGTTCAACCTGTTATCAGACACTCCTGTTGATACATTTGATATTATTTTCTGCAGAAATGTCATGATATATTTTGATACACAGACAAGACAAAAGGTTGTCAGCACCCTTTGCAGGGCTCTGAATCCGGGAGGGTACTTTTTTGTGGGTCTGTCTGAAAATCTTCATGGGCTTGACCACAGCCTGATAACTATTTTACCAAGCGGATACCAAAAAAAATGATACAAAGGCTTTTATATGAATAAGGACTACTATTCTTCTGAAAATTCAATATCAAATAATTATTTTTTGCAGCCCGGATATATTTTTGTACCGGACCAAAGTATCAGCATATCCACTGTCATAGGGTCTGGTGTCTCCATCTGTATTTATGACAAAAAAAACCGAATCGGCGGGATGAATCATTTTCAATTGCCCTATATGGCAACAAAAGGAAAAACCACTGCATTGTATGGTAATATTGCTACAATTGCATTGATAACAATGATGCTGGCCCATGGATCTCAAAGAAAAAATTTTGAAGCACAAATATTTGGAGGCGCATATAACCCCAAAAAAAATGATAAGGATATTGGCAGGGAAAATATTGAAATCACTCGAAAGATATTGTTAAAAAACAAAATCTCCATCATATCGGAAGATGTAGGCGGGGAAAAGGGAAGGAAAGTCGTGTTTAATACCAGCACCAATGAAATAGCTGTTTTAAAAGTGGATAGTTTGCGAAATGCTGACTGGTATCCATACCAATAAACAGCAACAAGGAGTTTTCATATGACTGAAAAACCGACTTATGAAGAATTAAAAAAATTTAAATAATACTATTTAAATGGAATAAGACAGCGTATGCCGACAGCTAAAGTTTTATTAACTAAATTTAAAGAATTGAAAACCCTGCCCAATATTGCCATCCGGTTAACACGGATGATTTCGGACGATGCATACAGTATGCAGGAATTTGAAGAGATTATAAACCTGGACCCGACTTTGGTTTTAAAAATATTGCAAATTGTTAACAGCCCCTATTATTCCTTACTCTGCAAAGTCACCCATATTGCAGAAGCCGTCTCTTTTATAGGCATGAATAATCTTCGCAATTTAATTGTTATGGATATTGTTAAAAATATTATTAAAAATAGTAATGACTATGATGTTTTTTCAAGGAATAAGTTATGGCTGCATAGTGCTGCTGTAGGTATTTGCAGCCAACTCATCGCTGAAAAAATTTTTGAACAAAATGGTGAGAATGCTTTTTTATGCGGTTTAATCCATGACATTGGAATGATTATTGAAGACCAGCTTGAACCCCAATTATTTATGAAAGTCTGCAAGGCATATAAACCAGGGGAAGATTCTATTATTGAGGTTGAAAAAAAAATCATTGGGACCGATCACTCCAGAGTCGGGTTTTATCTGGCCCAGGACTGGAAACTACCTTTAACCATACAAGAAGGTATTGGGCAGCATCACTTGAACCTTAAAAAAATTGATCCTGAAAGTATACCCGGAATAATACAAATTGCCGACTATCTGATCTACAGGCAAAACATCTCTCCGATTAAGGGGTTGCAGGGAAGGATACTTTCCCAACCGCTTCTGACGCATATGCGGGATAACATTCAAGAATACAAAGCAATTATGCTTGACTTACCGCAGGAGTTGTCAAAAGCAGAAGCAATATATTCATTGGACAAGGACTGATATGGAAATTCTCAACACTATATTTGATAATATTGATATGCCCAATAAGGACCAGCATGATTTTCTTGTGTACCTTGAAAATAAATTATGGGGTTGTTGCTGCAAAATGATCCTGAACAATGGAACAAACATCGTTTCTTTAAAAAAATTTACCCTTCCGGCTACAATTGAAAACAGGCTTCTTGAAAAAGCCGGGACAGACAATGAAAGTTGTTTTCAAAAAAAAATAGACAATGACTATATCAATGCCATTTATTTAAAAGAGTTAAAGGGTGTGCTGTTTTTTACATCTTTATTGCAGGATCAAAATACAGATACATTAGCCATCATTATCAAACAATTAGTCGACTCTTTTTTCCTTGAAAGAGAGTTGGAAGATCAAAAAAAACTCAATGAAACAAGAAATATTCAAACCCACCGAAAAATAAAAGTACTTGAAAAAAAGAATATGAAAATACTGGCCAAAAGCCATAATCAGCACAATAACTATTCTAAAATGTTAACATCCGAAATTGAAAGGCAGACAAAGGATTTAGTCTTTGCCAGGGAAAAAGCAGAAGCCGCCAACCTGGCAAAGAGTGAATTTTTGGCCAACATGAGCCATGAGATCCGTACACCCATGAACGGCGTTATCGGGATGACAAATCTCTTATTAGGAACAAAATTAGATCCGGAACAACAAAAATTTGCCAGGATCATTAAAAACAGTTCGGATTCACTTTTAAATATCATCAATGATATTCTGGATCATTCCAAGATAGAAGCCGGTATGATTGGGCTTGAACACATTGATTTTAATTTAAGAGTAACCATTGACACATTAAACGATCTTGTCGCGGTTAAAGCCCATGAAAAGGGATTGGAATATCTTACAATGATTCATCATGATGTCCCCCTGTTTCTTAAGGGAGATCCGGGACGGCTGCGCCAGATATTGATAAATCTTGTGGGTAATGCCATAAAATTTACTCAAAATGGGGAA
>NZ_JAIOSW010000366.1 GCF_021107415.1 Desulfobacula sp.
AATTTCTATTTTCTAATTTCAACGTTCCGTGAACGCTTACGATATTTCCAAGTCGATTTAAAAAAATTATCCCTATCGATACCATCTTTAAATGTCCTTTTGCGTCTATATCCGGCAATAATATGATGAGGGGCACCCGGCGCATCTATTCTTGGTTGGCGTGGCATACAAACCGAATATCATAGTTCACGCACCCTGTCACCTTATAAACTAATGTCCGAATTCCGTCCCCGAACTCACAAGAGAAACGGATCGCCGCCTAATTTCTCCATACACAACATTTGACAATACCTCGACGATTCTATTCCATAGCCACCAGTGGTCGAACCTCAGTTACATCAAAGACCACACCGGCGACAATCATTTTGGCTGCCTCAGGCCCCGCATGCTCGGCTATGGCCTTTTTAACGCTGTCAAAGATGGGACCTGCTTTTTGAATCTCGCGAACTTTAAGATAAAGACGGTAACCTGGAGTCGTGAATGTAACCGGGCTTTCAGCAACACAGAAAAAGACTGCAAGGGGATTTTCCTCTAAATTTTTCAATGTCCGGTTACTGCTCAGACCCATTATAATGGTTCCATCTTCCGATAGCTGGGGGCTGCCGAAGTAGGCTACATTGGGCTGTCCCAGTTTATTTGCAGTACCAATGGCGCCTATGCGACCCGCTTTATTGACTATTTCAATAATTTTTTTGTTAATCTTTGTCATTTTTCCACCTTACCTTTTTAAAAGAGAAAATAGAATGTCGGGTCGATTTGTGGTAATGCCATCGACACCTGTCTTAATAAGTTTCTTCATATCTGATTTAGAATCAAGCGTCCAAACAATTACCTCAATTTCGATAGCATGAGCTTTTTTGACTATTTTTGATGTCACGTTTTTTTTATGGCCAATTGCATGACGATGATGAGTTATCCAGTATGTTCCACCTGCAGATTTTACTGCTTTTGGTATTGAATCAAATTCGTCGATATCTATTCCAGCCATCCAAGGAGAAGCACCGGGCTTATTCTTTTGGATAGTGTCAAAACTCTTTTTAGTGATGGTGACATAACCCGTTGGCACTTTTGGCATAATTTTCTGAAAATACATTAATATCTTCCAATCAAAGGATATAACAGTTACCCTGTCTGCGATATTTTCATCCTTGATTATCTTTGCAACTACTTTTGAAATTTCTTCACGTGACTTTGTCTCATCATGTTTTAAAGGAGAGAACTTTAATTCAATGAATAAGTGTGTCTTGTCGTCTGTTTTCTTTACTATCTGTATTACATCGCGCAGAGTCGGGATACGTTCTCCTTCTGCAGCTTTTTGACCTTTGTACTTTTTAGCATATTTTGACCAACGGTTCAGCTTTCCAACATCATAAGATTGAACTTCTGATAGCGTTAATTCTTTAATAAGGTGTCTATTTTTTATCCATTTCCCTTTTGCATCTCTAGTAATTGCAGGATTTAATCTAGAATCGTGGTAAACAACCGCTTCATTGTCAGATGTAAGATGGATATCCAATTCTATAGTATCAACTCCTATTGCCATAGCCTTTTTAAATCCTGCCAAAGTATTTTCCGGCAATAGCCCCGCTGCCCCCCTGTGCCCAATGACGTTTATATCGCCAGCTATAGCACTATTAGTTGTAAAGAATAGGAAAATGAAAGCAAAAATAAGGATTAGTATTCCAACTAATCTTTTGATGTTCATAATTACCTCCTTTCTTTGGGATTTGCTATGGAATAAGGGGTCATACTATTGACCCATGCTAATACTGTCTTGTATTTTTCCTATCTGGTTTTTAATTTTTCTGTAATATTTTTTAAGCCTCGAAATTCTTCATACATGATACCATACTTCGAGGTATTATATTCTAAGTGGAAGCGACATACTGTAAAATATAACATTTTATCTTCCATGGGTCAAAAGTAAACATGACCTCATTTTGTTCGGGCACCTTATTTAGACGAATGGAATTCAGCGGGTTAAACAATAATGTTGACAGAACATTATAAATGTATTACAAAATAGCTATATTTCGTAATACGAGAGGGGGTGGTTTGGTTGACGATTGTTACATCCACAATAAAAGGTCAAATAGTGATTCCTGCTGAAATCAGAAGGAAATATAGCATTGAAAAAGGAACGCGTTTTAAGGTGTATGAACAAAAAAATAAGATTATTGTAGAGCCTCTTAAAAGAGACCCGGTTCAGGAAGGAAGAGGAATGCTGAAAACAAAAGGGCGCATTTTAAAAGCCCTGGTAAAAGACAGACAAAGAGAGGCAAAATTATGACAAAGTATGTACTGGATAGTTTTGCGATGATTGCCTATTTTGAAGATGAACCAGGGGCAGATAAGGTAAGTGAAATATTAAGTACACTGATAAGACGTAAAGCTAAGGGATTTATGTCGGTGATTAACTGGGGAGAAATGTATTACAATACCATGAGGGAACAGGGTATTGAGGAAGCCGAAAGTGTTTTGACCCAGTTTGATAAATATCCGATTCAGCTCGTTGAAGCGGACAGAAGGTTGACGTATGAAGCGGCAAAGCTGAAAGCCAAATACAAAATAGCATATGCAGATTGTTTTGCTGCAGCCCTCGCTTCAAGCTTAAAGGCTTTGCTTGTTACAGGTGATCCGGAATTTAAGAAGATGTCGCACGAAATTTCAATTGAATGGATAGCTACAAAGGAAAAAACGGTAGTCATCCTGGATGATAAAAAGCTTTAGTGCTAAAATCAATTTTCTCAGCATCAGTGCCCTGCGTCTTGTCCTGCATAGCCGAAGGCGACGCATGAAGCTGGAGGCAAAGCATGGGTGCCCTCTTTCAGCCTTCGAATTTCTAATTTTCCCGAATTTCTTTCGTTAAAGACTGGATCTACGCTACGCTTCGACAAGTTTCAAGTCGTGAACGGCTATCCATATTTTAACATGTGCTTTCTTATGCGTACATTTTATGACAATTAATCACAAAACAACCTTGTTTTTTATGACAATTATTCATAAAACATACTTGACTTATCTGACTATTTGCAATGGGG
>NZ_JAIOSW010000236.1 GCF_021107415.1 Desulfobacula sp.
AATATTGCTGAAAAAGATGATATTATGGAGCGATTAGAATGGCTCGGATTATTTGAGGAAAAGCCAATTACCGTTGAAAAGGGAATATACTCCAATGTTCTGGTTGACCTTATGCTTAAAAAAATGTCTTATAGTCCTGAAGAAAAAGATATGATCATTGTGTATGATGAAATAATTGCTGAATTTCCTGACCGAAAAGAGAAAAGAGTCGCAAGCTTGTTGGTAGAAGGAATTCCATATGGAGAGTCAGCAATGTCAAGGGCGGTTTCTCTTCCTGCTTCAATAAGTATAAAATTAATACTGGAAGGAAAAATAAAATCAAGGGGTACTCTAATGCCGAACATCCCTGAAATTTATAAACCAGTACTTGAAGAAATGAAAACTTTTGGTTTTGAATTTAAAAAGAAAACAATCAGGTTAAATTAAGATATCCAAAAAATTTTCATCCATTAAACAATAAGGGGATTCCATGAAATTAGACAATCTGCCCAGATTTCATCTGGCTGAATTTCCAACACCCATCCAATATCTTGCCGCCCTGACCAAAGCATATAACGGACCTGGTATTTACATGAAACGGGATGATCTTACCTCTCTGGGCATGGGGGGAAATAAAACCCGGAAACTGGAATTTCTTATTGGAGAAGCTCTTGAGCAGAACAAAGATACTCTGGTCACTGCCGGTGGAATACAGTCAAATCATTGCCGCCTGACTGCTGCTGCCGCAAGAAAAGCCGGTCTTGATTGTCATCTGGTGTTAAACGGTACTGAACCAAAGATTCCCAACGGCAATCTTTTACTGGATATAATTTTCGGGGCCACGATTCATTATTGTGAGCGAAAAGACAGGGATGAACGACTCCTCCAGGTAGCAGACAAATTGGCTGAAGTCGAAAAAAAACCCTATCTAATTCCTGTAGGCGGTTCCAACAGTATTGGGGCTGTTGGGTATGTGACGGCCATGCTGGAACTTGCCAGTCAGATTAAGGATATGGATATTTCACCTGATGCTATTGTATTTGCCACCAGTTCCGGCGGGACCCAGGCTGGATTGACTCTGGGAGCAAAAATTACCGGGTTTAAAGGTGATGTCCTGGGAATAAGCATTGATCAGACCCAAATCGGATCTGATCCTTTCCCTCCTGTCCTGACCCAGATTGCCAATGCCGTTGCTGAAAGGATCGGGTCTGATATTAGGATGACAGAATCGGATTTTTCTCTTAATTGTGACTACCTGGGGGCAGGATATGCCATACCCGGAGATCTGGAATTTGATGCGATCCGGGATCTCTCTTTCCATGAAGGGATTCTTTTAGGGCCGGTTTACACGGCCCGGGCAATGGGTGGTTTTCTGGATCTGATAAAAAAAGGTTACTTTTCAAAAAACCAGACGGTGTTGTTCTGGCATACCGGCGGCACCCCGGAACTATTTGCCTGGGCAGAGCAGTGCCGTGAAAAAATATAATTTTTCTTACCTCATCAAATACTTTTAATTATAATGGGTAAACCCCCGGCTCTGCCGGGGGACTCCCAAAGTTTGACTTTTGCAGGAATATATTAAAACCTCATATTCAGTGAACCGTTCGAGGCTCAGTAGAAAGTGAGGTTTTAATGAAAACAATAAATAGTTTAAGCCACTCAAAGTGGGAGTGTATGTTTCATGTAACATGGATACCGAAATATCGAAATATGCTGTTGCTCAGGTTATTGGATTTATAAAAGGAAAAAGTGCAATTGCTATTGCCAGAAAATTTGGAGGACGTAGCAAGAACTTTACAGAGCAGCATTTCTGGGCAAGAGGCTATCATGTATCCACAGTAGGAAGAAATGAAGAGGCAATACGACGATATATAAAGAAGCACGAGGAAGTTGATAAGAGACATGATCAGCAAATGAACTTGTTTGGTTAAGAGAGAACAATAACCGATTTGAGCGGCTCACATTTCAAGTGGTTTATGACTGTGATAAATTATTTATTAACTGATCTGAAATTTGTTCAGTAGAGGTGTATTATCCATGGATGCTTACTACCTTTTTTTTATTGAGACGATGGTGATAGAAACAGACAATTCAGGTCGCGGCAAATGAAAAAATCAGAAAATAATCATGGCACATTACGCATGTCTCCGATCAAACTGGTTCCATTGTCGCATACGATAATCAAACGCCTGTTTTTTTTGTTTGCTTTTCTTATCATTGTCTCTACCTTCATCACATACAATTACTTGATTAAAAAAACAGAGGTTCAATTTTACGATCAGCTATTGGAGTATATCGTTCAGCGTGGGAAACGGGAAAGTGAACTCTTTCGTCTGGCAAAGGATAATTTAATAGGATTAAAAAATGAATTTGTGTTTCAGTATGAAACCAACCCGAAACCCGATTTTACGGGTTGGTTTGAATCCCGCATGGTACGGCTCAGCGATGGAACAATACGTTCCCGCCATCAGTATTTTGATGGTGTGTGGACCGAGAATGAAGTATTCGAGCATGGCATCGGTATTATTATGGCACCAGGGGTTGAGGTAAATAAAGAAATCCGGCGACGTATGGGGCTTGCCTATGAGCTGCTTTTGAAATATGGTCCAGCCTGGCGTTCCAGGTTTGTGAACCTTTGGTTTGTTACACCGGAAAAGATCTCATTGAGGTATTGGCCTGAAATCCCATGGGGCCGGAACATTTCAGCAGATCATAATTGGGGCGATGAGGAATGGTTTTTAAAAACCAATATGGAAAACAATCCGAGCCGGAATCTTATATGGACGGGTCTTTATTTTGATTCACTTGCTGGTCATTGGATGATATCTGCAGCCCTGCCTGTTGATGTCGACGGCAAACAAATAGGTACAATTGGGACGGATCTTGAGTGTGGTGATTTTTTTAACCGCAATTTAAGTGACAGCATCGTTTCTTCGTACAGCATCATCCTTGGTCAGGACGGCCACATCATCGTGCATCCTTACAAAGTAGCGGAAATGATATCAACCCGTGATCCAAAATTCACAGTTACATCTGCAAATGATAGACAGCTGTTATCCATCTTTAAAAAGATCAAATCGGTTTCAACGTTTCCTGCGATCATTGATAACGCTGAAAATGATGAATTTCTGGCTGTCACAAAGATAGAAGGACCGGACTGGTATTTAGTTTCGGTTTACTACAAAGCTTTATTTAAAGATAAAATCATAAAAAACGCCTATTTTATGATAGCCATCGGTGTAGGTTCTTTTGTAACGGCATTGTTCATGATTTATTCAGTAGTGCGCAAAAATGTTTCACACCCTCTTGGTTTATTGACCCAAACTGCCGAGAACTTCAATGCGACCACTGAAATTGAAAATAATTTGACAGGGTTTTTGAATTACCTCAGTACGTTTCAGTCTCGTCCGGATGAGGTGGGCCTTTTGGTTCAAACCCTTATTAAAATGGGAAACCGCTTAAAAACTGTGTATCGGGATATCGAGAACGCCAAGAAGAATCTTGAGGCAAAAGTATCCGCCCGCACCACGGATATGGTTGCGGCCAAAGAAGCGGCCGAAGCCTCTAACCGGGCCAAAAGCGAATTTCTGGCAAATATGTCCCATGAATTGCGAACACCCTTAAATGTCATATTGGGTTTCAGTCATTTAATGGAGCGAGATGCCTCGATCACTCTGGATCAGCTTGAAAATCTAGGCCTCATTCACCGAAGCGGAGATCAGCTTCTGGCCTTAATCAACGATGTGCTGGACATGTCAAAAATTGAAAGCGGACAAGTTACCTTTAATCCCGAAAACGTTGATCTGCTATATTTTTTAGAAGGCATTGCTGTGATGTTTCAACAACGTGCCAGTGAAAAAAAGCTTTTCTTCATGTTTGAAAAAGCCCCGGATGTTCCCAAGTATATCAGAACGGATAAAGGGAAATTACGCCAGATACTTTTCAATCTGCTTGGCAATGCCATAGACTACACACGTCAGGGAAGCGTGGTGTTGCAGGTTTCAACGGCAAACGAGCCTGTGATTCCAAATCATTCGGAAAAGGTGAAAGTACCGGTCAAGAATCCGGATTTATGGATTCGATTTGAAATCAGAGATACCGGCATTGGTATTGACCAGAAAGATATCAACATCATATTCAATCAATTTGCCCAGGCAAAGCGCAGGACTACTCAAAAACCCGGAACGGGTCTGGGCTTGACCATCAGTCGACATTTTGTTCAAATAATGGGAAGTGATCTCAGGGTTAAAAGTAAAAAAAACAAGGGGTCGACCTTTTGCTTTGATCTGCCGATCCAGGTGGTAAGCCCTGCTGATGTCGTAAACATAGACACTCCGAACCGGCCCGTGGGGTTAGCACCGGATCAGCCTCGATACTGTATTTTGATTGTTGAGGATCATGAGGAAAGTCGCATCATGCTGACCAAGCTGCTCCGAACAATTGGGTTTAAGGTCCAGGCAGCGGTGGATGGCAAAGAAGGTGTGGAAAAATTTTTTCGCTTTGAGCCCGACCTTATCCTGATGGACATCCGCATGCCGATAATGGATGGGTTAACGGCCACCCAAAAGATTAAGGCCACCGGGGCAGGTGGCCATACACCCATCATTGCGCTCACGGCCCATGCATTTGAAAGGGAACGGCTACAGATACTGACGGCGGGGCGTGATGATTTTATTCGCAAGCCTTATGATGAAGCAGAGTTGTTTGCTATGCTGACCCGGCATATAGGCGTAACCTTTATATATGGGAAAGACCAGGCTAAAAGAAAGCCCGATTTGATTTCTAGGGAAAAAGTCCTGGAACCCGGAATTTTGGCCCAATTACCAGAACCTTTGGTGGCGGAATTGAAATCAGCCTCGGTCGAACTTAATTTTAACCGTACAATTGCGTGCATTGAACAAATCCGGCAGGTCAATGATAAAGTGGCAGATAAGCTGACAGCACTGGCTGGTAAGTTCAGATTTGACAAAATACTGGCAATAATCAACCAAGCAAAAAATATTACAGGAAGCTAACAAATGCAAACCCATTCACCCATTACAGACAGCTTGGTAGAGGATAAGGCTGTCATCATGATCATTGATGACAGCCCGGAAAGTTTAAAGCTTCTCACAGATATCCTGGCAGGACAGGGATTTGGCGTGAGACAGGCCCTGAGTGGACGTATGGCGCTGGATGCCATTAAACAACAGCTTCCGGACCTGATTATTTTAGATATTCGAATGCCGGAAATGGATGGCCTTGAGGTCTGCCGACAATTGAAAAATGATGCCAGTACCCGCACGGTGCCGGTTATTTTCATCAGTGGGCTCAGGGAGTCTGACGATAAGGTCAAGGCATTTGAAGTCGGCGGTATGGATTACATCACCAAACCTTTTCAGGAGGCTGAAGTTCTGGCACGCGTAAAACTTCATCTTACACTCTGCAAGATGAAGCAAAACCTGGAGGAATTGGTACAGCGCCGCACCATCAGACTGGAAGAATCCAATACTGCCCTGAAAGTTCTTCTGGAACATCGCCAATCCGAACGGGAAAAGTTTGAAGAGAACGTGATCACTCATATTAATTCGTTGGTCATGCCTTATCTGAAACGATTGAAAGAAAGTAGCCTGGATCAACAGCAGACAGCCCTGACAGATGTGATTGAATCCAATCTGGATGAAATAACCTCTCAATTTTCAGGCAAATTATACACCAGGGCAGTGGGGCTGACACGCAGGGAGATGGAAGTCGCAGCCTTGATAAAAATGGGAAAAACAAACATAGAAATAGCCGGACTTTTGTATATATCGGAACATGCCATCTCATTCCACCGTCAAAATCTTAGAAAAAAATTGGGTTTACTCGGCCAAAAGGTCAACCTAGTGGCCTATCTTAACGAAATCATCCTCAAATAGAGCAGGGCCTGGAACCACGATTCCCTAAAATAAACCTATAGTTTTTACCTATATATATATTATATCTTTCCTATATTTACATACCTGTTTATGATCTCTATCATAATTGTAAAAAGAAATTTTACCATCTGTATTCGGGTAATCGCTAAAATTCAGGTGCGGTTTAATAGTAAAAAGGAAAGATCATTGCACAAAAAAAATCATTTGCTTGAGGTTGAAGGTTTGGAAAAGCGATTTGGCGGACTTCTAGCCGTAGTTGACTACACCTTAACCTTGGAAAAAGGTGAGCTGGTGGGGTTGATCGGCCCGAATGGTGCGGGTAAAACCACTGTGTTCAACCTTCTTTCCGGTGTTTTAAAATCCAGTTCAGGAAAAATTTTTCTTAATTCAAAAAATATAACAAAATTTTCTCCTGCACAGATAGCCAGGACCGGAATTGCAAGAACTTTTCAAAACATAAGACTTTTTGGAGACCTTTGTGTTCTGGACAATATAAAGGTAGCCTTTCATATGCACCATGGCAAAGGGTTTTTTAATACCATTTGTCATACCAAAAAATTTTGTCAAACAGAAAAAGAAATTACCGGAAAAGCAATGAAACTTGCTGAAATGATGGATCTTACAGACCTGGTGTACGAACCTGCTAAAAATCTTCCTTATGGAGATCAACGGAGAATGGAAATTGCACGGGCTCTTGCAACAAGCCCGAAACTTTTACTCCTTGATGAGCCTGCCGCGGGAATGAACCTCCAGGAAACGGCAGATCTTATGACCACCATCAAAAAAATTCATACCAATCATGATATGACCATTTTAATTGTTGAACATGATATGCGCCTGGTGATGAATCTGTGCCAACGTATTCAAGTCCTGAATCAAGGCCGTCTGCTTGCCCAGGGAACTCCTGAGGAAATTCAAAATTCTCCTGAGGTTATCAAGGCCTATCTCGGTTCTCCAAAGGAAAAACCCCATGCTGACTGTTAAAAATATTGATGTCTACAGAGGCAAGACCCATGTCCTGCATCAGGTGGATCTCCATGTAGGCCATGGTGAAATTATTGCATTGATCGGTGCAAACGGAGCCGGAAAAACAACAACATTAAAAACAATTTCAGGTTTTTTGCGCCCGGCAAAAGGAAGTATCCTCTACACTGCAGCAAAAGGTAAAAAAACAATGGATTTTTCTGCCATGGCACCGGAACAGATCGTTGGCGCAGGTATTTCCCAGTGTCCGGAGGGCAGAGGTGTTTTTTCCCAGCTTTCAGTAAAAGAGAACCTTGTTATCGGTGCTTATCTACGTTCGGACAATGAAATTGGCAAAGATATTCAATCCATTTATGAAATGTTTCCCATACTTGGGGAAAGGTTAAATCAGGCAGCAGGAAGCCTTTCCGGCGGCGAACAGATGATGCTGGCCCTTGGCCGTTCACTTATGAGCCGACCAAAGCTATTGATACTGGATGAGCCGTCACTTGGGCTTGCCCCCCTTATCATCGAAACCATTTTTGATAAGCTAATAAAAATCAATACACAGGGTATTACGATTCTAATTGTAGAACAGAACGCTGTTATGGCGCTTGAGTTGTCCCACAGGGCTTATGTACTTGAAACAGGCCGGGTGGTACTTTCCGGTCAAAGTGCAGACCTTGCCAAAAATCCCAAGGTCCAAAAAGCCTATCTTGGGGGTGAATAGTGGAGTCAGGGTATCTATTGCAACAGCTGGTCAACGGATTGATCCTTGGAAGCATGTATGCCCTTGTGGCAATTGGATTTTCAATGATATACGGTATTGTCAAACTTATTAATTTTGCCCATGGCGATATTGTCATGATAGGTGCATTTACAACATTAGCCCTTATGGAAACAGCGGGACTCCCCTTCCCGCTGGTTGCGTTCTGTGTCCTTTTCACCGGCTGCGCCGTGGGCCTACTCATTGAAAGGACCAGCTTTCGCCCCATGCGGGGTGCACCTCAAGTGACAGGGTTTATCGCATCTCTTGGCATCTCCATCATGATACAGAATCTTGGAATACTCACCTTAAGCGCCCAGCCCAGGAACTTTAGTTTTCCAGATTATATGCAGACCATACTTAACCTAGGGCCTGCAAGTTTCAGGGTTGTTGATCTTATTATTATTTTAACGGCTGTTTTTCTTATGGTGGCCCTTATTTTCCTGGTCAAAAAAACAAAGCTCGGCATTGCCATGAGGGCAACGGCAGAAAACATTGATGTGGCAAGAATGATGGGAATCAATATCAACAAGACGATTATGGCGACATTTGCAATCGGAAGCGGCCTTGCAGGTATTGCAGGGCTGATGTGGGGGGGGAAATTCGGGCAGATAGACCCTTTGATGGGCTATATTCCGGGTCTGAAATCATTTGTTGCAGCTGTTATCGGCGGTGTTGGATCAATCCCCGGTGCCATTCTCGGAGGATTCATACTGGGACTTGCCGAAGTTCTTTTTGTGGGCCTTTTACCTCCTATTTATTCTTCATACAGGGATGCCTTTGTCTTTGGCAGCCTGATCATCATTTTGATTGTTCTGCCCAATGGGCTCCTTGGAAAAGACACGGAGGACAGAGCCTAATGGAAACAAATCGTCCTCGTTACAGTCTTGCAGGCATGATATTCTTTTTAATTGTTTTCTCTATTTTCATAGAAAACACGGCAGATGATTACATCCTTGCCATTGTCAGTTTTACCGGCATCAACATTATACTGGCCGTCAGCCTGAACCTGACCAATGGGTTTGCCGGTCTTTTTTCTCTGGGACACCCGGCTTTCATGGCCATTGGCGGGTATACAACAGCCCTTTTAACCTTTTCCCTTGAGAAAAAACCCTTGTTCCTGCCGGATCTCCCTCAATGGATGGTTTCCCTTCACCTGCCTTTTTTTCCGGCTCTTCTGGTGGGCGGATGCTTTGCAGCGCTTGTGGCTATGGTCGTTGGAATATCCGTCCTGCGACTGAAAGGGCACTATCTTGCTGTGGCAACAATGGGGTTTCTTATCATTGTCCAGGTGCTGTTAAACAATGCAGAGTCGATCACCCGCGGCCCTCTCGGATTAAACGGATTGGAGGACTTTACCAATGTTTACTGGGTCATGGGCTGGGTTATTGTGACTATTTATATCTGCTGGAAGGTTAAATTCTCTTCCCTTGGCAGGTCGATGCTTGCTGTCAGGGAAGATGAGATGGCCGCGAGTTCCCTTGGTGTGAACCTGTTTTATACCCGCAGCTTTGCGCTTACTGTGGGTGCTTTTTTTGCCGGAATCGCGGGCGGTTTGTGGGGACATTTGATTACGGCTGTGACCCCTGGATCATTTTCCCTTATCATGTCATTTAATATTGTTGTCATGGTAGTTGTGGGCGGAACCGGGAGCATAACCGGTTCTATCCTGGCCGCCATTCTTTTTTCGTTAACCAATGAATGTTTCCGGCCCATAGAAGAAAATTTCGGTATATATGGTGTGGGAGAAATTGTTACCTCCCTGATTCTTATCCTGATTCTTATTTTTAAACCCAGTGGCATATTCGGAACAGAAGAACCCGATTTTGTCCTGGGAAAATATAAACACCCCAATTATAATTAAGGAGATTGCAAAATGAAAAAGTGTTTCATGATTATTATCTTAGGTTTGATGTCCATTATTCTGGCGGCCCCCTGTTTTTCTGCCGAATCCATAAAAATAGGCGCATTATACAGCCTTACAGGAGGCATGTCTTCAATTGATACCCCTTCTCTTCGCGGTGCAAAGCTTGCGGTAAAGGTCATCAATGAAAGTGGCGGATTGCTTGGCGGCAGGATGATCGAGCTTTTTTCCGTGGATGCAAAAACAGACCAGAAAGCAGCTGCACTTGGTGCTAAAAAACTTCTCAGCAAGGGCGTTATTGCCGGTATCGGTCACAGTGATCCTTCATTTGTCCTTCCGTCAGCCCCTTTGTTCCAGAAAAAAGGTATTCCCTTTGTTACATCCGGAGCCACCCTTCCCACCCTTCCCAAGATGATCGGGGACTGCATGTTCATGGTACCCTTTGGAGACGATGACCAGTCCTTTGCCATTGCCGATTACTCTTATAAGTCCCTTGGGGTAAGAAATGTCGTCGTCTGGACTGACAATTCAATGGACTTTACCAAGACTCTTTCAAGATTTTACAAACAGCGTGCCAAAGAACTTGGAATAAATATTGTCCTGGAAGATTTTTTCATGATGGGGGACAAGGATTTTTCAGCCCAGATCGCAAGGCTTAAAAATACATCTCCAAAACCGGATGCTATTTTTATATCATCCATACCCAATGAAGCCGGACTGACAACTAAACAGATCAGGGAAAACGGACTAACCCTTCCCATTATCAGCGGGGATGGCTTTGATACTGAGCTTATTGTGACAGTTCCGGGAAAAGAGCTTGCAAATGATGTGTATTTTTCTACCCATACTTACAGAGCAGATTCCAGACCAGAGGTTACCAAATTTATTGAAGACTATGAAAAAGAATATGGCGTACCCCCGGAAAATGCCTTTGCTCCGCTTGGATATGATGCCATTGCCCTCATTGCCGATGCAATCACAAGAGCCGGTTCTGCAGAGCCCAAAGCATTGAAAGAAAGCCTTGCAAAAACAATGGGATTTAAGGCAGTTACTGGTGAAATCTCCTATACACGCCCCAGTGGGGTTCCGGTAAAAGGTGTCTCCATTATCAGTGTTAAAAAGGGAAAATACACTGTGGAAGAAGTCTGGTTCCCGGATACAAAATAAAGGCGCATCATCCCTTAAAGGAGTATGAAATGAAAACTGTAAAGCTTGAAGAACTGAACGAGCACTCTTTTCAGGAATCTAAAATTGACAAGGTTATCATGGCCATCGGTTCCACAGAAAGCCATGGTGCACATCTGCCCTTTGGATGTGATTCTCTGGTAAGCTATGATATTGCCCATGCCCTGGCATCACGCCTTAAAAATACAGTGGTTGCCCCCCCATTATGGTTTGGGATGAGTGGTCACTACAGGCATAAACCCATGTGCATCTCTCTTTCGGATGAAACCCTGATAAAAGTCATAAAAGAAATGCTTGAATCGGTGATTCACTGGGGAATCAATAAAGTGTTGATCATCAACGGCCATGACGGCAATATCGCTGCAATTGAAATTGCTGCAAGGCAGATCAAAGTTGAACATCCGGATTTCAATCTGGCGGTGCTGGATGCATGGTGGGTTACGGCAGGAAACCTTCTTCCCGAGGACACCTTTGAAGTCTGGAACGGCATGGGTCATGGCGGTGAAGGAGAAACATCCATCGGGCTTGCCATGTTTCCAGCGCTTTGCGATATGAGCAGGGCCAAGGGTATGATTCCAGAAATGGACAGCAATGTAAAACTAATATGGAATTTCTCCGAATTAACGGATTTTGGTGCCAGCGGAGCTCCTGAAAAAGCAACTGCTGAAAAAGGCCGGAAAATGAAAGATGTTCTTGTGGATTATCTTGTGGATTTTGTAAACCGCATGGATGCTCAAGGCTGGAGATATAAAATAAAATAATCGAAAAGTTGGAAAGGTTTCACCCGGAGTTTATAAAAACTTTGGGTGAAACCTTTGTAAATGACGGACAGATTACCAAATTTATGGATTACAAACGATCATTGAATTTGTAAACACATGGGAACCCCATACGCTTGGCTAAGTAGTTATGATAAAAAGCTATATTTTTTTTACCAGTTGATTGGCTGCGGTTAACAAAGGATCCCAAACCGGTCCAAATGGCGGTGCATACGCCAAATCCGTCTGGGAAAAATCCTCAACCGTCATTTTATTATGTAAAGCAACTGCAATGGAATTGATTCTATGGACCACACCTTCTTTTCCCACCATCTGAGTTCCCAGCAGGCGGCCGGTCTTTTTGTCTGCAACCATATTGATGTGAATCGGTGTTGATCCCGGGTGTCCATGAGCCCTGGATCTTGTTTTAACGCTGTTTTCTACAGGATCAAATCCTGCATCTGCGGCTTCTTTAAAGTTTAAGCCTGATCTGGCAACCTCAAGGGAAAAAACTCTGAAAACAGATGTCCCTGCAATTCCTTGAAGACGGGTTTGAGTCCCGGTAACATTATCGGCAACTGCCCACCCTGCCCTGTTAGCTATTAATGCCAGAGGAATCCAGCATTTTTTATCAGTCACTATATGGTAGGCATCGGCACAGTCTCCTGCCGCATAAATATCTTTATCTGATGTTTTCAAATATCTGTCCACGGTTATTGAATCTGAAATTCCCAAGTCAAGACCGGCATCTTTTGCCATTTCACTGCACGGTTTTACACCGGACGCCACAAGGACCATGTCTGCCTCCAAGGTCAGGTCTTCACAAATAACCCGAACACCGTTACCTGATGGTTCAATATATTTAATGGCATATCCGGCATGAATATCAATACCCTTATTGATTAATTCCTCATAAATAATATCGGCAAGATCCTTGTTAAGCCACGGCAGAAAGATAGGTCCCGGCTTAACCATACTGACTTTTACACCTCTTTTTTCAAAGGCTTCACACATTTCAAGGGCAATGTATCCCATGCCGATGATCACGGCCTTTTTTATATTTTTTTCCTTGATATAGGACTTTATTTTTTTCCCATCTTCAAGGCTTTTCAAACCCATAATCCAGGGCAAATCAAATCCGGGCAAATCCGGAATCTCAGGAGAGGCACCTGTGGCAATAAACAACTTATCATAATCAAAACCAAAAGATTCTCCCTGGATAGTGATTCCTGTTACCTTTTTTGCTGAACGGTCTATGGCTGTAACTTTATGTCCGGTCAGAAGATTTATCTTGTTTTTTTCAATAAACACTTCAGCTTTTCTGACAACCAGTTTTTCCATATCCCTTTCCGGATCAGCGATGTTATAAGGCATACCACATGCACTGTAAGAAACATCATGGGTCTGTTCCAATACAAGAATATCAATATCTGGATCTTTTCTTTTTGCCCTGCTTGCAGCACTCATGCCTGCTGCATCACCACCGATAATAACAAATTTCATACTTTCTCCATTTTTATTTGTATACCTGACTTAATTATAATTGGGTCTAAATTTAATGGTATGCTAATCTATATTATTTAATTTTTCAATACTTTCAATTGATCCATAAGAAGGCCTTTAAATCGGTCCAAAGTTATGGGATATGCCTGCATGGGAATCCCCATCCAGTCACAATATTCAAGAAATTCCTCCGGGGTTTCTTCCATATATTGATCCAGGTATCCAATACCATCAAGAACAACGGCACCCCCAGTATGTCGTGGAAAATTTTCATTGGCGATACTTTTGTCCCATCCCTTGAACACCTGTTTTTGAAATTTTACCCAGCCCGGTGTCATAAACCAGACAGGTTCACCACCAGCAAATTCATTTGTTATCTGTTTCATCTCTTCATCACTGGCAAGCATGCCCATGCAGTGTGAAGCATCAATTCTCACAACCTTCAACCCCTGTTCCTCAATAATTGTCTGCATTAACCGGGTGGGATTATCCGGATTGACATAGCAATACTTGCCGCCATAAACAACAATCACACCCTTGGCGACAGCTTTGGCTTTTTCTATGAATTTTATGAGCTGGGTTTCTAGTTCAGGTATATCCTGGTGAAGCCCTGGTGTTGTATAAAAAATATGCTGTGTATCAAGAAATCCTTCTTTTACCAGAAAATTGATTTCAGGGCTCATGGTTCCACAAGCCACTATTGCAGTATCACTAAATGATTGTTCTTCCATGATAACCTCCCAGGACTAAAAATTATTTAAAACTATGTTTATCATAAATTCAAGCATATATAAGCGGTTTTTTTATTTTAGCTGTGTCACTTTGATATTCTCAATAGTGACACAGCTTTGATTGTATACCATTATTAACCTCTTGCAAGTCCCGGGATTAATGATGGCGGAATAATCATCACAGGGCAAGGTGCCCATAAAAGAGTATCTGCAGCTATTGGCCCAAGCGAGCCTGCGTTTGTGGTTTCTCCCATGGCAAGGGGGGTGTCAGTAGAAGTTCCCATCACCATCAAATCCACAGCAGCATTGCGGGCAAGCTTTGAAAGCTCGCTGACGACATCTCCATCACTGACATTAATGACATAGTTGTCAAATCCTCTATCTTTCATTTGTTCTACATAGGCCTTGGTCACCCTGGCTTCAGCTTCTTTAATTGCCTGTTCAGCTTTTGGTTCATCAAGATTTAATCGGCCAATACCATAATATATCCATAGTTTTGCATCATTCTCTTTTGCAAGATTCAAAGCAAAATTAAAAATATGCTCGCAATAATCAGTCAGGCAGGTGCCAAAAAGAATTTTTTTATACATATTTTTATCTCCTTATTTCAGTGTAATGGTTCTTTTTGAAAAGTAATGGGTTAAAGTGCAGGCCTGAATAATCGCTGCCTGCACTTTAAAATTCCCTGCATCAGTTACCAAGAGTATCAGCTGTTGCTTCTTTTATAAGATGTTCCTCTCATTTTTCTCCCCAAAGATAAGGAACAGTCTCTTCAACCTGAATAATTGATTCCCAGCTGATGCCGATTTCTGTAAAAATATCTTTAAGAATTTCTTCGTTTTTTGCCAACCAGATACAATAACGAATCCCTTTTTCTTCATTGAAATATGTTCTTATCCATGTGCCTGCTTCTACTTTTGCCAGTTTTCTCCAATTGGCCTGAATTTCGTCACAATTGACACCAGGGGTGTTATGAACCATCATATATTTATTAAGTTTACTCATTGTTATTCTCCTTTTTATCAATAGTTATATTATTTTTATTTCCCCAGCGAATGCGCATTCTAAAACTGAGTTACTAACTATTACTTCAATAACTATGCCAAGCATTGAATAGAATCTTTTTTGCTTTTATAACCAACTGTAATTATAGTTAAAAAATTTACAAATAACTCCACTTTTACATAAATATATCAACGATTGACCAGAAGGTGACCCGTTACTTAAAATGACACCCATACAAAGTGGCGCCACCAGTGGCGCCGAGATCAAATAGAAAGATCCTTCTATGAATATCTTGTCAACAATCTATAAAATGATATGTATAGGATTGCTGAATCAACTTGACAATTCCTTATATTGCTCTATATTGCCGGGTTGCAAAAAAACATATGCTTTTTACCATCAAGCATGGAATTATGAAATCTGCAATTAAATATTTAATAAATGAATTTAACTCCGAAAATATCAAACAGAAATTTTTTTTCCTTTTTATGGCACGCCAGTTTTTTAGCATTTGCAGGGGTATTTATGGATGTGGATACAATAATACCGGCAATGTTGATTGAATCTGGAGGTGGAGCCATCCATGTTGGTATTATGACGGCAATTTTACTTGGTGGATCTAGCGTTACCCAGTTATTTTTTGCTCCATATATAAGCAACAAATCTTACAAAAAGAGATATCTTTTACTGGGAATCAATTCAAGAATTTTTTCTTTGTTAGGATTGGGTTTAATATTGTTTTATTTACAAGCCCAATACTCGGTTCATATTATTTGGATCATATTTGTTCTCATCACCATTTTTTCCCTTGGTGGTGCATTTGCCAACATAAGCTATACAGATATTTTGGGCAAATCGATTTTGGAACAAAAACGTAAGAGTTTTTTTTCTATTAGACAAATTATAGCCGGCATTGTGGTTTTGTTCTCAGCCTTTCTGGCGAGAAAAGTTTTAAGCAGTTCAAACTTTCCTTTAAATTATGCCTATACATTTATGATCGGGTCATTTGCACTTTTAATTGCTTCCCTCGGATTTTGGAATCTTAAGGAAACAGAATCCTCTATGTTAAAAATAAGTGGTTTTAAAAAATTTTTCCGGATATTAAAAACTGAGCTTAAAACTAATCCCAAACTGATATATTTTCTCGGTTTTATTAATACTCAAGGTATTGTAGTTTCTTTTCTTCCTTTTTTAATGCTGTATGCTAAAAAAGTGTTTCAAACACAAAGCAATGATACCGCTATGTTCTTAGTGTTTAAAGTAGTGGGTATTGTATTGGTGAGTTTTTTAATTTTATTTGCAGCAAACAAAATAAAATACAAATGGTTACTTTATGGCAATGTATTATTGTCACTAAGTATGGCGATAAGTACAATTTTCATCAATGATGCTATTCAGATAAAATATATCTTTATTTTAGGCGGCATTGTGTATTCTATCTTTTCCATAACGATGAATGGTGTTTTGTTGGAAGTGTCAGGAAAAGAAAACAGGGCTATCTATACTGGATTTGTAGGGGCAGGGAATATTATTCCAGCCATATTGCCTCTTACAGCCGGATACCTGATCAGAGTTTTTGGGTTTCAAAATTTTTTCCTGCTTTACTTTGTAATCATTTCATTTTCTGTTTTTTTTATATACAAACTAAACTGTAAAAAATAAATTGCTTTAAAAATCCAATTATTTTGCATATTGCATGGACAGTTCATGATATTTTTTCAGCTTTTCCTGAACTTTTCCAAAAACCGTATCTTCAGGATAACAACACTCTAAATCAGCTTGGCCTGCCTTAACACCGGTAAGAACTTCGATCCCCTCTTCAATGGTTCTGACCCTGTATAGGTGAAATAATTTTTTCTCGATAGCCTGAACAACATCTTTTCTTAAAACAAGATTTTTCACATTTGAGGATGGGATCATGACTCCCTGGTTTTTAGTCAGTCCCTTTTTAGCACAAATATCATAGAATCCTTCTATTTTTTCATTTACGCCGCCAATGGCCTGGATTTCACCCTTTTGATTCACAGAACCTGTCACAGCGATTTCCTGACGGATAGGAATACCAGAGAGACTTGAAAGGACAGCATACAATTCCGTAGAAGAGGCGCTGTCACCGTCAATGCCATTGTAACTTTGTTCAAATGTAATACTGATACTCACACTTAAGGGATAATTTTGCGCAAACATTCTACCAAGATAGCCCGAGACGATCATCACCCCTTTATCATGGGTCTGACCCGACAATTCAGATTCATGCTCAACATTAACTATTCCAGGTTTGCCCATATAGGATTCTGCAGTAATCCTTGTGGGCCT
>NZ_JAIOSW010000239.1 GCF_021107415.1 Desulfobacula sp.
AGAACCGGTGAAAGCATGGCAAAAAAAATGATCAAACAATATCCTTCGATAAAAAGACTTCGCCCAACCGGGCATGATTGGAACGAAGTACTTCAACAAAATTTTCATCTCTGAAAATTCCATCCAATTTGAACAACTGAAATTTATTTTTAAATCTGCATTTGGAAACTATTTGGAAATGAAAAAATGCTGTTTTTGTGAATTGTGTTGTGAAGCAACGTCTTAATTTATCAGAGCGAAACCGTCTCAATTTATGTGAGCGCTATAGCTTTGATAGTCTTTATTTTTGCGATTACAGTTTTGCAGTCATTTGTGTCACCAAATTTGATGCTGACAGCAAACTCGATCCCCTCAAAGGAGTCCTTGTTCTATCCCTTGCTCAAGCCCCTTCTGAAGCCCTTCATTTCTTAATTTTTCAGCCAAAGTCATGATCATGCCTCCTTTATCTTCTGACAATGTATCTGTAACAATGGATTTGATTTTTTCCACTGTGATATCTTCCACATTGCTAAATACATATTTTATCAAAGATTCAAAATATTGCAATCCTGTTTCTTTTTCAGACAGATCTTTTAACAAAATAAATATAGCCTGGATCTTCTCCAAGATTGACTTTGTACAACATGTCTGAATAGTAATCTTTCAGATCTTTTTCAATGAAAGTATCTTTACAGATTTCAAGAGAATCCAGTTGTACGATTTTCAATATTTTTTCAGGCAGATAATTCTTTAAAAAGGACTTTGCATTGGACAGATTGCTCCAGGTTTCTCTGAACAGCTTGTCGTGGGAGTGATATAGTTTGTCTTCCATAAAAAATCATTACCATGAGAACCTTTGACCTGCAAGATATTTATCTGTATTGACTTTTGAATTCTTAGTTTTGAATTCCGCCAAAGGAATGCATACAATTAAAAATTCAAAACTTAAACTGCAGTTGTTTTTATGCTGCACTTTCCTTCATACCAATGGTCAATGTAAGCCCCAAAGTATCCAATAATTTATTCAAACTTGAAAGATTGGAATTCCCTTTTTCTGATAACATCCGATACATGGATTCACTTTGAAATTGGATATGTGCCATGAGATTGTTCGGTACATACCCGTTCCAGTGGAGGGGTGTTTGCCTGGAGGAAGCCTTTTGGATCTTTGCATTACAAGTTCTTAATGAGCGGAGCGTTAAGACCGCAAGGTGTTTGAGGCCAGATATGGCCGAGTTTTGCGGTTAGCGCTTCGAATATAGAACTTGTTGCAATGTCCAAACCAGCGACCGGAAGGTAAACGCCCCGGAACGGGTGGTGATTTTTAATTTTTAATTTTTAGTTTTGAATTCCAGAAAGTAGCATCCAATTAAAAATTAAAAAAAAGGGATGGTGCCGATATCGACACCACCCCTTTCTTTTTTTATCGGATAATTATCTCAGTTTAAGACGTCTATCAAAGCCTGATCTTCGGTCTTCACCGGATCTTCTTTCAGGGAAATGCTCGGCATATGAGAATACCCTCCTGTCATTTCCTGAACGTCTGCCATCATTATCCGGTAATACTGCATTTGTCTTCATATGACACTTATTTGCCAAGTTTCTTTCTGCTAACGCCTGCAAGACCTAAGATACCAAGACCGAAGAGAAGCATTGTTGCTGGTTCTGGTACAGGTGAGGTGAGTTGTATAGTATCAAGGCGCATGTATTGATCGTTGCCAGCTATTGATATTAAAATTTTATCAAAAGAATACCCACTAAAATGATACCAGTTATCGGAGGATGTATAGTCAGTAGAGAATGTAGCGCTCTCTATAAACATTCCATCCAAATATGTTGCAAATGTGCTAATTCTACCTGGGTTTGTTACAAATATAAAGGCTACTTCGGTTTGATCCGTTACAAAACCGATTTCAAATGGATTTATTGTCGGGCGAAAGTTGCTTAAATGAAAATCATCGATATTCACGATAGAAGAAGAAACCGAATTTTCTTGGTAAAGGTTCGGTGTAAATGTTACTCCAAAAGAACTATATTGATTAGTAACCGAAGTATGACTAGTCAATGATAGTTCGTCGAATGCTATTGTCGTAGCAGGCGATGTCAATCCAGCAATTGAATTTATTATTGTGGCATTTGCTGTCCCACATAAAAAAAACATCGTACATGTGTACAATAAAAAACCTGCAATTTTTTTCATAAAAATCTCCTTATTTTTTTGTTAAAAGATAACCAGGCTGTCTCCCCATGAGATCCTTTGGCTTTCCGTCCCTGCTTCACAACAGGTTTGGCTTTTTCAACATAATTTTAATAAGGAGACCTGCAAAGAACGTACCATGGAACCAGAGCGCCAAGAAGCCCTGTTAACGGCTATAGGTATTTTTATCTAAGAAAAAAATGTAATAATAATTGAGAAAAAAATTACCACATTTGAGTAAATTTTTTCCTAAAAAAGAAACTCGCACGAAGACATAATCAAATTGAGCAAAAAAGGGGCTTCAAAGATTTGTTCCGACTTCCAGTGGAGGGGTGTTTGCCTGGAGGGAGCCTTTTGGATCTTTGCATTACAAGTTCTTGATGAGTGGAGCGTTTTTTAACAATAAAAAGATGTCCGGCAGTTTAGCAGAACAATCCTGATCAAAAATATGTTTGAGTAATAGCATGGTTACCCGTGCCATAATGGTGCCCTTGATCTGATCATCTGTGTATTGAGAAAGATCCGTACAGGATATATTTAAAATCAGGAATATGATCTGTTAAAAATTTATTTCCGGACTGGATACCCATTTAATTTTGAAATCTTAATTTTAAATTCCGCCAGAGGAATGCATACAATTAAAAATTAAAAAGAAAGGGGTGGTGCCGATATCTGCACCACCCCTTTCTTTTTTTGCCAGATAACTATCTCAGTTTAAGACGTCTATCGAAACCAGACCTTCGGTCTTTACCAGATCTTCTTTCAGGTGAATAATCAGCATATGTGAATACCCGCCCGTCACTTCCTAAACGCCTGCCATCATTATCCGATAATACTGTATTTGTTTTCATATCGCACTTATTTGCCAAGTTTCTTTCTGCTGGCACCTGCAAGGCCTAAGATACCAAGACCGAAAAGAAGCATTGTGGCTGGTTCTGGAACAGGTGCGAGGTTGAAATTATCGAAATAGGCATCACCCGCAATGCCACCACTTCCACTAAAATCTTCAAGCATCAGATGAAAATCAAAAGTCGATGTAAAATTAAAAGTATAGGAATGCCATAAACCATCATCAATTAAAACATCCAATGCCCCACTTGCTGTACCAGTTGCATACAACCATCTATGACTATCAGGATAGCCTTGACTGATTCCAACATATCCACCTGTATCATCATTTTCTATTAACTGACCTTGACCATCAACTGCGTAACCTAAATAATCAAAGGACAGAACATAACTGCCTGCAGAAAAAACACTAAGTGAAGTGAAAATATCTCCTGCACCAATTAACTGAGTAAAATTCATGGCATGATTTGATCCTGATAGATCAAGCGGATCAACTACGATTTCTCCATGATGAGCCCCACCATCCTTACCTGTCCATTGATTTAAATTACCTTCAAAATCTTCAGTAAATGATGTCGCAAAAACCTGAGAAGACCACAACAAGGTTACGCCCACACATAATAATAGTAAAAATTTTTTCATATCATTTCCTTTCTAAATAATTCTTAAGGCAACCAGGCTGTCTCCCCACAAGATCCTTTGGCTTTCCGTCCCTGCTTCACAACAGGTTTGGCTTTTTCAACATAATTTTAGTAAGAAGACCTGCAAAGAACCGGATCTTCTTTCAGGGAAATGCTCGGCATATGAAAATACCCGCCTGTCATTTCCTGAACGTCTACCATCATTATCCAGTAATACAGTAGTTGTCTTCATGCTGCACTTATTTTCTAAGTTTCTTTCTGCTGACTCCTGCAAGGCCTAAGATACCAAGACCGAAAAGAAGCATTGTGGCTGGTTCTGGAACAGGTTGTGAGAATCCCAACGTTAGGGATGAATATTGATCTCCCACTCTCGTGGACAAGGCATCAGGAATACCTAACGCCTCGTTGACCCAACCATCTTCATACCCTGGGTAGGCTGCACCAACGCCATAACCCAATGTATAGCTGGATACATATTTTGCCCATACATTCAGTCCACCGGAAAAATTTAAAGCAACCGCATCGATATTATTTCCAACCGCACCACCTGTAAGACGAGCATCTCTAAAGCAATCAATAGTGATAAAATCACCTGCCGCATAATCAAGGCCGCCTGATGCATCACTCACATAAATATCATAAAATTCATTGCCGGTTCCCAGGAAATCATAAGCACCTGATCCTTCTGCCATTATATCCACTTGCAGTTGTAAAGCTTCATCATCGAATGTAAATATACGTACAGAGCCTGTTTGTTCATGAACTGTTATTGATACCAATGTCCCGAACTGGCTTCCCAGTGAAATGGCATTTGCTGAACCCGCTACACAAAATACACAACACGCTACAAATAAAATTGCGACAATACGTTTCATCTGTGCCTCCTTAAATATTTTTTCTGCTAACGCCCGCAAGACCTAAAATACCAAGGCCGAAGAGAAGCATTGTTGCTGGTTCGGGTACAGGTGCAGTCGTTAAGTCAAGGCTTGCAAATGAAAGAATAGCATCATCCTGATAAAACATACCAATTTCGCCTAGTACAGATGATGCAAATTCACCCATAATTTGATCCGAAGTATAATAAGTCAGTAATTCGAATTCAATGGTTGTGGTGACCCCCACGGCCAACGATTGAATAATATCCGTAATAACTGGAAGACCATTTATCCTCATTGAATCTGTAGTAATCAAACCAGTCTTGGGAGTTAACGTTAATGTTAACCAAGCAGATGTGAGCGTATCTGTGGCAGAAAAAGCCCCATAATCGGTATCGGAGGTAAAATCAAATACCCAGGTAGTGTATTCATCTATGCCATTACCCACAAGAGTGGCTATATGATTTCCGGTTATCATAAAATCTCCATTGGTTACTGTATTTGGATATGTTGCCGTTCCAGGGATAAGTTCTCCGGATGCAGATGCAGATAACGTCAGTGCGTATGAATTATTCAATACAACAAGAGTTAATAATAAAAAAATTGTTGATAATAAACTTCCCTTCATAAATTTCATAAAAAATCTCCTTATTTTTCGTCAAAGATAACCAGGCGGTCTCCCTATGAGATCCTTTGGTTTTCCGTCCCTGCTTCACAACAGGTTTGGCTTTTTCAACATGTTTTAGTAATGAAGACCTGCAAAGAACGTACCATGGAATCAGAGCGTCAAAAAGCCTTATTAACGGCTATATGTATTTTTATATAGGAAAAAAATGTAATAAAAATTAAGAAAAAAATTACCACATTTGTGTAAACTTTTTCCTAAAAAAGGAACTCGCACGAAGACACCAAGGCACTAAGCAAATAATACCCTTGTGTCTCCGTGCAAGTTTTTATTCTAATTTAGTGATTTTCTTCCTGCCAGGCCATAATAAACCCGGTAACCAGGTCCGAACTGAATTTTCAGTTCATATACACCCTAATTCTGATCAATTCCGGAATAGTTTTCGCAGATTTTGTTTTCCTGATAACATCTGATACATGGCTCTACTCTGATTTTTTTTCTTTTAAATAAACTTTCCATAAATAAACTTTCCATTTGGCATTTGAGTATAAATATAATATACTTGTACAATAAAC
>NZ_JAIOSW010000401.1 GCF_021107415.1 Desulfobacula sp.
AGAAAGAATTTAGGCCGATTTTTATACCTTTCTGTGCGTACTATAGTTGTAAAATCATATAGTTGCATACTCTTGTAATATATACTTTCTATATACCGCATTCTCGGCGGCGCAGCCGCCGAGAACAAGAACATCTGCGGTTTAACCGTAGCATGTTTTTTGTTTGAATATATACTTTGTGCTGAAGTAAATATCTGACAATTTTAATTTTTTCTATTGCGGGCTTTTTTATACACTAAATTTTTCTCTCTTTTCCCGATAGCTATCACCAAAATATAGATCTCTTCATCAATGACTTCATAAACCAAGCGGTAGCCACTTGCTCGAAGTTTGATCTTGTAATGATTTTTAAAACAGGAAAGTTTGCTACTTCTTAAATGCGGGGACTTGAGACGATCTTTTAATTTTTTCTTGAATTTCGTTTGAATTGTGTTGTCAAGTTTTTTCCATTCTTTGAGTGCAGTCGGTAGAAACTTTAATTTATAATTCATCTATTGAAATTTCTACAGCTGATATTTTTTCATTTTGACGCTCGGTCACTATCAACCCCAACTGGTAATCCTCAATTTTTTCTAGTATCGCTTCGTATGTTTCAGCAGGAATTAAATAAGCAGTGGGCCTATTGTGATTTAGAATGGCAATAGGCTCGCCGTCAGACTGCTCAATTAGAGCAGAGGGGTTTTTCTTTAATTCTGATATGCTTGCTGAACAACCTGCTAATACAGATTCCATAATGTCACCTTTAGCTTTTTTATTTAGGCCTTAAATATGTGCTTATTTTAGGTCTTAAATTAAATGTCGTCAAGTTTTATTATTGTAAGTTACAGATTAGAAATTAATAATTTTCTTAAAAAAAGTACCAGTGGCTTAACTTGGTCTCCAGTTTTTTGGGGGAGGATCACATTTTGTTTCGATCAGACAAACCATAACTTTTTTTCTGGCTTGCGTTTAACGCTCCATATATTAGATCTAATTTCAAGGGATTTTTTATTGCCCATTTGACTGCATCTTCAAGCCTCTTTTGATCGTTTGTGATTTCACGATCACTGATATTATTAACCATAGCACTATATAAAATTCTGAGGGGTACTAAAGAAAGTTCAAACTTAAATTGCTCAAACGCTTTTTTAAGAGCTTTTTTTCTATCTCCTTTCTGTGTAACTTTCTTGCCTTGATTATCATAAATAGCAATGTCCGCACTCTTGTCTATAAATGATTGTGGCCTGCTGGCAACGAGGACGAGGGCATATACCCATTATGAAATAATGAGTTCGTTCCTCATCTACCTCTTCTTCATCTCCCTTTATTGTCTGTTCAAATTTTAGGCAAGCATGCTGTTCAGGCTCTTTGAATGCGACTGCGTGGTGGCAGTGTCCGCAAGGGCCTTCAATCAATCGTTTGTCAGACCCCCATCCACGAAGATTAAACTCTTTATCTGCTATTATTCCCATTATCCTTCCTTTTGTAAAAAAACAAAAAATTAAGCACACCGGCGAGATTCCGCTAAGCCGATTTGAGGCGCAATTATATTTCGTTTATTTCAATGACTGAAACCTTGATTTCCATTAAAGTGGAAATCTTTTTAAATTCAGAACCATCTTGTATTATTGCTTCTCTTTTAGAATAACTTACTGAGTTAACGTTACCTACAGAGCCTTTGTAAAGACATTGCTTATTTGGTTTGATTTGGGACCATCGTGTTGGTTTCCAATAAATTTTCCCTTTAATAAAGTACTGTTGATCTCTTTCCCAAAATTCTTTCTCGCCATCGGTCAATTTTCCATTTTTATTGACATATTGAGCTTTTATAATCCAGAATGGGCCTGTATTGCATCCATAGAATGAATTAACTTTTTTAACCATCCAGTTTGAACTTTTATCCCTTTTGTCTTTAAAAATGTCTCCAACTGAGAATTTGCAATTTACAGAAATTTTTTCTTCTAAATATTGATCAATTTTTTGTTGTAATTCGTTAACCTTTTTCTCTAATTTTGCTTTTAGATAGAGAGATTTATATAGTTCAGAGTGTTTATGAATCTTTTTCTTTTTAGCGAATTCAGTAATGGCAAAATTATTCCAAAAAATTACAGCATGCCAATGTTCATTTTCAGAAAAATAAATTTTGTATTTTTTACAACCTACTCGTGTAAATTTCTTTGAGTCTGACTCAGATATAGGAAACCATCCGATTACAAGACCAGAGTCTGATAAACAATTTGGACAAGTTAGAATGTCATCGCCAAGAGCACTACGTTCCATAATAATTTATTCGTTAAACACAAACGGATTGTTGCCGTTAATTTATTGTTTTTACAATTCTTTTATACAAGCTATTTGGTGCTATGGTCGCCGCTGTATCATAGATTTGTAATTCCCTTTTTAATTTAGAAAATGAACACATAAAAATCTGCGGCTCTCGACCGTCAGCATTTTTTTGTTAGAATACGTATTGACTCTGGAGTGCCACCAAGACTGAAATAGAGCTGACTGGACTCATTCAGTGCAACTCGATGATGTATTCAAACACCCCGTCGAATTATCTGTGCGCCACGCTTGAGTTTCCAAGCCCGTGGTGAAATAAGCCCAACCATCCGGTCATCCCCCCAGATTATCTATAGGATGAAGGAAAACCTTAATTTCCCCGTTTCAATTCTCAGGCAATATTATCCTTCTGCCTTTTTCTCGAGTTCATCCAGTTTATCAGGATCAGAAACAGCAATATCAACAAGGCTCTGAGGGATGGCGCTTTGCTCACACATCGCCCTGATATCTTTTTCTACATCACTGAATTCCTGGATCTCGCGAATAGATTCTATATGTTCAAGCATATCTTCAGATGTAATATCCTCAAGGGCAGGTCCTGCAGCCTCTGCCTTTTTTTTGGCGGCTTCTTCTTCTGCCTTTCTTTGTTGTTCCTTGAGTTCTTCTTCCATGGCTTTTTGGGCTTCTTCAATGGCACTCTTGTCAACGCCCGCCATCTCAATGATCAATTCCTCAGCCACCTCATTTGTAATCAAGTGTTTAACCTTTTCCAGATCTGATTTGTCCTCAACTTTCTCTATAAGGCTGGCCACTCTTTTTCTTTCTGCCTTTTCCTTTGCAATTTCCGCTTCCACCTCAGCCAGTTTTTCTTCTGTAATAGCTAATTTGCTGATAATGTCTTCCCTTGTTACTTCTTCAACAATAAGGTACCGGATACCTTCATTCTCAGACATTTCTTTTGTTTTTTTCACAAGCAAATCAAGTTTTGTCCCTTCTATGATCCGTATTATATCCGGTCTGTTTTCGGTTTTCCTGATCTCATCCCAAGTTTCTCCGAGTTTATCGATAAAATTAGTGGTCGCTGAATAAGCGTCGAGAACATCCTCCAGTGAAAGTGCTGCAATCGCATCGTTAAGATCCTTCATCAGCGGCCTTCCGACTTTCAGCATGTCATCCATTGCCCATCTTAAATGCATTATGTTGCCGCTTTTTTTGAAAAAATTAAACCCTTCATTATCAAGGTCCCTTATAATCTTTTGAATCGCTTCCTCTTTGGCGTCTCCTGAGAGGTTTATTGTATTGAGTTCAAGTAATTTTTCCTCAATCGCCAGCCATAGGGGTTTCTGTTCAGTTTCCTCAATGTGCTCTTCAACTTCTTCAGTTTTTTCGGTTGCCATATTTAATCTCCTTTAATTGATATGTTTACCCTGGTGTCAGAAACCCTCGCGGATTCCTACCAAAACAGCTATTTCTTCACAGGGCTTTTTCTTTTTCTACACTGCTACTTATGATATCTATTCACCCTATTTGAGATAATCATCCCTGGCTGAAAAATGCAACCAGAAAAAATTATTATAAAGTGAATGATTGTTTTAACCTGGATATTTAGTGCTAACACCGAACATCACCGGTGAAATCCGGTGCATGTTGATTGTTGGATTTGCATCAAGGATACTTTTTTGACCCTGTCCATCGATGCGTCTTATCTCAAATTTCGTTGCTGAAGTATTTCCGGGATATTCCGCCTGCCGTCAAGGATACAATGGATAAAAACATCTGATTCGATGATCTGGTAGATAATGCGGTAGACTTTCACATGAATTTCGCGATATTCATGTACGTCAATTCGTTGTAGCTCTGGAGGATAGTGACCTTTTTCCGGACTAAATGACAGGTTTTGGCAAGCTGTTTCAATTTCTGAAAAAATTTTTCCTGCGTTTTGCGGGTATCCTGATTTTTTTATATAATCATAGATTTCAAAAAGATCTTTTTCCGCATCAGAAATGACATAAACATTGTATTTCATTCAGATTGGTTTTCCAGAGTTTTTTTCAAGTCGCTGAAAACATCGGTAACAGGCCTGTAATCTCCCTTTCTAAGGCTATTTTGGCTTTGGGCTAGCATTTTCAACATGGCGAGGCTTTCCTGGGTCTGTTCATACTGGACAAGATCCTGAAGAATCGCTTTGGCTTCCCCATTTTGGGTGATAACCATGGGCTGTCGGCTATTAACGATTTGTCGGACGATTTCCGAAGCGTGTGCTTTAAAATAGCTGATGGGTTTAACAGATTCACTGAGTTTCATGTTGTTCTCCATAATTAATTTGACCTTAATTTAGCCCATATTGAGATCTATGTCAAGATAAAACCATGAAACCGGCTGCTGAAATTGTTGGAATTATGTGGGACGGTTTGCCATTGAATGGCTCAAGCATCTTCAATATTCCAGACTCTAATTTCAATCCTTTTTGATAAAAAATTGATGTGTCTAATGTGATAGCGCCATAATCCATTATTTATTTCTCAACGTTCAAGCTCACTTGCGCCGCCACCAGGCCTTGCCGCGTCAGGCCCCAAACGTTCTCGGCGCCAAGAGAAGCGCCTGGTTCGGCGCAGATTTCATATTAAAGGAACCCAAATTACATCGTTTGGTGGTGAACCAATTGGCTTTCTTTCATTCATATTAAGGCTTGCTACCCACGCCGATAAGTATGCATCCAATTTGTCATGAAAACTTCCAAATCCAATATCGTTGAGACATGATTTTGATATTGCCTCTGGCCACCCTGTAAAATCCGATATTGCGGATAACTGTTTAATAAGACCCTCAATTTTACTTTTGTGGATTTTTCCAGCCCCAAGAGTTTTAACAATAGCCTGTGGAAAAACTTCTATGCACTCCCATTTCTGGCATAATGTTTGGAATAATTCAAATCCCACCAACATCCACAATTGGTTTGCATGAGGAATCCTTGATTGTTCCCCACCATTTTCAAGATGTGTCAGAGCCTTATTTTTAATTACCTCGAACTGATTTGTATCAGGGGTGGTAATGCAATTGATCCCTTTTTTATCTAAACCAAGTTCTGCCTTTCGACGTTTCTCTCCGTCTTTTTTAGGGTGGCTTGGTGCATCGATTGCAATTCTCTTGATTGTCACACCAAATGATTTTTCTACTTCTTGGAGGTAGCGCAATGTGTCATGGGCAAATTCTTTTACTAATTGAATATTCTGGACAATCGCTGCGTTTCCAGATCCGCGAGGAGGGGTGATAGCAAATTTAGATTTGAGCAGAATTGGGCAAAGCCTATCATCCTTATGGAAACAGACAGAAATTGGCAAATATTTCTTTTTCGCAAAAGCAACATCAATACCTACATATGCTTTCATATTTTCATTTCCGCCGAACATGAAAATCTGCGGTTTATCCGTCAGCATTTTCGTTGTTTTAAAATTATAAGGGCAATAATCAAAGTTTGGCCCCGGCTTTTTTCTATCTTTCTTGCCAATAAATCAACGCTGCGGTTCGCTGTTTAGAAGGCATAATACTGATGCGAACACGATATTCTGGGCATGTCCCCCAGATTTCAATACTGTTAAGATACGGATGATGTTGCTTTGTTTCTGTGGGGAAAATATCAACTATTAGTTCAAGAGAATCTTTATATCCAGGAGATATGCACTTTTCTATGGTTGCTTTTTTTTCCGTGACTGAGCATATATCAAGAGGCATAGTGAACATATGGATTAACTTGAATGATTTTAACACAGGGAACCAGTCGAATTCACATCGATATAAAATTTTCCCAGGATAATGTTCGCGAAAATGCATAACAGCTGGTTTGTTCTCTTTCGCTGGGTGTAGTGAAATATGAAAGCCTTTACCTATTTCTCTAACATTATCAGAAGGTGTATTTAAAAATTGGTTTTTTATCAAATTAGCATTACCGAACTCTATTGTTTCACCATAATCAAGGGAACCATGAAATTTTGATTTGAATACAAGGGAACCATCTTTTAAAAATTCGATCTCACCTATATGGATCTTTTTTTTGCCCCATTTAAGAACAATTGGCAACTTTTTGCTCAAACGATTAATATATTTTTGTTGTATTACCATTATGGTAATTTCCCTTCTTTTTTAAATTAATGTGAATTTATTATTTCCAAACAATTTGTCAGATCTTTCTGAAAAAAAATGTCGTTTATTAATTACAGCAGTTTTATCCCATCCCGCATTATCGCAAATTTGTTCAAAAATATATAATATTTGAGGTTGATCAACTGAATAAATAGCGTTCGTTTTAGAAAGTTGTTTAACTGCATCCTTAAAAGCGAAATCAATTAATGCTTCTGGGATTATTTCATAGTTTTTCGAAAAGGAATCTTCATATTTATACCATTCATTAAGCTCTGTCGAAGACGTTGATAGTTCTATTTCTGCCATAGCTTGCGATAAAACGCTTAATTTTTGCAAAGGCCAAAGATGGGAAAAAACTATTTTTGGATCCTTATCTGGCATTATGCGTGATATTATTTTTATAGATTGAGATTCAACTCTTCCTATTGAATTTGGAAAGGCGCTTAGCTTGAAAGCAGCTACAATACAATTCATAGCAATTCGTTTGTTGACATAAGCCATGTTCGTCTCCTTGATGACCTCTTAAAACCCCCTACCTTTTATGGTCCTCCAAAATCTATCTTGATTCGAATTTTCAATTTCTAATACATCATAGAACTCTTCCAATAATATTGCCATTTCAGCAGCATCAAAACCAAACTGAATAGTTTTTAACCACAAACATTTCGCATATATTTTCCCGGCTTGTGACAATAAGGATAACTGTATATCAGTGGGAACTGATCTCTGGATGACAGCTCCACTCTTTTTTGTCGAGTTTGCTTTAGTAAAAGAAAGAGCAGTCAAGGTTGTATAATTGGAATGAGCCATACCTGAAAGTAATCTGTATAATATTTCATTCGAAAATTGTTTTTCTACAAGGTCGGTAATACTTGGCTTGATTTGGCCAATACCAATTCTTCGATTTTTTTTATTGCGTAATATTTCATAGCCTAAATCAATAGCAATTTTCTCAATGGAATCTATTCGTTCATCAATCTTTGCTATCAACAAATTGTCGTTGTCATATCTTGCCATCTTTTGTTGTTCTCGAAGTGAGTTATATCTCAAAGAAAGACTTCGGCTAACTCGCTCTTTTGATGTGATGTCCATCTCAAACAGCCAAGTACATAGTGCTGAAGACTCAATGAGGCCTCTTGCGCATGCCCATGGGGCTACAGCATATTTCTCTTTTTGAATTAAAATATCAAGAGCCTCAAAATAATCTGTAGCCGCAATAAGAGTCTGTGATGCTTGAGAAAAAGCAGTCTCTATTGATTCTCTTCTGGCGAATGATGCTATTTCAAGAGATGCTGGGGAATTGCCTAACGGATCAATTCCAGATTTATCTATGAAGTGAATTAGTTTCGTTAAAATTTTTGAGTTTTTTGATTTCATATTATATTCTGAGAACCGCTGTGTTCAGAGAATCGACACAATTTGTGGAGTCCGGTGAAACACTTGGCCGTGTAATCTTAATCTATAAAATAGTCTAAAGTTCGAATACATTTCTGAAGATTGTTTCCATAGATTTCATTTTTTTTGATGCATCCCCCACTGACCAGACTTACAACTTTGCCATCTTCGCCTATAATTGGTGCTCCGCTACAACCTTTAAACCATTCATGGCCAGGATGATCTTCAGGCATTTTGAAATAGTGCATATCATTTTCAAATCGATCATATTTTAGGCCATGATATATATGTAGCGTTGTTTCAAAAGCATTTAGATGAGGGATTGATGTTGGCTGTATATCTCCCGAAAAACCATAGTATGTGTCTCTGCTCGGTTCACCAATATCATCTACAGTTAAAATTGGCCTCTCTCTTAACTCTATAGTTTTGCCTTCCCAGTTTCTGTTGTGGAAATAGAACTTGGAGTCAGGACGGACTGGGTGAAAAGAAAACTCAACGTCTTTTATTGTTTTTTTGTCTTCAGCAAAATCACCAATAAAACTAAATTTATTTAAAAAAAGAACTTCAACCTGCTGAACTTTCTCATTAAATTGTATTTGAGCACACCATTTTGATGATTTTTCGGTGACATGAAATACTGTTAACAAAAAACGTTGACCTTTAAAGTCAAAAAGACAGCCTGACCCAAAACCACAGGGCATACCTTTATCATCTAATTTCCTTAGCTGTACACTTGAATATTTAATTATATCTTGCCAGTTCATCATTTTTATATACAACTCCGCTTTTCAGCTACGCGGCATTTGCGTCCGCTGCAACTTGTTAGCTATGAAAATTACGCATGGAACGTGCAAACCCATCAATACCTGGAAACAAGACTGAAGAAATACAATTTGTCGTTGAAAGTTGGGTTTTTAAATCATTAACAATAGATTTATCTATAATAAACTTTTTCAGTCTCACCTTGCTTGAAGAACCATTACAGCTATCAATAAACGTATCCTTAATATTTGTTTGATAGATGAATAAGCCTTGTTGTATTGCAATTCGTGAGTTTAAATTTTCAGGTATGCACATTTGAATGGATGTTACATTTTTTCTCACCCAAATTTGATCTTTATGGGATACGATAAAATAGGAATTTTTTTATTTTTTGCATAATCATATTCCTTTTCAGTATAGCTTATACCAGTATCTGTTTCTGAGCCATAACGATGTCCTATGATAACTATATAATAATCACTAAAATTGATAGTTTCTTTTATAACGTCCCACTGTTCATCATCGTCAGCACTAAACATTTCCATGCCAACAGGTAAATGATAGAGCTTCAGAATGGTTTCTATGATTTTTGTCCTCGCTTTTTTTAAGTCATCATAGGTTGAGCTAATAAACACTTGGTATTTTGTATCTTCCATTTTGTTATCCCTTCTTGGATATCATTTCTGTAAAGGTAGTCTGCTAAGCTAACTAATTTCAAGTTTTTTGATTTCATTAATTATAAATTTATCCATAACTTTTGCATATATTTGTGTCGTTGAGATATCGGTGTGTGTATGCCAAAAGATAAATCCATTTTTTTTATTTTAACCGAATTTTATATTTATTAAGATACATTCTTTATCCGTTGTTTATTAAAATTTCATGAAAAGAACTTTAAACATCACCGGTGAAATTGGGTGCATGTTGATTGTTAGACTATTTCATACTAAGGGTCAAACGTAGACCTGACCCCTCACTTCTGCTCATTGGAGTCTGCTATTTCTTGCATCCTATTTTCGGCAGTGACCAAAAACGCCTGCCAGTGCAGTTCATGTCGATTCTTCCGGTTTACGAATAGTTGCCCACTTTCGACTGCTGTAGTAAGGCCGGGTAAGAAAAGGCCAATTGTATCGAAAACAGCCGTTGTACCAACGCGGCGCCACGCTGATTCACGGGCAGCTTGCACAAAGAGTCTATCCGCTGCTTTTCTTATCTCACTGCGTAACCGTTTGGCCCAAATTTCGGTATCCCCTTGGTTGGATGGTGGATGCTCCGCATCACTAAACTGTCGAAAAGGACGCGCGTGATGTCAAAACAAGCTACCCATGTTTGTCCGCCGATCTGCAGAGGCAGAGTATCTCCATTGCGTGGACTGTAGGAACGCTGTTGTGAACGGAAGAACGATGACAGGTTGCGGCTTACGGCGATCTTGCTGTCAGTCATTTCTCGCCATCCGGGCTCATTGTGCCGAAAGGTATTCAGTTCATAGATTGAGAGGTCTGATATATCTGGAAGTAAGCCCTCTTCGTCCAGAAAATACACCCAACTACAATCTCTGAGGTTCAACGGACACAATGCCCGCGTAAGAAACCAAAGCTCCTCATATATGAGAGAGATTGCCACGCCTCCCTCAAGTATTGGATTGCCTCCTGCACTTTGAGGGCCCAATAGTCGCTGATCCCCAAGTCCGTATTTATAGGCTACTGGTGCGGAAAGCCCGACGAAACCGCGAAGTATCATAATTCCCCTTGAGACAAGATTCTTGTTTTGCTGTTAACCACTAAACGACGCTAATCCACCGAGCAATTTTTTTGTGTCGACTGAATTAGCCTTGTTATACCATGTTTTAATAATCAATATAAAGATTCATCGAATTCTTTGAGTTTTGCTCCGATATCTTCGCTAAATTTTTTAATAGCTGAATCTTTTCTCTCTGTTTGCGTTCTTGATCTTTGATGAGCAGGGGCTGAAGCTTTATGCATCACGTCTGCTGTTAGAAAATGAATTACATCATGATCGAAACTTTGTTTTTGCTCATCCTTCCAGCGAATGGTTGTCCAGTATGTAACGATATCTCTCTCTTTAATTCCAGCCTCTTCAATGGTTTTATTAAGCGGTATCTTTTTTCCATTATGAACAACGGAATGACCTATAGATACATTGATGCCTTCTGAGGCAATAGATTTTGATTCTGGCAAATGAAAAAAACCACGAAAAATGCCAAGAAGATCATTTATTGTAAATTCATTTGACACCGAAAGCCTATACACAGAGTCATGCCTATTCGAAAATAAAAATATTGGAAAACTGTTTCCGTTAAGATGTTCTTGCAATGTACTCGAATAATGTTGGACAAATCTTGACCTGATAGAACCAAGCAACCGTTCTTGTGGAATTTCTAATAGAACCCGAAAATTACGTTCTACTTTATCAGGAAATTTCTCACATAAACCAAGCCAATATGATTCAGGGAGTACAATTATTTCAGGTAAAACTTCGCGAAGTGTTTTTTCTGATGTTCCAGTTATTGGAACGTTAGTACACAAGGCAAATTTAGTCCATGGACATGAACCTTGCGCGGATAGAGCTGACTTGATAGAATTCACAGCATGTGTCACGTTAAAATCACCACTTTTACCGGATTCGATACTCTTACATTGATAAGCAATTTTATCTGCCGAATGAAAAAGATCAATTCCTTGTTCAGGTGGATTTCTGACATAAATTTCGCTTGTCATATTTTCTAAATTTAGCAATTTACATGTAAACAATTCCCATACATCTGAGAATGACTCTTTTTCTGAAGAATATAGAAATGGAGGATATAACTTGTACTTCATTTTAACCACCTGATTTTTATTGGGCATGAATGTAACCACCCCAAATAACCGGCTTGCCCGGTTGATTTGGATTGTTGAGAATTATAAGTCATAATCAAGGTTTGACCCCAAGTCCTTTAAGCAAGACAGCAATCTTTATATTTCTTTCCGCTTCCACAAGGGCAAATATGATTTCTACCAATTTTTCCAACTTTTAGTGCTTGCCTAATCCGGTTTTGGGTTAAATTTTTGGCGTCTTTTTGTATTCGTATATAATCTTTTGGTTTTAAGTCGCTTAATTTACAAAGAGAGACCTTTACATCTTCTAACTCTAAAGTCGAGGATAGATATATTTCAATCAAGAGCCTTTCTTGTTGTCCTGCGATAATAGTTGTCGCAAGCACGTGTTCGATAATATTAAACGCAGGATCAAAATCAATACCGTTAATATGACATAGGGTGGTGTTATCAACATTACCAATTAGTGAAAATGGTAGCGGACGTCCATGCCCTTTTGTTCTTGTTGCAATAGTTAGAATAGAGTCAAGGTATTCCTTTCTGCCTATATTATCCATGTTCAACAAGGCGCTAACTGCACGAGCTTCATAACTTCTTCGTTTCATAGCCATGCGGTCTATGATTTGCCACATTAGCGTGGGCATCTCCTGTTTAGGCGGGGGAACCATGCTTTCAACTAATGATTTCGAATAAAATTCATCGATTTCTTTTCTCGCACCTTCCCAAACAATCCTGACGTTTGCTTGATTACCGATCATTTCTTCAGCGTGCTGAACGTAACAATTGTGTTTCAGATACAAAGCTAAATGATCTAATTCATCTTCAAGATTCATCAAACAAGACCTGTATGCAGTGTTTCGCTGCTCAACAAAGTGGAGAAATTGGAGCGGATTGTTCAATATATCTTTATATACAAGCAAATCATCAAGAGAGAGAACCCAGTTGTTCTCCCCAGAAATACCACCTACAATATTTTTTAGATTTTGGGCTTGGGCAGCCAGCTCTGTGAAATTATCAATTGTTAAGCAGCAGACTGTGATATTTCTGAACTGCTTATGGGATAACTTTGCAATGGGTTGATGTGATTCATCATGTAGACACACAATATCATTGGATAAAAGATATTCTTTGAATCTCTGTCCCTGTTCAATAGGGGTTAAAATTAAACTTTTAATAGATGATATGTATGCCGGAAAATCAGTTGCAGGAGGAGTATAAGTGAACGAGCCAGCCTTAATTTCAATAATAAAAAGGTGGTCCTGATAAATGATTAACCCGTCACATTCGGACCAATTTGTTTTTTTTTGTTTTCCGGTCTTCCACCGATAATATACTGATTTGTAAAATTTTGCTCCCGGTAGCAAATCCAAAAACAAATCAAACGGTAATTGCTCCGATATATCTTTTTGTCTTTTGTTCCATAATGTTTTGTAATCCGGTTTCATTCTTCCGATTACTTTTTGCATAGACCTGTATATTTTGTCAGAAAGGGTATAAAGATCAAAACAGTAATATTTACCTTCAATTTTTATAAAAGGCCTATTCCAGGTTGGTAAAAGATTCAGAGGCCATCCTTTAAATTCACCATCAGCAAAAAAGTCATCATTTTCTCCTGGGCACCATGACAGTTCGTCTAATAGTTTTTCAGGAAGAGTGGATACTTTCTGTAAATCAAATAAATCATATCCAAAGAATCTTCCTGCTTCCTGTTTGAATTTATCCGTTAGCCCAAATTCCTCCATTTTCAGTGCGAAAAATTGGCCTAATTCCATTCCATCAGGTATATTGATTTCCTCAATCGGTCCCAACCGTTCAAATAACTCAGCATGAAGGGTTTTACATTTATAGCCTGATTTAAAAAGTCCTTCTGTCAAAACCTCACGTATTTTATTCAGTTGAATAATAAAATTATTAACGGAAATGGTAAATAATTCTTCAAAGACGTCATTGTGGGGAAGCAATAGCGAACTTAAGAGCGTTGTCATATGGTTTATATGCCGTTCTCCTTTAACCATACACCAATACATCTGGGCTTTTGTATAAAACTCTTCATATTTATCATCATATCCTCCGGAAACCTTACGTTTTGCTGTTGCACTAATAAAGTACGGTAAAAGATGAGAATAAATTGCAAATACATGCCCTTTTAATTCCTCCCACTTTTCTTTTGTTAGGTGTTCATATCCTTTATGGGACGGTGGCACCGAAACGATCAGGCAATGGCTGTAATCTAACATTTTCATCAATAATACGTCCTCTGATGAAAAATCTGATTCACTTGGCTTGCCTATACTTGCCACAGAAATCTTACCAAATGCACATTGCAAAATTTCTAAGGGATAAATTCCTTTTATTATTTTTGATGCGTTTGAAATATGAGAATTTATTATTCCTGAGATTTTTTCATAATCAGCAGCAGCAATATTGAGAAATTCTGCATGCTGATTTTTTTCAGCTGCACTTATTTGTTTTTTATCAAATTTAACCAGCGGCTTTTTTGTGTGTTTAATCCTTTTTTTTCTGTTTTTTTTGCCCATAATGATTTTCGTTTCAATTATTTATTAAATTAAAAGCTGATACACAAACAGCAATGATTGCGACGAAACAAGCAACTATTGAGCATATCATGGATATTTTTGCAGAGGAGGCTGACTTAACTGCAGCTTCTGCCGTTTGAACTGGTTTTCTGTTATTTTTTGAGATTCGGTCCTTAGTTTTAATAATTGGCATATCCGAGCTTCATGTTGAGATTCATTAACAAAGCTACGAACTCTTTGCTCTGCAGTTAAATCTCCACACCATAGTCTTCATTAAATTTTTTTAGTTCCTTTGGACTTAACTTTTGGAGTGCTTTTTCGTATTCTTGTATATTCATTTTTTCCTGTTACTAACCACCAACATCACCGGTGAAATCCGGTGCATGTTGCATGTTGAAATTTAAGGACAATAATCAAAGTTTGACCCTCCACCCTGATTTCACGGCTGTTTGCGAAATCCAATGGAATGATTTGTTAGCATTTTTATATTTTATTTAATGATCTTTTTAGCATATAAGGAAGTTCTCTAATCATCATATATTGTTCTTTGTCAGGCATCACCATTTCTCTCATAACTGGATGTTCAAATGAAAATTCAACCATTTCCATAAAATCATTTACTACCTCATCTTTTAGCTTAATAGTTTTATTGCTTTTTAGTGTGGCAATAACTTCCATCCCTGCTTCGTACAACCATGGGAAATCTTCACGAAAGAAGCTAATAGCTATTTGAAATGCTATGTATTTATTTTTGAACCTTGACGAAACATCAAACAACTCCTCAATCATGCGTGGGTGAAACCTTTTTCGTTTTTTATTGTTCAAATAACGTTCTTCCTTCATTCTTGACATCAACATTTGTAGATGGTCATTTACTGCGGCAATTTGTTTTGATAGGGCGTTTTCTGGATTACGAAGCAATTTTTGATTTAATCTTGTTAAATCCAGTATTTCTTCTAAAATATCATTGTTTCCAATTGAGTGAGTGTTGCCGGATTCATCTGTGATAGTTTCCTGGTAATCTTTAAGTTTATTTAACTCTTCTTCAAGTGTTGGCCACCAAACAGTAAATGCCTTTTCCAATCGATCGCCTGTTAGCTGATCTTCACCACAAGCCTTGTTAAGAGTTTTGGTAAGTTTATAAACATCATCTTTATCAAAAATAGTTGATTGAAACTGCAATATTGGCCCATCAACCTCTGATCTCTTAATGTCAAACAGGAATGGACTAACAAATGATTTGTCCATAGTTTTTGAAAGTGCACCAGCTTCAAATGTAAGCCATGGTGCATTTAGGTTTTCTTTTGTTACGCATAGAATTCCAAAAGTTGAATCTTCTAATTCTTTTGCGATGTCAGTGCTCCATCTCGTCCCTTTGTCGATATCCTCAGACGACACATAAGGTTCGAGAGATTGTATTACAGAAGGAAACCAATCACGAAATACCACTGCTACTTTATGACTTTTCTCGCCTGACCAGCTTAAAAATACTTTCATAAAAAGGCCTCCAATTGAAAATTTGCTATATGGTTGTTGTGTTGTGAACAAGTAGTTGAGCAGACCTTGATATCATTCACAGATATCCTTACTTGACAGGAGTATCAATGTCAAGTATATAAAAATCTAACTGGATAACATTACAAATATTA
>NZ_JAIOSW010000435.1 GCF_021107415.1 Desulfobacula sp.
GAATTGGACGTAGAAAAACATGAGAAAAATAGAATTCTTACTCAACTCATTTTGGAAGAGCGATATCAAAAAGAAAATAGAAGTTTCCTATTCATTATCAAAGGATATGCAGGCTCTGGGAAATCTGTTTTATTGAAACGCCTTGCATGGGATGCGTCAGTAGAATTTGATCAGTTTTGTATATTTATAAAAAATGATACTTCACTTCGATATGAACCCATAATTGAACTTTTTAATTATGTGAAACAGCGGATATATATATTTATTGATAATGCTTTGGAAAACGAAAAAGGGATTATTTCACTAATTGAAAAAGTAGAGAAGAATAAAATTCCAGTTACTATAATTGCATCGGAAAGAACTAATAATTGGAATGAAGAGTCGGATCTAAAAAAATACACCACCGAAGAATTTTCCATATCTTATTTAAAATCAGATGAAATTGATCAGCTAATCTCCAAATTAGAAAAACATAATTCATTAGGATATTTAGAGGGCAAAACGCCTGAAGAAAGGAAATTAGAACTTAAAGAGCGAGCAGGTAGAGTTTTATTGGTTGCATTACATGAAGCCACTTCTGGTAAGCCTTTTGAAGAAATCGTATTTGATGAATATAATCAGTTAAAAGACGATCAAGCTAAATCATTATATCTAACGGTTTCAATCCTGCACAGACTTGGTTCTGAAGCTAGAGCAGGTTTAATAAGCAGAGTTCACGGAATAAATTTTAATGAGTTTAAAAGGAAACTATTCGATCCATTAGAGTTTGTCGTTTTTACTGAGAAAAACTACTTAATTGGAGATTATGTCTACAAAACTCGACATCCACATATAGCAGAGATTGTCTTTGAAACTGTTTTAAAAGACGACCAATCTAAATATGACGAGTATGTAAGGATTTTGACCTTTCTTGATATTGATTACAAAAGTGACCAAAATGCATTTTTATCAATGACCAATGCAAGAAAACTGATAGAGATCTTTAGAGACCCAAGACATATAAGAAATTTATTTAAAATTGTGGGAGAAGAAAATTCAGATAATCCTAAGCTACTTCAACAAAAAGCCATTTTTGAGATGCAGTCAAACGACGGTAGTTTGGTAAGTGCAGAGAAGTTTCTTAGTGAAGCTCTTGAACTGGCGCCCAATGATCCATTAATTTCTCATTCCTTCGCTGAATTATGTTTAAAAAGGGCGGAACTATCAACGAACGATGTCGAAAAATCAAAGCTTTTAAGAACTGCTCGTGATCTGTGTAACAAAATAATCAAGAAGTATACCAATCATAGAGATCATTCATATCATACATTATTGAAAATCGCTCTTATGAATTTAAATGATGTAATTGAAAAAAATGATCCAGTATCAATTGAAGTTAAAATAAAAGAAACGGAACGGCTAATTTTAATCTCAAAACAACAATTTTCCGATCATGAGTTTTTATTAGAGATTGAGGCAACTTTCAACAAACTCATTAACAATGAACCCAAATCAATTGAATTATTAAAAAAAGCCCATAATCTTAACAAAGCTACGCCATTTATTGCCTTGAGGTATTCTAAAATATTAGAAAAAAATGATAAAATTGAGGATGCAAAAAAAGTACTTAAAGAAACTTTAAATCTAAATCCAAATGATAAAGATATTAATTTTGAATTCGCTAGGTTAATTCAAATAACAGAGCCTCAAAATAAAAAAGAGATTATTCATTATTACAGACGATCTTTTACAAAAGGAGACACGAGATATGAAGCGCAATTTTGGTATGCTAGAGCACAATATATGTTTAATTTTATAATTGAAGCCAAAGAAATTTTTGATGAACTATCTTACATAAGAATGGCCCCGGATCGAAAAAACAAACCAAGAGGTTTTCTAAAAGAAAACGGACAATTAATAAAGTTTGATGGCTCTTTGGTACATAAAGAACTCAGTTATGCCTTTGTAAAAAGAGATATTGTTGGCGATGGTATTTTTATCTATCGTTACAGCGAAAATAAAAATTGGGATGAATATAAAGTGGGGTCAAGGATTTCATTTAATATAGGATTTAATTTTAAAGGACCGATTGCTGTCAATACTAAAGTTGTCTAATATTTTCAAAACTCAACATAACTTGCATGCTCATTCATAAAATCATGAATGGAGAAATGTTTTGATTTGTATCGGGATATTAAAGATTTCAAGGTGCGGACTGTGTCTATACGTCCCGTATCTTTTCGGCAAAGTTTTTGATCCGGATTATAACCAGAAGTGCTTGATTGTAGGTGGTGAATCTGGCCCAGGAGCAAGACCTATGATATTTTTATTGTGTGATGAAGTGAACTTGGCGGGAAAGATAAAAACCCCGCCAAGCTACCAATCTCAGTTTTTCAGCTACTTACATAGTAAATACAACATTTCAAACTGGAGAAAATAGAGCTCATATGGCCAGTCTTTTTTTATTCATAAAAGCATAAACATCTCTTATGGATATGGGATGGGTCACCAGCAATTGCTTTAATTCTTTTTGACCCATAATCTCTACATTGTATTCTTGTGCTGTTTTTCGAGTTCTGCCAGAAAGCTTTAATGCGTTTGTCATGAACAATAATTTTGAAAATGACCTATCAAGGGCATTCTCATATTTTATTTTTGCTGCTTGGACTTCCAGTATGGCTTTGTACCCATCGTAAATAGTATTTTTTACGTTTTTATGCTTGCATTGAATTAAATAATTGGGGTCCCCAACGACCACAGCGTCAGCCCCATAATCAGCGCCAGATTTTGTCAACCACTTATCATCAGGATTTGAATCTTTTGCAATAATCAGACAACAGAGGGCTTCAAATTGTTCCCATGAAATTTTATGCAAATCGTCTGATGTAATTTGATGATCTGGGGTAAAAGATTTCATATCAAATCCTGAAGGGTTAGGAATGACCTGTTCCGGAGTGACGACAGCATCTTTAAGAGATGTTTTCTGGCTTAATAAACTATGAAGATTCACATCAAAGGACTCAAACTTTGGATGGTGTAAGACCGGAACATATATACTGACATCTTTCTCCTGACCGATTCGATAGACCCTGTCTGTCGCTTGAGCCTCCTTAGCAGGATTCCAGTGGCGCTCAAAATGAATAACATTATTTGCGCCGACTACAGTCAAACCAACTCCAGCAGCAACTGGTGACATGACAATAATATTAAAACCTTCAACCGCCTCAAAATCTGATATCATACTTTTTCGGGTTGGCACTGATGCCCTTTTGGCAACAGCTTTAGCATCACCATTAATAATCGAAAGAGGTCCAAGACCAAACCAAGCTCCCAAAGCTTGGCTCAAAAACTGTTGAAGCCTTTTGTTTACCGTAAAGATAATACATTTTTCTTTTCGTTTTTTAATCTGCTCAAGGATTTCAATAAGGCTTTGCATTTTGGCCGATTCATCAAACAGTGATCGCAACTGTCTTTTTTTGTTGGGACTCTCTATTTGTCCTTTATCAGCTAATCGTGGATGGAGCGATATATCCCTTAATTTTTGCAATGCACCAAGGACTTCGTTTCGTTCTGCGTTAACCCGAGAATCTAATGTTGCGTTATATGCGCTAAGCTGGTCCCCAGACATAATCTTTTTAAGTGAATTTAGAAACAGCCAGTCTGGGTCTTCAATACCCACATAAATTTTCTTTTCAGGAAGTCCCTCAAGATTATCTTCCTTAAGGCGACGCAACATCAGTGGGCCAACTTTTATCCTGAGTTCTCGGCCTACTCTGCCTCTAATTTCTTCAATCTCATCACTTGCGGCTCTGACAATTGGCGTTACGTACCGTTCTCTAAAAAGCTGATATTTATTTAGATGGCCAGGACAAGCCGTATCCATTAGACACCAAAAGTCTGCCAGACTATTTTCCACTGGTGTTCCAGTCGCAACCAATTTGAACCCAGCCTTTAACCCCTTTGCAGCTCTCGTTTGAAGAGCGTTCGGGTTTTTAGTATTTTGCGCTTCATCAAATACCACCATCCCCCAATCAATTTGGCATAAAGAAAATTGATAATCACGCAACGTCTGATATGTGGTAATGACTAATCTTTCAGGCAAATCAAGACGCTCAGCACCAAAATGTTTTCCAATCTTAAGAGAATATTTGATACCGTCTTGACCATCGTCAAGCGATGTTTGATTACGGATTTCAATCCCGCCAGATCGGTATCGTTTTAAATCTGCACTGGCCTGAAGAATGATAATTGATTTAAATGGTGAAGAATTGAAAGTTTTATCTACTTCATCTTTCCAGATCTCTAAGAGACTTAAAGGTGCAACAATGAGAGCAGGTTTCTTTGTTAAGTTTGATTCAGAATTCAGCTTATAGATCTGATCAATTGCAGACAAAGCCATGAAAGTTTTACCCAGCCCCATATCATCAGCCAGCAAACCACCATCACTGCTTTTTGATAGTCCAACAATCCATTGAACCCCGATCTCTTGATGAGGATATGGTGTACGTGCATAATTATCCCAATTCAAATTCTCAGCTGGAAAAAGGATTTCATCAATGGCTTTGTCTACCATTGGAGATGAAAGCTCTAAATCTTCATCATTAAGATCGATATCCACAACAGCGACAGAATCATCTGTGTCTTCCTGATCATCATCATATTCGTCTGAGGGGGATGTATCGGAAGAATCTCCGCTTTTATTAATCTTCTGATCGATTCTTTCAAGCGTTTTAAGGACTGCATCAGGAGTGGATATATCATAGGTTTTTCCTTGAAAATCTATCTCGTGAGCTCCTGTTTTTTGGGCATCTTCAACCAGCAATTTTAATTGTTCAAGCGTCTCTTTATCTTCAATTTGGTCTCCCAATTTATTAAAAGATGCAATTTCACCAGCAGAGAAAGACCGTCCAAACCAATCAATACCCGTACCGTCAGTTTCACCAAAATATGCATGTTTGAAAATTGTCGCCCCTTTAACTCTTGCAGAGAAACCAAGATCAAGATCCACCAGACTGGCATCAATAAAAGCAGTTGGAGCTTTTAAAAACTCTTGGACTTTGCTTTTAGGAATCGTTCTATTTTCAAGAATCTCATGTACGGCTTTTAGTTTCTGGTCATCAAACAAGATTATTTCATCATCCACTCTTAATGCAGTTGCTTTATCAGCCTGGAGTTGACCTAAAACCCTGTTGACTCTTTCTGAACTTGCTTCTTGTCCCATATAGGGAGTGAGAATGAGATTTCCGTCTTCATCTAGTTCAGCTTCAATCGTAATAGATTCAGGAGCTTTAATATCCAGCTTATTAAAGTGTTTGAGATTCAGTTGCGCCCCAAGCTCTTGCCCCTTTTGCAACGCAAATAACAATCTCAAATTATCGTATTCATTTTTCTCAATTTCACCATGAGCTTGATGAGCACCGAATATGGTCTGCTGGGCCGTTGACAGCAAATATTGCCTGTCTTCTGAAAATTTAAGGACAGGACCTATTACTTTATAAATTCTTGTAAACCGACCATCAGGTGTTTCAACAGAAAGATCCACACCAAAATTACTATTGCCGGTATTACCTTTAATATCCGCATCAATTTTTCTATCCCATCGTGGAGGCAAACCTAATGAATCACATGAACTTTTATCAAAATTAACTACTACCTCTGTTGGGACTATAAATCCATTGGGAATTACTTCGGCGTTCCCCTGTTCCGCTAACATTGTCAAAGCAATATGTTGATGGGTAATCCATCCCCCTGCTTGACCTTTTTTAATTGCCTTTGAGAGGGTTGATGTTGTAGTGAAATTTAAACCCTCGAAATCTGGTTGAATAAAGTATTTCTCATTTTCAGAAGAAGTCCGGAGTTTATCGAACCATTTTTTCACATCCATTTATATTATCCCAAATTTTCGTTTAAACGATCTATAATCCTCAGGTGATAAGACATCCTGAGGAGAGATATTTACACCAAGCCTCCTTAAAGCTTCAATCGCATTTTTCTGCCACCTGGAATTGACAGGTGTGTGTGTTATCTGTGCAACAGCCTCACAGTTTTTCTCAGTCATATTTTGGTTCAAGATTGATGTTAATTCACTATAAAGAACAGAATTTCTACCATAGTCAAATACGACAGCGGAAGAATGCAATTGTCTGTAAATCCACAAATAACAACTATGGCTCCCTTCTATCATATGAGCTTGATTGTTAACAAATTGGACATGTATGAGAGACTTGGTCCCATTCTCCACCATTGAATACGCCGGTAAATGTTCCGGCTTATAGTTACTTTTCAGATATCGTTCTGCACTTTTTGAAAGATACAGTCGAGTATTTGCAATCAGTTTTTTATAATCTAATCCTTCCAAAAATCTCTTCCGTGATGGAAACATTCTGTGCAACTCTTCTTTGCCTGGAAGGTTTGAAAAATTTTCAAGTGCCTCCAAAAACAAACGAAGGTCTAATTTAGACAGCCACCCTATTACTATATTATGAAGATGCCTATCTAAAAGACTCCACCATTTTTGAAATAAAGGATGATCTTTGGGGATTCTGGGATCACCGGCAATAGACATAATAGCATTTAGCCAACTGTCATCAATTTTCGAATTTTCAGCTCTACTTATTAAGATTTCCAACACCTTATGGCCAACGAGGTAAGATTCATCGTACGTTGACTCATATACTGTCTTTTTTTGAACCTCCAACAATAAATTATGGGGTTGATTCAATGGAATCGATTTCAGTTGCTCTATGTAATAAATATTTTTTGCAATTGTCAGAAATCTACCTGATGCATAACGATCCAAACCTAAATGCGATACAATATTTTGAAATTCCTGGTTGGTGTGGATTGACTTTTCTGCAAGCCATCTTGGCCCATTTGAACTTAATAATGTCTCATGGAACGATTTTTTAAGATTTCTTTTTGGTAGTGCTCTTAGTAGCCACCCTGCAATAGCACCTGGATTTTCTAATTTGTCATATCGATTTAAATAAAATTGATAAACACTTTGGATAAATAAAGTACTCGGTTTAGGTCTTAGTTGATCAATTTTATTTAGAATTCTTTGTGTTAATGTGATGTGTTCAGCACAACTGGTGGTCAAAGAAACTGCTAGTGCCCTGACTTTAATAGGAGAATCCAGTTCGGTTTCTAAATTTCTATTCCTACGCACACTTTCTACTAAAGAATTCAAGGCTGCCTTAAACTTTCTATTTTCAGTACCAGCCCTTTTAGCCAGGGAGGACAATTGGTTTTCAAGACTTTTTATTTGTGTAAGATAATATCCAAAAGGATCATCAGGAATTGAAAAATTCAAACTTTGAATTGAAAGTTTAGCAGGCTTCATCGATCAGCGATATCCTCTAATTCAGAAATAGATGGTCGTTTAACCGTAAATCGTAAATCAATTCTACGATTACATCGACGTTGATCCATAGTCTCCTCAACCGTTTGTACCCTGCGTGATGCAGCATAGCCACTTACGGAAAATAATTTTTGATCATATGCATTAACCATGTCATTAAAATTAGGTACAAGGTCAAGGTGCTTTTCCCAAAATTCCCATAGAGAAATTGCTCTATATGTCGACAATCCCCAGTTACCCTTGATCCTTTTAGAAGGCACACTATCAGTATGACCCTCTATAAAAACCGTATCCAGGTATTTAAATCGCATTTGTCTATTTGTATCACTGAAGGCTTTATTAATGGCTTGGTGCAATGCTATTCCAATTGCAGTAACAGCTTTTTGAACCACTTCGTTTTCTGGAATTTCATCATGACCCGAATCAAATGTCAGGGTACTTTCAGGAATCCTCAAGACGGTATCATTATCAGCTATTTCAACCCTGATATTTTGGGAGGCAAGTTCATCTTTAATCTCGTGTAAAATCATTCTTCTCGCATTTTGAGCATTGCGTAATTCCTCGATATCCCGCTCAATGATTTTCTGGGTTTGAGTCAATTCGATAATCAAGGCAACAACTGCCAAAATAAAAATGACAAGAAGGGCTGACATTAAATCTGAAAAAGAGACCCAGTATGGATTTTCTTCATCAACTGTGGCTTGGCTTTGATAAAATCTTCTATACATATTAACGTCCCAGCTTTATTTCTATGTCGTCTACAACAGACGCAAGCGCCTGGGCTGCATTATTCATATTAGTAGCATATTGTGTAGTTCCTTCAGCCCAAATTTTAAGATGTCGTGCTGTTTGGCCGTTCGATTGGGTGGCGTAGTCTTTAAGCAAATTACTCATTTTTACAGCTAACTCTTCCACATTCTGTTTCAAATGGGCAAGGTATGAATGTTGCTGATCATCCATGTTGTCAAACATAGTACCCGCGGTTTCTACCAAGTTTTTCATTTTCTGAATAAGGGTATTGAAGTCATTTGAGCTTTCCAGTATACGGTCAAAGATCTTTTTAATCTCCGAAGTACTGGCCTGATTTTCTTTTGCAAGCGTCTCTGTGCTTGCTACTGCTGCCGTAATTGTATCTGATAGTTTAACTCCGGCCTGATGTATATATCCACCAAAGGTTTTTAATTTGTTAACCGTTGAGCTTAGTTCGGAAGATGTTTCCTTCATATACTTAGTTGCTTCAGTATTTGCTGAAACTGATTCCTTTATTAAACTTTGGAGAGATTGCCCCTGATTTAGTAACTCCCTTGTCTCCTGGAATTGAGTTTTTAAACCATGATCAATTCGTTCTAATAGAGCTGACGTACCTTTTTTCATTTTGCTTGTCTGATTTATGAATTCTTCACCACGCTTTCTTTCTCTATCTGCTGCAACTTTATCTCTGTCATTTAGTTTGCTAGAAAGTTCTCCAAATGTGTTTTTAATAAATTCAGATAAGACCTTATTCTGAGAATTAGTATTTTCAACCAACAAGTTTACTTGAGATGAAATATTTTGAATCAGCTCTTCTTCTTTTTGGGCAACACTATTTTGAGAATCTTCCATTTTATCAAGAAACGCCTGCATTGAAGTTCCGAATCCCGCCAAAGAGATGTTCATTTTATCTGAGGCATCATCCATTGCCTGCCTTTGCTGATTCCCTTCTACACCAAATTTCTCCATGAATTTTTCAAGTAGATTTTCCAAGGCTTTCTGGTTGCCATCCGATGTCTCATCCACCAGCTTATTAATAGCAGGTGCCATGATTTTTTCCAGACTCGCTTCCAATCCAGATTGAATTCCTTCCGTTACTTGGATTAAAGATTCCTGCATTTTTAATCCGATTTTTTCTGCAAGACCCTGAAGACTTTCCCTTGATTGTTTACCGTCATGTGCAATACGTTGAAGTTGTTCTTCCGCGCTAATTCGATCAAACAATTTATCAATTAAATTTTGTAATCGAGTGATTCTTGTTCTCGCTATACGTTCAATGTTTTTTTCAATAATATTAAACAAAACACTGAGGGATACACCCCAAACGGATGTTATAAAAGCAATCTTCGCTCCATTGATAACCCCGGCAACACCTGTTTTCATTTCATCAACGGAAACATCATTGGCAATATTGAGCTGCGCCAGACCAAGTTGTAGCCCAACAAAAGTTCCAATAACGCCTATTGCAGTTAAAAAACCCGGCACAGCTGCTACAAGTCGACTACCTACAATCCCAGAGGCAAGGGTTGATGAGTTAAAAAAATATGCCGCATCAAAGGTATTAAAAAGACAAATTTTATTATTTTTATCCCCTTCGATTAGTGTCTCATCGAATTCTAACCATAAGTGCCCTGCTCCATGCTTTACCTTTTTGGCTTTATCTATAAATTCTTGTCTATTTTCTGCTATTGTTTCTGAACTGTACCCCTTCAACAGGGTTTTTAACCAGTTAATTCGTCTAAATGTTTTATATAATTTCCAAATAGATGGGATTGAAAATAAAGTAAAAACACCCAAAAGTAATACAATAAACCATGCACTTAGTTCATCAGCGCTTTGTGGGAACCCATTTAGAACTAATTTAAAATTTGGTAGCAACTTGGTTAGATCAACTTTATCTATCACTTCAGCGGCTGTTGTATTTGTCGACATAAATTCCCTCTACAGAGCTATTAGCATGCTATCAATAGTCCGGACCCTAAATATCATTAATGTCATTTAAAAATTTGATCATTAAAAATCACAGTATTATTTTCAGAAAAAATATCTACATTTATGGTACCCATTTCTTGTGTTAACTGTTCAATAAACGGATATAGTTTTATCAATACCGAATTCCAGAGATAAAAATATACCGCATAGGTTTTATAGCACATTCGTTAGTTAACTTGCTGTGTTCAGAAAGAAACGAAAAGTTTGGAGACTTCTTTATTTTATTTTTTACGGTTGTATCCATTTCAATTAGTCCTGAGTAATTATTCCCGGTCTTTTTAAGCATTTACAAACCGTACCATCATCTCAATATCGCTTAATCGCTGTGAAATCAATAAAATATAGTAAATTTACATGAATTTCAGTTATTCCTGATCAAACCCTGTTTTCTTGGTTAAGAGTATCAGATAATTTAATCTCATGATTTCTTGCATGAATATGGCTTCAATTTTTAATGGAAAACAGTTTTGATTTGTATCGGTATCATTAAGTTTTTTCACTGTGGACTATGTCTATCTATCAGCAGGGGAGGCCTGTATTTTAAGGGTGTTGACTATTATTAACAGTCCCAGGATTTTTGAAATAAAGCCCGGCACAACATCTTGTGGTTGGTGAAAATTTCATCTATTACGCAGATATTCAACTAATTAAATATAATTGAGGGATTCTCAAAGAAAGTATTAAAGTATAGGATTTGATAATTCTCAAAAATGTGCATCAATTCATGTTAATTTTTTAAAAAAGTTGTGCTGAATATTAAATTCCTGGCACAGAGACCAGTTCAGGTTAGCTCGCCTTTACGGAGCATTTTGGAAAGTTTTGTTACAGGCTCTGTCGGGCGCAACGTTAAGTGACGGGAATTGTTTGAGCGCAGCGAGTTTTTCCGTCACAAGTGAAGTCCGGCATAGAGCCTGTCAAGACGTTCCATCCAGCGACGGAAAGGTGAGCTAACCTGAACGGGTATAAAGTCTGAGTAAAATCAGCGTTTAGCAAATAATTTGATCATATATCGATCTGATTTTTCAAACGGTAATAGATAATGATCAATTTTAAAATCAAAATTTTTTGAAATTTCAGATGTGATCTCTTTTTCAGCATTTTTTCCTTTCATGGCATAAACTGAGCCTTTATCACTTAAAAACGGAAAAGCAAGCTCTACAAAGTTTGAAAGGTCAGTAAAAGCCCGTGATATAACGGCATCAAACTTATTTTTATAGACTTTATTCCCATGAAGGTCTTCAACCCTTGAATGGATGGCATCAATATTTTCCAAATGCAGGGTGCGTATCACATGCTTTAAAAAATTGACTTTTTTTCGAGAGGAATCAATCAGAATAACTTTTAATGAAGGCTTCATTATTTTAATTGGAATCCCTGGAAATCCTCCCCCTGATCCTATATCCATAAGACATTTTTCATTTTCAAAAAAAGAGACCGGGGCAATGGAATCAATAAAATGTTTTTCTGCAACTTTCAAAGGGTCTTTAATAGCAGTAAGATTTATTTTTTTATTCCATGCCGAAAGCTCTTTTGCATGAAGGGTCATCAACTCCACCTGATGTTCAGAAACCTTGATTCCCAGATCATTTGATCCGTTCTTTAAGTGCTGTTTAAATTTCCGAATGGATTGTTCTGATAGAATAGTCACAATTTATAATTTTTACTTGACATATTAACAGTTTAAATATAATATATTCGACTTTATAAGCTAAGTTTAACTTCGGGTTCACATTAACAAAATCGTAATAATTTAGCAATATTAAACTATGGCAAGCCTTTGACAATAATTGCATTCTAAAATTGTGCAAAGGTGAATTTTATATTCATAAGGATGATTTTAAAATGATCAGAGATCTAAAGAGAGTAAGAAATATTGGAATCAGTGCTCATATTGATTCCGGTAAGACCACACTGACTGAAAGAATTCTATTTTACACTGAAAGAATCCATAAGATCAATGAAGTCAGGGGCAAAGACGGTACCGGCGCCATCATGGATTCCATGGAACTTGAGAGAGAAAGAGGCATTACCATAGCATCGGCTGCTACATATTGTGAATGGAAAAAAAATAACATTAATATTATTGACACCCCGGGCCATGTTGACTTTACAGTTGAAGTTGAACGGTCTTTAAGAGTTCTGGACGGGGTTGTACTGATTCTGTGCTCTGTATCCGGGGTCCAGTCACAATCCATTACCGTAGACCAGCAGATGAAAAGATATAAAGTTCCCTGCATTGCCTATATTAACAAATGTGACAGATCCGGTGCAAATCCTGTTAAGGTGAGTGAACAGCTCAAAGATAAGTTAGGACATAATTCCGTCATGCTGCAACTTCCCATAGGACTTGAAGATAAACATGAAGGCATCATTGACCTTGTTTCCATGAAAGCCAATTATTTTGAAGGTAATAATGGTGAAAAGGTAGTCATTAAAGATATCCCGGCTGAGATGATGGCGGATGCTGAAATAGCACGGGAAGAAATGATTGATGCTGTCTCTCTTTTCTCTGATGATCTTACCGATGCCATTCTGGAAGAAAAAGAAATCACAGAAGAATTAATCATGACTGCTGTTCGAACCGGAACTATTGCAAGGCAGATGACCCCTGTTTTTCTTGGGTCTGCATATAAGAACAAAGCAGTTCAGCCGTTAATGGACGCAGTGCTTAATTACCTTCCGTCCCCCCTTGACATCGAGAATGAAGCCATTGACCTTGATAACAATGAAGAAACCGTTATTCTTGAAAGCAATTTTGATAAACCCACCGTGGCATTGGCCTTTAAGCTGGAAGACGGTCAATATGGCCAGTTGACTTATATCAGAGTCTATCAAGGATGTATTAATAAAGGCGATACATTGATTAATTCCAGAAACGGCAAGAAAATGAAAGCCGGCCGCCTGATCCGGATGCATTCCGCACAAATGGAAGAGGTTGATGCCATTCCTGCCGGTCACATTGGTGCCATGTTCGGTGTTGACTGTGCCTCGGGAGATACCTTTGTATCTCCACAAATCAATTATACCATGATGGCCATGCATGTCATGGACCCTGTTATCTCTCTTTCCATTGTACCCAAGGATAATAAAGCCCAGATTAACATGTCAAAGGCATTAAACCGGTTTACCAAGGAAGATCCGACTTTCAGAACTTATATGGATCATGAAACCGGCGATACCATTATCCAGGGTATGGGTGAACTCCACCTTGAAGTATATGTTGAGAGAATGAAAAGAGAATATGACGCCGAGGTAGAAACCGGCCAGCCAAGGGTTGCATACAGGGAAACCATTACCCGGAAGGCTCTGTTTAACTATACTCACAAAAAACAGACCGGCGGCGCAGGACAATATGGTCGTGTGGCCGGATTTATTGAGCCGTGTGAGGAAGAATTTGAATTTGTAAATAAGATTACAGGCGGCAGAATTCCCACACAATATATCTCGGCCTGTGAAAAGGGATTTCAAGGGTGCATGGGTAAAGGCCCGAAACTTGAGTTCCCTGTTACCGGCATTAAAATCACTATTGACGATGGTGCCTACCATGCAGTTGATTCCTCAGAGATGGCGTTTCAAGCAGCATCAAGAGGAGCCTTTCTTGAAGGATATGCCAAAGCAAAATCCGTTATCAAAGAACCCATTATGAAGGTTGTCATTGAAACACCCAATGAATTCCAGGGTGGCTGCATGGGTTTGATTAACCAGAGAAGAGGTATTATTCAAGGCTCCCAGGAAGAAGGTGTCATGTCAGTCATTGAATCCCAGGTGCCCTTATCTGATATGTTTGGCTTTTCTACTGTGCTTAGATCTGCTACCCAGGGAAAAGCGCAATTTACAATGGAATTTTCAACATACAAACAGGTGCCGCAGTCTATTGCAGAAGAGATTGCCAGAAAAAAACATGAAGAAAAAGTACAAAAATAATAAGACTTTTATATAAAGAGAGGAAATATGCTAAAAAAAGATCTCATTCTTAAAACCCCGGTTTCAAAAACCATTGGGATTGAAAATATAAAAAACGGCAAATTCGGTGCAGTTCTTTCAAGGGCCGGTGTTGGAAAAACCAGTTTTTTGGTTCAGATCGCCTTGACACAATTATTAAACAATGAAAAAATTCTCCATGTCAGCCTGGATGACCCTATGGAAAAAATAAACTTAAGATATAAAGAAGGATATACAAATCTTATCGACTATATCGGGTATATTGATCCCCAGAAAGCCGTCCGGCTATGGGAAGATATCAAACCCAATAAAGTCGGGATCAGTTATAATGAATCCACCTTTGATACCGGGAAGATCAGGGATTATCTTAAAAGTTTTAAAAAAGCTGATCTTACTTTGCCATCCATCATGATCATTGACGGATTAAATTTTGACAAGGATATTTCAAAGGTCCTTGAAGAGTTTGAAAATCTGAACCGTGAATTTTCCATTTTTATCTGGTTCTCCATGAAGAGCCACAGAGATGAAGAACTTTGTGAAAATGGATTTCCTATCCAGCTTGAAACGAATAAAGACAAGTTTGACAAAGCCATTTTCCTTCAGCCTGTGGAAGATAAAATAGAAGCAATTATTTTAAAAAATGGGGATAGAACCGATCAAAAGTTCAGACTTGATCCAGCCACAATGATGATTGTTGAAGAACATAAATAGATTCATATTTCCCCGCCGCAAGCGGCGGGGAATAAAACTCCGAGGGATTTTAATTGGTTGTTATACCATACTCCCCTGCAAAGCCTGCAAGAAGCCTCACATCATAGTCACCGGCAACTATGCCGCCGGCTAATCCTGAGAGGTCAGAACCGTCCACATCTCCATCACCGTCGATATCTCCAAATTTCATCGCGCCCGAAGGTACAAACGCTGTGTCGGGTGCATTGTAGCCGGATAAAGTCCCATCATTACCATTGGTTGTAGCATCAAAAGCACTCCTCAAGGTTGACGGCTCATCAAAATGCCAGAGACCTATCAGCCCTTCTTCATCACCCTTCATCGGAAACCACATACCAGCCTGAATGTCAGCCTGTGACAGTTCATTATTCCAGATGCGGACTTCATCTATCCTTCCCTTGAAATGATTTGAGGCTGAACCAGAGTCCCATTCCTGACCGATACTGAATAATGCTGTTCTTGACGGTGTTATAGAGGGGGTAAACGTCACCTGCTCCTCACCATTCACATACAAAGTGCCTCTATATGGGCCATGGGGAGCCGCTATTTTGATTGCCACTGCCACATGATACCAATGGCCTGGTAAAGATTCAATGGTGCTTTGGATAAAACCTCTAATGTTATCAAAATAACAAAACTTTTGATTATCTCCATCGTACATTAACAAGTTATAATTACCACCTGAGGATGTATTAAACGCTAGAACAGATGCCTTACCAGCCTGAGGCTCAGGATACACCCAGGCTTCAAATGTAATGGCTTCGGCTGTAATAGCTTCGACTGAGAATAAATAGCCTCGAGCTCTAAGATCATTGGAAACAAGATTTGCCTCAACATAATCATTGATGCCATCCAGAACCAGTGCATTACCGTTTCCCACTGGTATTGCGACTGCCTCTGCATTGCTTTGATCATGATGTCTGTCTTTCCAACCTAGGCTATCCTCGTCAATCGCCGACACAGCTTTGTAAATATAAACCTGAGCATTGTCAACATCAGTATCAGTATAAAAAACATCCCACTCCTTATTGTAATAATCAGGCATAGCAGGATTAAAATTCTCAATTGTGGCGAGCAACTCCGGGACAGGCGAACCACCAATCCTCCACCGATAAATATGGTAAGGATGAATCAAATGACCGTAATGATTTGGATCATTTAATGAAATATCAGCAGGCAGGAAGCGAAGATCAACATTCCCTTCTGATGCCCATGTTGTTAATTTTGAAACATGATATTTAAACGGGCTTAATAAGTCATCATCATGTGTTTTAGCGAATCCACCCGCTCTTACAAATTCGAAATCAACATTTTGTGCCCACCATTCGTCCCTTCCGTCATCAACCACGATCATATACAATAAAATATCTGCAATTAATCGATTTCTAAATCCACTGTCATTAAAATTATTGCCTATCCTGTCGTGATCAAGATATCCCATCCGCATCAGATCATACATCGAATCATGTATACACGAACAACGGATATAAAACTCTCGATTATTGGCAATATTTAGCGTATTCCAAGGCGTTGATGCGCCATCCCATCGATACCCTTTTTTTACGGTTAATACACCAGCCTCCAACTCAATAAACTCCCATTTTATTAATACACGACTGATAGCATCTAACTGCTGCAAAAGCATTTGGCGCTGTGTTTCAGTTCTATCCCATTTAAAATAGGGCCCCGGCAATTCACTGAGAACACTTAAATATTTTTTTATATCAATTGTATAATCCTTGGCCACCTCGTAATAGAGTATGGTATCCAAACCACCGCCTGTTGGACCGTCTATGTATTCAAAGGCATCATCAGTTGCATTTACCGGCAGGACGGCGAATGCTATAAAGACCAGTACAAAAATCATTCCCAATGTAGCTTTTTGTATCATACTTTATCTCCCATTATTATGAGTTGAAATATTTAATGCATTTGTTTAAGTATTGCAAAATTATGCCTAAAGCTCGGCTTTCCAAAACCCTTAACTATAAATATTTATATAAAATTTAAATTAAACCCATTGTTTAATAAAATTTTCAATGGCCTTGTAAACTCTTTTAACACCCTCCCCTATCAGGATTCCATGACCATCATAGTCAAAAATATAATACTCCTTGATATCAGATCCTAATCGGTCAAATAATTTAATAGTTCCCTTGGGGTTCACCACAGGGTCTTTCCTGGATTGGACCACAAGAGTCGGCTTATCTATGGTTTTCAGCTTGGATTCAAGGTGTTCCATAAGTTTTTCAAGCTGACGGATGCCTGCAATAGGATTTCTGACATAATTGATATGGGGATTTTCAGGATGGTTTTCAATAAATTCTTTTGCAATGGTATCTAAATGAATCTTTTTTATCATGGCATTCCAGGTATCAATGGCCGGGACAAAATATGACCCTAAATCCTGAAGTCTCATGGGAGGTGCAACTGCAAAAACAGCCTCAATATCATCCAGCCGCGTGGACAATTCCAAAGCAAGTCCGGCACCGGTTGAAAAACCGCCCACAATTATTTTCTTACATGAATGCCTCAAGATAACAAAGGCTTCTTCAACAGATTCTATCCATTGTTCATACTTTGTTTTTGCAAGGTCTTCAGGCGCAGTCCCATGCCCTTTCAGCCTTGGTACATATACCGTAAAAGATTTTTCATATAGATAGTGTGCAAAGGCTTTCATTTCTTCAGGGGCTGCCATATAACCATGAATCAATAAGATGCCTGCAATTGGGTTTTCATGTTTAAGAAATAACGGTCTTCCAATTCTTCTTTCCTTTGATTCTTCTTCAATATAGTGATCATCATAATCCAGGGAAAAATCCTTCTCTATCTTTTCTATGATACAATCTTTCACAAGGTCAATAATTTCATCACGCGATTTTTGAGCAACCTTTTTTAAAAAATTTTCAACCTCTTTTATGGGTTCCAATTCATTGGCCATGACAAGGATGGGATTTTCTATCCTGATGGTATGAAAATCTGATTTGGTGATAAATTTGGTCTGATCTTTAAATATTTTACCCTCTTTAATTTCAATAACATTTGTATTTTGGGCAATGGTAAAAAAATCAGCAAATCGTTTAAACCGGTCATCTGTCAAAAGATGGATTTGATTTTTCAAAAAAGCATCGGACACGCAACATGTTTGATTGGACACAAGCCAACAAATTGCGAAATACACCTTACACTTGAATTCATATATATTAATACCGTCTTTTCTGTAGGGGAAATGCTTGAGAATACATGCCAGGACATGATCATAATTGAGTGTTGTCATGGCATATACGGCTGTCATATATTTTTCCATGATTGTGATGGAAAATTGCCGTGTAATCTGCTTTGAGCTGATATCATCATCAAACTTGATTTTCCGTTTGACCGTCAGCATGCTTTCAATATAGGAATCATTTAAATATTCCTTAATATTAATAGGTTCACCAAATCGAATATTGATATCCACATTGGTAAACAGCATACTGCCTTCGGTCATTAACTCGTCCATAACTCTTTTGGACGGCTCTTTCATCACAATCTGAGCTATTTTGCTTAAGATATTTTCTTTTGGGCTTGCTGGATAATAGGTTATGTTGACGGGGACAATATGTGTTTCCCGGGTAAGGACCTGATCAATATTTTTAATTTCAAATGTTTGAACAAGCCTTTCAAATTCAGGCTCACCCATGTCTTTCATTCTTCTTAAGCGCTCACGGTAAAATTCACAGCGCAGGGCCACAATGGCAGCACCGGTATGGGGTCGCCTGACTACCCCCTCATCGGTCAGGGAAAACTGATCCTTTTTAATCAGTTTTTTATTTTTAACCATCATGCCTTCAGGAAAAATAATCCACTGAACATCTCCTGACAATAATGTTTTTAAAATGAGATCATCCCTGTGGGGATCTTTTGTTGATACCGCACCCAGATTATTTAAAAATCCTTGTAAAACAGGCACTTCAAATAATTCTGCCGCAGCAAGGGACCAGACTTCTTTTTTTGTGATGTTATGAATGTGATAAGGAAGAAAAATTGTTTCAATCCTTGTAAAATGGTTGGCTGTGAAAATAACCGAACCATCGGGGATATTATGCGTTCCCGAGATTTTGATATTTGCCTTTGAAAAACCGGAAAAAGTTTTAAGGGTATAGCTGGATAATTTGAATGCAAACCTGTTCATGGATCAAACCTTTAAAACAACATTGTTTATTTGTTGTGTTTATTATAAAATATAATGTTGCTGATATTAATCTTGACCTATTAGTCAATAATACTTAAAGTCATGATTTTGTCAAAGAAATTTATTTATATAGCTTATAAATCGGAGGCTGTATTGTATTCGAAAATAATAATACTCAATTTTCCGGCAAAAGTTGCCCAAAAAGCATTGGTCTGTCAGTTAACAAGAAAATTTGACCTTTTGTTTAATATTTTGAGTGCCAAAATATCCAATAAAAAAGAGGGGTATATGGTTCTGGAGATTTCATCAGGGTCTAAAATCGCTTTTAACAAAGGGGTAAAATTTTTAAAAGACCAGGGAGTGTCAGTATCCAGTCCTGAACATCAAATTTACAAAGATGAAGAGATCTGTACCCATTGCGGGGCATGCACGGCAGTTTGTCCGACAGATGCACTCTATATCAAACGACCTGAAATGGAAGTTATTTTTGACAAGGAAAAGTGCAGTGTGTGCGAGCTTTGTATTGTAACCTGTCCGACGAGAGCCATGGGATTGTTCTTTACAGAAACACAAAAAGTTGCTTGATGAAAAACCCGGTTATTGCAGTTGCCTTAAGTGGTGGGATTGATTCTCTTGTTTCCGGATATCTCTTAAAACTCAAATACAAACATATTTTTGGTATTCATTTTACAACCGGTTATGAAAAAGAACCTGTAGATCTTCTGCTGCTTGAAAAACAGCTCGGATTTCCTGTTACCAGCATTGATCTTTCAAAAAACTTTGAAAAAAAAGTTATTCGATATTTTGTCGAGACCTATCTTGAAGGCAAAACGCCAAACCCCTGTATCATCTGTAACAAAGAGATAAAATTTGGTAAATTGCTGCATCACGCCCAAAACATGGGAGCAGATTTTCTGGCTACCGGCCATTATGCCACCATTATCAACCCGATTTCTTTTCTATATAAAAAAATTTCCCATTGCTATCTTGAAAAAGGGAGTGATCCTTTAAAGGATCAGAGCTATTTTCTCTCCTTGTTATCTGAAAACCAGCTTAGAAAAATTATTTTTCCTTTGTCAGGAATGACAAAAGAGGATGTAAAGCAATTTGCCGGATCAAAAAATTTAACGGCAACTCACCCCAGTGAAAGCCAGGATATCTGTTTTATACATGACAATAATTTTCCTGAATTTATTCTTCGAAAACAGGGAATTCGCCCTCAATCCGGCAATATTGTGGACCATAACGGGAAAATAGTGGGCCGTCACAAGGGCCTTCACAAATATACCATAGGGCAAAGACGCGGTATCGATTGCCCGGCAAAAGAGCCTTATTATGTTAAACAGATTGATATAAAAAACAATATCCTGAAGGTTTGTTTTAAAAAAGATCTATCTGGACAAACATTTAAAATTGGCCAGATAAATTGGAATTTTTCAGACCGAAAAATTATTCCTGATATTATGACTAAAATCAGATACAGCCACAAAGGTGCCTTGTCAACGCTCACCTTAAACGGATCTTGTGGCCAGGTTGTTTTTAATGAACCCCAGAATGCGATTACTCCGGGACAGACAGCAGTATTTTATAAAGATACCAGGGTATTGGGAGCTGGTATAATTCAATGAAAAAATTTTATATAGAAACATTAGGATGCAAAGTCAATCAATATGAAAGCGATGGTATTGCATTGAGCCTTGAAGAACAGGGCTGGATAAAGGGCAAAAAAAAACAAAAGGCAGATGTATTCATTATCAATACCTGCGTTGTTACATCCAAAGCCGGTATGCAGTCAAGACAGGCCATTCGAAAAATTATCAGGGAAAACCCCGATGCAAAGGTCATTGTCACAGGATGCTATGCCCAGACCGATCCTGAGCAAATAAGAAAAATTGACCGAATTGATCAGGCTGATCAGATTGTCTGCCATAAAGATAAGATTCTGATTGCAAAACATATTGCATCTATTTGTGAGAACAAGTCCCCCTTGACATTTAAAAAGACTGATCACAGCAAGGCAAACACTTTTCAAAGCTTTGATCATGCTGTAAAAGGTGAAATGACAAGGGCATATCTAAAGATACAGGACGGCTGTAACGCGTTTTGTACTTATTGTATTGTTCCCCATGCCAGGGGATCTTCCGTGAGCATGCCGGAAAAAGACGTTTTTCAACATTTAAGAGAATTGAATGATTCAGGATTTAAAGAGGTCATCATCACTGGAATCCATACAGGCATGTATGGCCTTGACTTTAAAAAGAAATCATCGCTCTTGCAATTGCTTGAGAAAATTAACGATGAAAGACCTGTTCACAGAATAAGGCTCAGTTCCATTGAACCTGGAGAAATCAATGATGGTATTATTAATCTTGCCAAACAGGAAAATATTTTATGTGACCATTTCCACATTCCCCTGCAATCCGGGGATGATGATATATTAAAAAAAATGAAACGGCCCTACGATGCTTCGCTTTTTGAAGAAATTATCCATAAAATTCATGAAAAAGTTCCCAGCGCCGGTATTGGTGTAGATACATTGATCGGATTCCCTTCAGAAACCCAAAAACAGTTTGAGAATACATATAAAATAATTGAGAAGCTTCCCATATCCTATCTCCATGTCTTTCCATTTTCTGCCAGAAAAGGAACACCTGCCTATCATTTTAATAATAAGGTTGACCCAAAAATCATTAAGCAACGATGTGCAATGATGCGGGAACTTGACAAAATAAAAAGGAAAGCTTTTATTAACATCAATTTGAACAAAAAACTCGAAGGTCTTGTGCAGCATAAGCTTGATGCAAAAACCGGGTTGCTTAAAGCTGTCACATCCAATTATTTAATAGTCTTTCTAAATAGGGCACTTGATCTCAAAGGAAAAATTATTGATCTTATCCCTGAACAGTGTGATAGTGCCATGAACCTTATGGGAAAAATTGCAGATTAATTTTAATGTACCGGAGATTTACACCATGGAAGATGTTTACAAAAAGCTTGCTGTCCACCTTGACAATACACCCAGCGGTTTTCCTGAAACCGAATCAGGGGTTGAACTTAGAATTTTAAAACAGCTTTTTACTAAAGAAGAGGCCGAACTTGATTTATCCCTTGTTCTTATGTTTGAAACAGTCGAAACCATTGCTCAAAAAGCCAACAAGGATCCCAAAGACATAGAACCCCTGTTAATTGAAATGGGCAAAAAAGGATTGATTATCCATGTAAATCGAGAGGGTGTTAACACCTTTAGACTCCTTCATTTTGTAGTCGGAATCTGGGAATATCAGGTCAACAGGCTGACCAAAGAACTCATTAAGGATTTCAATGAATATGTTCCTATCCTTATGAATGAGCAGTATAAACATAAAACCCAGCAGTCCAGTGTCATACCAGTCTTAAAATCGGTCAGCACTGAATTAGATATCATGAATTATGAGCAAGTTGAAAATATCATAAAATCCCAATCAAAAATCCTTGTGGCCCCCTGTATTTGCAGAAAAGAGCATGATATCATGGGAAAAGGCTGTGGTAAACTGAGTGAAGCCTGCCTGATTTTTGGCAGCGGTGCCTATATCTATGAAAGCCGGGGTATCGGCCGCACCATATCCCGGGAAGAGGCTTTGGAGATTGTCAAAGAAGGGGTAAAACAAGGGCTTGTCCCCCAGCCGTCCAATGCAAAAAAACCAATCAATATCTGTCTTTGCTGTGACTGCTGCTGCCAGATCCTGAAAAATATTAAAAATTTTGAAGCCCCTGCAAAAATTGTCAGCTCAAATTTTCAGGCCAATGTAAAAATAGATGAATGTACAGGATGTCAGGCCTGTGAGGAAATCTGCCCCATGGATGCCATTGACATGGATGAAGAAAAGATCGTTGCAACCGTAAACTTAGACCGATGTATTGGTTGCGGTCTTTGTGTTACGGTGTGTGAGTTTGACGCCATGTTTCTTAAGGATAAAAAAAAGAAGGAAAAAATTGAGCCTCCAGCCAATATAGTTGAAACCTACATGAATATTGCCAAGGAAAAAGGCCTCATCTTTTAATAATCTGGTAAAAATCGGGTAAAACCCGGCTTAAATTCCTCTTTCCTTTTTTATGGTATCATAGGCTTCCTGAATTTCTTTAAATTTGTCATTGGCAAATTTAATAAATTCTTCAGGAAGCCCTTTGGCTTCAATTTTATCCGGGTGGTATTCACTTACAAGCTTTCGATATTGTTTTTTTATCTCTTCATTGGATGAAGTTTCATCACATTTCAAAACAATATAATATTTATTGGTTTCTTTAACATACTTTGATTTAAGCCTGGCATAGTCTGCAGTGGAATAATTAAAAATCCTTGTGGCAGATAAGAGCATGGCGTCTTCTTCACTGAGATACCTCCGTCTGCAGTAGATACCCTGAGCAACACATCCATCATCAATTCAATAATATTGGGTTGGGTCCTGAATACCGAATAAAATTGGTTGGCAAAAGCATCAAAGTTTTCAGAAGAATTGACAGCCTGCCTGAAAATATTGATGGCTGTCTGCTGGCTGTTAAAATCAAGCTGAAGATCTTGTTTCATAAAACTTTCAATGGCAGAAATTTCATTTTCAGTCACCTGACCATTTGCTTTGGAAATTTTAGCCAGCATGGAAAACGCTGCAGTGAAAAAAACAAGCTGAGCCTCCTCATTTGAAGAGAGAGTGGCTTGTGGTCCAGGTTGTGATGAAAGATATACCTGTTCTTTTTTATCCACAAACGTATGCCCGAATGCTGCACCTGCCACAGCCCCCAAAGGGCCGCCCAATGCAAACCCGATGGTTCCCCCGATCATTTTGCCCAGCCAACTCATTTATCTTCCTTTCAAATAAAAAAATCAAAAGTCTTGTATCATTTTTAAAGATTATATATAAACACAATTGCTTAATACGTCAAACTTTTAACCAAACAAACTTAACTGCTATGCTGCTAAAAAAGATCATTGGAATACTCATCATTCTTCTAAATATTGCAGGTTTTGGTTTTTTGCTTTATATGGCCGGTCTGATGTTAAAGGATAGATTTTTTCCAAAAAAACAAATTATCGCGGTTCAACAGGCCAAAATCAAGAAAAAAGAGCCTAAAATTGTCAACGATGATATCATCCCTGATGAAGATGATTTACTAAAGGATATGGATTTATCTGATCTGGATGACCTTAACCTGGATGATTTTGAATAAGGAGACTTAAAATGGATTGCCGATATTTGCTTTTATCTTTTGCATTGATAATTTCTTTAATTTTTGCCGGCTGTGGTGCTGCGGTTATTGGTGGTGCAGCCTATGGCGGACATAAAGGAGCGACAGATGAACGTTCCATTGGTACCATGATGGATGACTCCATTATCTCCACAACTGTTAAAACAAAAATGATTGGAGATGAATTTGTAAAAGCGCGTCACATTGATGTGGATGTATTAAACGGTGTTGTCTACCTGATCGGAGTGGTTGAATCTTTATCTCAAAAAAGAATGGCAGCAGATATTGCAAGAGGGGTTGAAGGTGTTAGACGAGTTGAAAACCAGCTCCTTATCGGTAAAACCAGTGTTGGCCAGGTTTTAAATGATACCATTCTTACAAGCAAAATAAGAACAGAACTTTTAAAAGACCCGGATATCCGGTCAACCAATATTGATGTGGATACTATTAATAATATCATTACACTGACAGGTATTGTTAAATCGCAAAAAGAAAAAGATAGCGCCCTTTCTATTGTGCAAAAGGTTGGCGGGAACCGGCAGATAATTGACAATCTGACCATTGGTAATTAATTTTTAGTATCGAGTATTGAGTTTTTAATTAAAAACTCAAAATTAAGAATTAAGAATTCTTTCTGTTAAGCCAGGGTTTATTTTTCTTTTGCTTCTCCTTAACGGGGGCACATCTGGTTTCAATAGCACCCTTGCCCAGCAGTTCTTCCACTTTTGTAAAAAAGGAAGGGTCAGACCCGGTCATATACTCATCTGCGAGTTTAATCAGTACAGGCGGCTTATCCTCTATATCTATTCTTAAACAGGCCTTACAATCACCGGGAAAATTTTCAATTATGGCTTTAAGCTTTTCAAGTGTGTCAAAAGAGGCCTCCCCAGCATCAACCTTAATCAATACGCCATTGGTCCATTCGCAAGAAGCCTGTTCAATGGGGACAATTTTTTCTGCTATAAGCTTGACAATGTTTTCCTTCTTCTGAACCTGGGCCTCCAGAATGACAATTTCCTCATCAGCCAGGAGCATGTGGGTTTTAACATAAAGATTGGGGAAAACCACGACTTCAATGGAGCCTGCCTGATCCTCAATGGCAGAGAATGCCATCATATCCCCTTTTTTGGTTTTGTGAAGCTTAATGGCCTTTATAGCACCGGCCATGCGGATCATTTTTTCATCAGCCATATCATGAATATTGACAGAATTTACACTGGCATATTTTTGAATTATTTCTTCATATTTATCAAGGGGATGGCCTGAAATATAAAAACCCAAAGATTCTTTTTCCAGGGCTAAAAGCATGCTTTCTTCCCATTCATCAATATCAGGCAATTTTGGTCTGCTCACAGGCAATGCAGTTCCCATATTTGAATCTGCAAATAAATCCAATTGCGAATCGGCTTTTTCCTTTTGTATCCTTGATCCATGTTCCAGGGCATCTTCAAAAACCGCCATCATCTGGCTGCGTTTGGTATTGCTTGAATCAAACGCACCGCACTTGATCAGGGCCTCGAGAACTTTTTTATTCACCTTGCCGACATTAACCCGTTCACAAAAATCATAAATGCTTTCGTATTCGCCCTCTTTGTTTCTTGATTCAACAATGGATTCAATGGCTGCATCACCAATATTTTTCACTGCAGCAAGACCAAACCTGATACATCCATCAGATACGATAAAATGGGCATCACTCTTATTTACATCCGGCGGTAGAACTTTAATATCATGAGCCCGGCACTCATCTATGTATTTGATGACAGCATCGGAATTATTTCTCTCACTGGTCATTAAGGCAGCAATAAATTCAAGGGCAAAATTGGCCTTTAAATACGCGGTTTGATAGGCAATGAGGGCATAGGCTGCACTATGGGACTTATTGAAGCCGTATCCACCAAATTTCTCCATCAAATCAAAAAGTTCTGCAGCCTTTTTTGGGTCATGATTATTTTCTTTAGCTCCTTTCAGAAACAGCGCTCGATGTTCTTCCATCATGGAAACAATTTTTTTCCCCATGGCTTTTCGAAGTCCGTCTGCATCCGCCATTGAATAGTTGGCAAGCACCCCGGCTATTTTCATAACCTGTTCCTGGTAAAGAATAACCCCATAGGTTTCTTTTAATACCGGCTCAAGTTCATCAAAAAGATAGACCACTTCTTCATGCCCATGTTTTCTCTCAACATAGGTGGTTGCCATACCGCTGTCCAAAGGACCCGGGCGATAGAGGGCCACCAGAGCGACAATATCTGAAAAACTTGCCGGTTTCAGTCTTGAAATCAGATCCTTCATGCCTGAACTTTCAAGCTGAAATACACCAGTGGTGTCGGCACGTTGCAACAACTCAAAGGTTTTAACATCATTGTAATCAAGATTTAAAAGATCCGGCGGTGTTTTTCCCTGTTTTTTAATCAAGTTGATACAATTTTTTATAACAGTGAGATTTCTTAACCCCAGAAAATCAAATTTAACCAACCCCAGCTTTTCAACA
>NZ_JAIOSW010000267.1 GCF_021107415.1 Desulfobacula sp.
TATTCACCCATTTAAAAATCCTGTTCTGCCCCAGAGCAATCCCCACGGGTGACGATTCCAGAATTTTTTCAAATGTTTTTCGCTGCTCTGTCAGCTTTTTATCCGACTCTTTTCGTTCAATGGCAAGGGCAATATGTTGGGAAATCGAATTTAACAGATCCAGATCTTTTTTCTCATAGGCTGTTGCAGATTCATAACTTTGAATGACAATGGCACCTTTTACACAGTCTTTAATAATCAAAGGAGCACCAAGCCAGATTTTAGGGATCGTTCCAATTTCTTTTTTCTTAAGCTGATGGGTAAGCCGGATTATATCCTGTCTAAAAAGAATCAACGGTTTTCTGGCTTTAATGACCTCACCGGTTAAAGATGCGGTTTCACTAAAATTCAAAATTTCATCGGGGTTATCATCTATTTCAGCCACATGGTATGGAAAGGTGATGGAATCCCTTTCTTTATGATGAAGAGCGATATAAAAATTATCAACATTGAGAATTTCATCAAGACTTGTATGAATCACTTGATAGAGTTCATCCAGGTCCCGGGTATTGTTGACCGCTTCGGATATTTTAAATAAAACTTCTATGGTTTTGTTGGGATCTCGCTTCTTTTTTATGTTTACAGATTGATTTTTACCCATGGCAAACCTATTTTGACCTTTATTAAAATCTCCCAAAAAAAGTCGTATTATTCCATTATTATTTAATTTTATCAAGTGGAATTCTGACATAGTGGAATACAAGGACAGGTGCTTATTTTTCTGGTTCTGTCCTAAAAATAAAGCTATAAACAATCATCATTAAAAACATAAGACTTACAGACAAACCAAGAAATTCATTCAGAATAGATCGATTAAAATATGCAAAAATATATAAAATAAAACTTGAGATCCCCAGGGCAGCAATCACTTTTGAGTAAATACGACCCTTAAAAAAATAAGGTGCCAGAATCAAAAAAACGATTGTGATTCCTCCCCATTTTATCCATGTAAACCAGTGCAAAAAGAAAAGTTCTTTCCCAAAATCATGATGGATAATTTTCGATGTTATCCTTAGCAGTTGTATGTTTTCTATGGCATCGGCAATAAGGATAACAAGTGACAGAAAGCTGGCTGCATAATAGTATCTTTGTCCGGTATTTTTTGCGCAGACAAATGAAAAGAAAAATAAAAAAGAAGCATACAAAACCATAAAAATATAATCCAGCCTGTTTCCAAGATCCATTGCTTTGATCATAGACAGTTGATCCACAGAGCCGGGTGAACCAAAAAGCTGGTAAACTTCGCTTTTCGATTGTATAAACTCAAAGGCAATGATAGGAGTGAAAAAGCCATCCATCATCCATGGGGCTTTGGAAGGAAATACCATCAACAACACACTGCCCATCCCGATCACCAACAGCCCTAAAAATCCAATTTTTAAAAATGGTCTATTCATTTTATATTTTAAACTTTTTCTCAGCATTCACAGCTATTGTTTTATATTTCCCTGATATCCAGTTTTCAAGATCCGAACAATACCATTTTGAGAACCTGCGGTCAGACGGTCCTCCTGCCATATTGGTATTTATTTCATCTGTGGAAAGATCTATAACCATTCTAAATGACGGAGCAAAAGTGGTCTGCCTGCCGGCACTTTCGAAAACCTGTCCCTGGTGTGGTGTGGCAAGGCCTCCGATAATGGTTATCGGCCCGCGGTCAAAACCGAGAAATTTTGGGAGCTTGCCGTCAAAGAGAATGTTTTTCATCATTACTTTTCTTGTATTGCCCCATTTTTCAGGCTCAACTTTCAGGGCCTTTTTGGCAGCCTTCAAATAGAGTTCCTCTCTTGTATTATTACCAAACCATACTGAATTTTCAGAAAGGAGTATCCTATCAAAATTTATATAAAAATCGTTAAACATCCCCGTATGCTTATCAATATGTTCAACCGCCTCTGTACCGAAACCGTTCTCACCGAAAACCTGAAGGTAAAGCGCTTTATAAAATTTATCAAAAAGAAATGCTCCTTTTGAATCAGCAGAGTATTCAAGATTCCAGTTTTTGAGTATTTTCCCCTGGGTTGTATCAGGAAGAAGAGGGCCAAGAATCTTCATAAACAATTGGGCCTGTATTGAATATACATCATAATGTAATTTGTACATGGTCTCACGTGTGATTTCATTGTTTTCCAAAAGAAGTTTGCCAATCCGGTCTGAACGATAGGATCCCATACCCACATTAATAGGATGAACATTTCCGTATTCATTAAGATTCTGATTGCTTGTAACAAAATAGCCGCTTTCAGGATTATAGCATCGCGGCAGGTCTTGAGGGCTTTCAAATCCCTGCCAGTCATTTTTTTCTTCCCAGCCGGGCAAGGGAACAAATCCCGTGACTCCTTCCCGTCTTTTCGGCATCAGGCCGGACATCTGGTAGCCGATATTTCCGTCCTTGTCTGCAAGGATAAAATTCCAGGATGTCTCTACACGGCCGAGGAGATCCATCCCTTGTGTAACTGTCTTTGCATCAAATATTTTAATAATGCTGTCAAGTGTAACAGCGCCTGAAAAGGCAGGTGCCCAGGAAGTAGTAATATAATACCCTTCCTCGTTCGGATTTCCTTCAAGGATACCATGCTTATTCTCGTAAAAGACCACTTTTACGGAATCTTTTTTCTTTCTTTTTATTGTCTCTTTTCTTTCAATAAAATGGCTCCACTTGTCAGGCTCACACATATATTTGCCGTCTTTGCATTTTTCAATCCAGGAATCTATGCCGTCCATGAATGTATAGGTTGCACTCCAGGCAAGATCCTGATTCCGACCGACAAGAAGGGCCGGGGCTCCGGGCATGGTTCCGCCCATTGCATATCCGTCTTTTGTTTTTAATACGATCTCATACCAGATATTCGGAAGCCTGTTTATTTCCAAATGAGGATCGTTTGAGAGAATCGGCTTTCCCGAAGCTGTCTTTTTTCCTGAGACTGCCCAGTTATTGGATGCCATCATCACAGGTGCGGCGATGTTCCAGAGAGATGCCGGAGAGACGAGTCGGTCGGCAAGTTTTATCTTTTTTATAAGGTCCATATCAAGCCCTCCAAGAATTCCCGGGAAAAGCTCGTTCAGTCGATCTTCATCCATACCTGCCTGGACAAACTCGATAAAAAGTCTTTCCATTTCACCCTGGGACTGTGCAAGGGTAAGATAACCTATCATCCGTGAGATAAGAACAGTGTCTTTGATGCACCAGGGTTCAGGTTTAAACCTGAAAAGTTTGAATTCCCATGGAATTTTTTGGGCAAAAGCCCTGTTCACCCCTGCGCAGTATGCATCAATTACTTCTCTTGTGTCGGGAGAGAATTTTTCGATTTGTGAAGCAATTGAACCGGTCCAGTTCATTCGTCTGAAAAACTTATCGATTTCAAGCATTTCATCACTGGAATCAAGAAATTCAGATGCCCGTCCCTGTCCCAGAATACGCATTAAAAGTATCTGCATTCCCCGGTCTTTTCCATGGACATATCCCATTAGATTGAAGATGTCTGTCTTGTCTTTCCCCTCAACATGGCAGACACCGTGTTTGTCTCTCCATATTTTATTGCTGGTGCTCATATCTTCTCCTGATTTTTGGTTTCGCAGTACTGCATAGCTGTGAACGGATAATCCGCTTCCGGCCGACTTTATTTTTCACCCTGCCAAAGCATTATATCTTGTTATAAAAGTAGATTTCATGCAATACTATCCAAACAACTATGATTGTTAATAAATTATAATAATAATGGTATGAAAGCAATATCTTATATGAACACTTATTTGGAATACTATGAATGAAATTTTTTGAAGAAGTCTCGCTTTTGTATGAAATCAGTGAAGCATTGAATCAGCACATGGACATGAAAAAATCTTTATTCAAAGTATTAAGTGTTCTGTCTGAATC
>NZ_JAIOSW010000399.1 GCF_021107415.1 Desulfobacula sp.
CTGTAATTTTTTTGCCCACGGATGGACCGAAATCATCTGTGATCAGACCGTTAAAGACTTCAGAACCCGTTACCACGGCACCGACTTTCAAGGATTTGTAAGGCTTGACCGAAAGAATGGTTCCTGTCTCTTTTGTAAGCAGCTCAAGTGATTCAATGTTCTTTGTGGGGATGGTCAATGGAATGATCCGTGTGGCAGCGATGATCTCTCCCTTTTTGCAGGGAAAATTGTTTTTCAGTGTGGCCACAATGATGCTCCCCATTTTATTCACCTGGAGCAGGGCATCAACATTGATTTTTAATAAACCGGCATGTTGGGTTGTAATATTGATTTTGCCTTCCCGGGGTTCGGAAAATTCCAGGTCCTGATCTGAAATGGCCTTTGAAATTCTCCGGGCCGCATCATCTTCATGGAGCTGATCTTTCCCAAGATCAAGAACATAGAGATACTGCTTTCCGATTTTTAAGAGTTCCGGGATATCTTTTTTTTGTACAATATGTCCTTTTTTAAATCCAACCCCTTTGAATTTTCCCCGGATGATCCGTGTCATGTCATGGGCGAGAATCGTTCCAACTGCATCTTCAACTTTGATCTTCTTCATTTATTTTCATCCTGGTTGTGATCAATTATATTTGTTTTCACCATGAAGAGCATGAAGGACATGAAGTTTAACACGCCCATGGCTGGCTATAAAACAAAGCTTTTCAGGCCTTGTTTCAATAGTTTGACATTGAAATTGATTAAAAAACCATGTTTTATGTCAGCCAGTTTCATATAAGTTAATAGCTGAGCTTCATGTATAGCCTTGAGTGTCTCCACACTTTTCAGTTCGATAATTATCTCTTTTTCAATCAACAGATCAACACGGTACCCACAATCCAGTTGAATTTTTTTATATTGAACCGGCAACGGATATTCTAATTGAAAGTTAATACCATTTAGTCTTAATTCATGCGCTAAACACTGTTGGTATGTGGATTCCAATAATCCAGGGCCGAGCGTTTTATGAACTTCAATTGCACACCCTATTACAAGGTTTGATAATTTACTAAATTTTTTCTTCATGTTCTTCGTGTTCTTCATGGTGAGTAGCTTCTGCTTTTTTTTCCTTAATGGCGGCAAGGATCTTGTCCGGGGTTAATGGAAAAGAGTCCATGTAGACACCAATGGCGTTACTGACTGCCGCACCGTACCCCTGGGCGGCTGACATGGCAATGGACATACCGGCTTCCTTGGCTCCGTAAGGTCCTTTTGGGTCAATACCCCCCTTCGGCATTAACGGACCAGATAATGGATTCTATTTTCCAAAATATAAATTGGGTAGCCACATAGCGATCTGCGGGAATGTCATAATAAGGGCAAGACCAATAATCATAAGCAATACAAACGGAATAATCGACTTGTAGATATCCATCAGTGAAATCTCCGGAGGTGCCATGGCCTTCATAAGAAACAGGTTATAGCCGAAAGGAGGTGTCATGTATGCAATCTGGCAGGTTACAGTATAGAGAACGCCATACCATATCGGGTTGAATCCCAGGCTGATTATCAGGGGAATATAGAGAGGAGCAACAATGATCAGCATGGCAGTGTCATCAAGAAACATACCCATTACAATGTAGGAAATTTGCATCATGATCAGCACCTGCCATGGGCCGAGTCCCCATTTTTCAAGAAACAGAATCTCAATAGCACGCACTGCACCAAGACCGTCAAAAACAGCACCAAAGCAAAGTGCAGCAAGAATAATCCACATAAACATACAGCTGACGCTTAAGGTCATATGGAGCGTTGTGTCCATTACCTTTCGGGTTAACCGTTTTTTGACCAGGGCGGCGATGGTCGCTGCTGCCGCTCCCACTGCAGAACTTTCAACCAGGCTTGTTACGCCCATCATAAAAAGTCCTGTTACTGAAAAAATAATAACCAGAGGAAGTATTCCAGCTCCAAGCAGTCTGAACTTTTCTTTCCAGCTCATTTGCCGTTCTTCTATGGCCAGTGGTGGGCCTAGCTCTGGCTGAAGTTTACATCGAATGACAATGTAGACCACAAACAGGCCTGCCAGCAGCAGACCGGGACCAACACCGGCCAGCCATAGCTGGCTCACGGGCTGCCTGGCAATCATTCCATACAGTACAAGAACAATGCTGGGTGGCACCATGATACCTAGGGAACTGCCTGCCTGGATGACACCGGTTACCATGATCTTGTCATATTTGCGTTTCAGCATTTCCGGCAGGGCAATGCTTGTGCCGATAGCCATTCCAGCCACACTTAATCCGTTCATGGCTGAAATTGCAATCATCAAAACAATTGTTCCTATGGCTAAACCGCCGTTAAGCGATCCCATCCAGACATGTAGCATGCGATAGAGATCGCTGGCTATTCCTGACTCGGACAACATATAGCCCATATAAATAAACAAAGGCAGAGTGAGCAGTGGGTACCAGTTCAAAAGACTGATGCTCGCATTAAAGGGCATTTCCGCAGCACCGCTACCTCCCCACAAAAGCAGGGCAGAAAGAGCTGCGACAAAACCAACAGCACCAAAGACACGCTGGCCGGATACAAGCATGAGCATCAAGGTTGAGAACATCAATAATGCAATATATTCGTGGCTCATATTTCTTTTCCTTTCATTTTTGCCAGGTCTTTGAAGAAGGTTGCTATTGCCTGTAACAGCATCAGTATTATTCCTATTGTCATAATAATCTTGATAGGAGCCATTGGAGGTCCCCAGGATGAATAATTTCTCTGACCATACTCTATAGCATAGTGAGTACTGGAAATGGCACCGTACAGGAGAATTACCAGGTAAAAGATAAGGAATACGGAAGTAAAGGTATCCACTGTCGCCCGTTTCTTTGATGACCACCGTTCATAGAACACATCCATCCTGACATGGGCTCTAAGCAGCAGAGAGTAGCCGCCGCCAAGCATGTAATATGCGGCCATCGTAAACTGAGCTGTTTCCATTGTCCATAGATGGGGAGTATTGAAGAATGTTCTGGAAATTGATGAGAACAAAAGAATACCTATCATAACGAAAACCAGATACAATGCAAATTTACCCACCCTTCGATTTATTGCGTCAATATACCTTACATAATTTTTTATTGCATTGGGCATTTATATTTCCTTTTTTGATATGGTCAATTTTGCTCAATATAAATTTGGTACTGCCTTCTCGATATTCTTCAAAAAGCCCGGGAAGGCAGTGAATAATTTTTAAACCATTATATGTCAAGCTTACCTGTAGGGAGCACCTGCCGCCCGCATGGTTTCTGAGTAATCTTTTAGTATTTTAACGACTTTAGCACTTCTTTTACTTTTTTTCGCAATCTCATCCCAATACTTTAATGCTTCATCTTCTACTGTTTTCCATTCGTTCGCTGGAATAGTAGTAAGTTCAAGCTTTCCACCTTTTGTACGGTAGTGAGCTTCACCCCACCAATACCAGTATTGTCTGTGATAATGGGAACTGTCCATTGTTAATTTGAACAATGTTTTCAAGTGTTCAGGCAGGGCATCCCATTTTTTGGAATTGGCAAAATATGATCCAATCCATGCACCGGAGATATTATTTGTCAGGTAATAATTATTGACATCAGCCCATCCGACTGTATAAGCCTCGGTGATGCCTGACCAGGCAATTCCATCGAGTTCTTTTGTCTGCATGGCCACTTCAACGTCCTCCCAGGGAAGTGTAACAGGGACAACACCAAATTTTTTCAGGAATCTACCACCGGTTGGGAAGGTAAAAACACGTTTTCCTTTGAGGTCAGCAAGGCATCGGATGGGTTCCCGGGTAGTGAAGTTACAAGGATCCCAGGAGCCTGCACCCAACCAGGTGACATTTTTCACTTCAGAATAGGCTTCTTGCCATATTTCGTTCAGTCCATAGTGGTTAAAAAGCGCGGGGACATCAAGTGAGTAGCGTGATGCAAAGGGGAAGTATGCGCCAAATACAGATACATCTACAGGAGCCCCTATTGAGTCTTCATCACTCTGGACAGCATCGATTGTGCCCCGCTGCATTGCTCTGAACAATTCTCCAGTGGGAACGAGCTGATCAGCATTGTACAGCTCTATCACCATTTCCCCGTTTGCAGCTTTATTAAACGCATCAATTGAAGGCTTACAAACATGTGCGGCCAGGGATGCACCGGCATAGGTCTGCATCCGCCACTTGATGGTTGTTTTTTTGCCTGCAATTACGGATGGTGTTACTGCCGCTGTAGCTGCCACTGCTGCTATAGTGCCAGTTCCAACTTTTTTGATAAACTCGCGTCGTTTCATCTTGAATCTCCTTAATTTAAGTTAAATTTTTTTTAGTTGTCTCGACACTGGTTCCCATATAGTGCCAAGGTTTATGTTAGAAAATCTTGAATTGGCCCTTCCAATATGAAATTTATTAGAAGTAAGTGTGGTCTTCCGGCGACCGATCTGATCGCCGGAAGGTATGAATGTTTACACATGCATTTTCCTAAGTAAAGCTTTTACAACCTGCACTTTGAATTTATTTTTAGCAAGCGGCTCAACTGCTTGCACCGCAATATCTCCTGCTGCAATAACTATTTCATCAGTTATCGGTTTGCCTTCAAGATACTCTTCAACAGCCCGGGCTTTCAATGGAATGGGAGCCACAGCACCGAGTATGATATTGACGTCTTTCATTGCCTGATCATCCAGGTTAAAGGAATAAGCAAGACTCACAATAGGAAAGTCAATTGAATTACGAATTCTAAATTTTTGATAGCCTTGCCTGTTTGTTTTTGATGGTGCGGGTATTTCAATTTCCTCTATAAGCTCGTCATCATCAAGAACAGTACACTTCATGATATCTGCTGCAAAGAAGTCATCCGCGTTCAGCAATCTTTTGGTGGTTTTAATTTTTGCTCCAAGTGCCATAAGAGCCGGAGCCATATCAGATGCATTAACCGCAATACAACCACAGTTCAAGCACCGTGCCGCTTCGGCGCGGATGCTGTCCTGCGTTGTTATGTTTGAAGTTCTATCACATTTGTTGTGAGTATCCGAATGCACCTCAAGGGGTTGACCCATGGGCATATGGGACTCAGGCTTGATGCCGGCGATAGAATAAGCTGTTTTACGTCCGGCGGCCACGGCATGGATTACAGATGCCGGACCGCTTACGACATCACCGCCGGCAAAAATATTTTTAATGTTGGTCTCTCCGGTGTCTTCATCAATAACAATCAAACCTTGTTTGGCTTCTATCTGATCATCGGTGTAGGAGAGATCAGTGGATTGCCCGATGGCCAGAAAAATCTGGTCTGCTTCAATCGTCTTTTTTTCCGAAGAATCAAAGCTCGGGTTAAACTGGCCGGTCTGATCAAATACAGAGGTACAGCTAATAAGCTCCATCCCTTCCAGGTTCCCTTTTTTTTCAATGATCTTATGCGGACCAAAGGACGGCTGGATGGTTACGCCTTCATGGAGGGCTTCTGCGATTTCTTCTTCATATGCCGGCATGGTATCCCGTGATTCCAGGCAGACCATAGTGACCTGATCGGCGCCAAGACGGCGGGCGCTGATGGCAACATCAATGGCCACATTACCACCACCAATGACCAGAACTTTTTTACCCGGAGCTGGTTTTTTGCCAAGCCCGATGGAAGCCAGAAAATCAATGCCCGAAGTGAGAAGCTCTGATTTTTCCATGGTAAGGGTTCTCTGCCCCCACGCCCCGGAAGCCAGAAATACGTGTTTGAATTTCTTGCGAAGGTCTTGCAGGGTGGTTCCTTTCTGACCAATAGTGACATTCAGCTTAAAATCAATGCCCATGGCCTCAAAGGCTTTGACCTGTTTTTTTATGACCTCTTTAGAAAGACGATGGTCTGGAATGCCGTAGGTCAGCATGCCGCCGGCTTCCGGCATTTTATCATAAACTGTGACCTTAAATCCTGCTTTTCTGAGATAATAGGCGGCAGATAAGCCTCCGGGTCCCGCACCGACAACGGCCACGCTTTCCTTACGCTGCTTTTCCGGCGGTGTAATAAGCTTGGCAGCGTTGTCAAGAATATAGTCACCCACAACACATTCGACATTTCGAATGGAAACTGCTTCGTCAAAGCCGGATCTATTGCATTGTGTTTCGCACAAATGCGGGCAGATACGTCCGGTAATGGCCGGAATGGGGTTGTTCGACAGAAGAATCAAAGCAGCACTGCGCAGGTCTCCATTGCGAACCTGGTCCATGTAAGCCGGGATTTGAACGTTACCGGGGCAGGTTTCGGAGCAGCCGGGTTGTGCGACCCTGACGCTGCCAAAGATCGAATGATACCGATTTTCTCCGAGAAGTGCGCTGCACTGGTTGCCGCCTTTTCTCAAGCAATGAAACTGGTCGTCAGGGATTCGATAATACCAGCATCTCGGCTCCTGACAGATGTTGCCGCCAAGGGTGGCCATATTTCTGAGCTGGGGTGAAGCTACACTATGAGCTGCTTGTGCCAGTAAAGAATAGTTATCCTTAATCGTTTCATTTTGACAGATTTCACTAAGGGTTGTCAGTGCGCCGATGCGCAGCCCCTTCTTGTTTTCCTTTACATAGCTTAAGTTTTGAATTGTCTTGAGATCGACCACGACCTCAGGAAATTCGGAATGAATATTGTCTTTGAGTACACCGAGCAAATCAGTTCCGCCGGCAATGACCGACGCTTTTCCTTTTGCTTTAGACAAGACGGCCGTGGCTTCTTTAAGAGAAGTCGGTGATATATGTTTGAAGTTTCTGAGAGTCATTTTTTTCTCCTTAAACCTTTCCCAGAGCCCGAAGCACTTTCTCGGGCTTGATCGGAATATCATTAATTCTGACACCAATGGCATTGTAGATTGCGTTCATTACTGCCCGCGGTGTGCAGGTCAGGGTGCCTTCGCCAATTCCACATGCACCGTATTCCCCAGCACCCTTCCAGATCTCAAGAAGAATGGGATCAATCTCAGGCATATCCGCCATAGTCGGAATCTTGTAATCAATAAAGTTAAAATTAAGCGGTACACCGGTTATCTCATCATAGATGATTTCTTCGGTCAGGGCTTCACCCAGACCCATGACCTGACCCCCAACCTGCTGAGCTTCAGCACCCGAGGCAAACATGACCGTTCCACAGTCATTAATGACCACCAGATGCAGTACATTGACTTTTCCGGTATCCGTATCCACTTCCACTTCAGCAAAATTGGCAAAGTAAGGAACGCCTGTTTCTTTTGGATTGGGCGTTTGATTCGTAAGAGCCACAATGGGTATCAGATCGCCTTGAAACAATAATTCTTTAACGGTGATGCCCTGATCCGGGGTTTCTCGGATGAAAATACGTCCATCAATAATGTCCAATTCTTTGGATTCTGCTTTGAGAACGGGTTCAGCCCTTTCCAGAATCTGTTTTTTGACTTCTTTGGCTGCAATGGCGAGTTTTTCAGACTGCAGATAGGACACAGCACTGTCAGTCTGCACGCAGTCTTTCAGGCTGGTTTCTGTGTTCACTACGTGATTCCAGTGGATATCTTCGGTTGTGATGCCCAGGAAATTCAAGGCCTCGGCACAACCAAGAACGTTGCAGGTGTTTGAGCCGGTCCCGGTTTCTATTGTAGGTGCTTCGAGAATCACAGTGCAGTCAGAGTTCAGTGTTATGGAAACCGGAATATGTCCACGACGGACTTCCTGCCACTCTGCATGCCATGCCGGATGCAGTGAAAAACCTATTCCGCGTTTTTTCACCTTGTCATACGTTGGACCTTGACCTGGTTTATGGCGCTTCTCTTTCCATTTGATCTTTTCAGCGCCCTGCTTAAGAACTTCTGCCACACTTTTATTCGGGAGTGTTTCCCACTCGTGTCCAAAGTTTTTAATGCAAAGATCAATGGGGTCCATATCAAGCTTTTCAGCAAGCAAATCAACCAGATGCGCCCAGATAAGATTGAACTGAGAATTGCCGACTCCCCGCATCATACATGCCGGCAATTTGTTTGTATAAACGGCATAGGATTCCATCTTTACATTTGGAATTGAAGCAAAAGATACTTCGGCAATTTCCGCAGGAGCGAATTTCAGAGCAAAAATAGTTTGATCGGCATAGGCACCCGCATTGCCGATGGACTTAAAATACAACGAGGTGATGGTACCGTCTTTTTTTGCACCGACTTTTCCAGTATAGATAGCGGGTTGACGCGAATCATGGAAACTTTCACGCCGGGTATGTCTAAACTTTACCGGACGACCTGTTTTTTTCGAAAGAATGGCAGTGAAAAGAAAAAAGGGTTGGTCTCCGGTATCTCCACGACCAAATTGACCTCCAAGATAGGAACAGATCACATTTACCTTATGCAACGGCAGATCGAGCATCTGACTTATGTGCATACGTGATTGATCCGCTTCAAAGGAATTAGAGTAAACGGTAAGCTTCTCGTCTGTCCAATCAACAAGACAACACCAATTATCAAGGGAGGCTTGTATGGCATTGTGATGGATCGAGGTGTCCTCAATAACAACATCCGCCTCAGCAAACCCCGCATCAACGTCTCCTTTGTCAACAAACACATCTTCCCCGCCTATTTTTTCCGGGGGCAAAACATTATTTTGGGAAATTTCCGGATGAATATTAGGAGCACCCGGCTTCATAGATTCAATGGGATCAAGGACAAAGGGTAATACTTCCCATTCGATATCAATCAATCGAATCGCTTCTTCGGCGATCTCTTCGCTCTCTGCAGCCACCACAGCACCGACTTCGTCAGTAACCCAGCAGGCATAATCTCCCAGTACACGCCGATCATTGAAAGGCCACATTTTTCTATCATAGGATACTGTATCAACACCATCTGTCCAGCCGGCGTTGGTGGGCTTGAGAGAGGTGAACTCAGGATCCTGATAAGTCATTACTGCTACCACTCCGGGAAGCTGTTCGGCCCGGCTCACATCAATTTTCTTGATGCGCGCACGCGCATAGGGGCAACGCACGACCTTGGCATAAAGCAAGCCAGGGAATCGGCTCATGAGCGTTATGTCATCGATATATTCGACTTTTCCCCGTGCCTTTTCCCAGGCATCAATTCTGGGTCTATAGCCTCCGACAAATTTACGGTTCGAGTTTGGTCGCGGTGTGTAGGGCTGTTTCATGAGTCTTCTCCTTTATTCGCAATTTTTTCTGAGGCGTGCATTACGGCTTGCGCAACACCGGCATAGCATCCGCAACGACAGATATGACCGGAAAGGGCATCCTTGACCTCAGCCATGGTCGGCAGGGGATTCTCATTGAGCAGTGCTTTTGTGCTCATCACAAAGCCGGGAGTGCAGATCCCGCATTGAAGAGCGGTACCATAACCCGGTTCACACTGTTCGGCAAAGGCTTCCACCACGGGATCATCTTTTTCAAGTCCTTCGATGGTGATTATTTCATGCCCGTTGGCCTCAACAGCTAGAATCATACACGATAATACGGGTTTACCATCCATGATTACGGTGCAGGCACCGCAAGCACCTTCATCACATGACACCTTGAGCCCGGTATAGCCCAACTTTTCTCTCAACAAATAGGAGAGCGTCATTGATGGCGTAATGTCACGCTCAGGTTCAAAATTATGCCAGCACCCATTGATCTTAATCTTTATTTCGGATGATGGCCTATCAACGGTTTCTTTGGTACCTCGAAATGATTTAGGCATTGCTCGTTCCCTCCAGTTGGTTTACTAATAAAAAAATATTATTAGATACGTAATTACATTTATCTGTCACATTTTTGTTTGTCAAGTAAAAAATTACCTTTTTCCGCATAATATAGAATAATAAATTCTTTTTTGGCAAGAAAACTATTAAAAAGATTTCAAAAACTTAAATAAATATAAATATCCTGGCCCTTAATAACCAGGATATTTACAAGTAATTTAATTATCATTGATAAATACCTTGCAACAATGGTATTATCAAATAAAATTTAAAAAAACTTATGAGAAATAAAATTTTATTAATAAAAATTAAGGGAATTCATTTAAATAATGATAAAAAGCTAATTTGATTATAAATTAGCTGCAATGTAATTGTAATATAACTGGAGAATCGTATGTCGACTAAAATAATTGTCATTGGAGGAGGCCCCGGAGGATATGTTGCCGCACTTAGGGCAGCTGCCTTGGGAGGTGATGTCACACTCATTGAGAAAGAAAACCTGGGCGGCACCTGCCTTAATTGGGGATGTATCCCCTCAAAAATTATGAAAAATTCAGCAGATATTTTTCTTAAATTTTTAAAAGCAGCTAATTTTGGAATCAAGGTTCAAGGCAGCGTAAACCCTGACATGAAAGCTTTGATGGAGAAAAAGGATAAGATTATAGAGATTCAGAGAAAAGGGATCGCCTCTTTGCTGAAAAAAAGTAGCGTTGACGTAGAAATGGGCAAAGCCGTGATAAAATCCCTAAAGACTGTTGAGGTAATATTTAACGATGGAAATAAAAAAGAACTTGACTATGATAAGCTTATTCTTGCCACAGGAACAAAACCATTGAATGTAGCTGATTTTCCATTTGACCACCATTATATTCTGTCTTCCAATGACTTACTGCAATTAGATAACATTCCCGAGTCTATTGTTATTGTCGGGGGAGGGGTGATCGGTTGTGAATTTGCCTTTATCCTTTCAGCGCTGGGTTCTAAGGTGACTATTGTTGAGGCCATGTCAAGGCTGCTTCCCTTGCCTTCTGTTGATGAAGAATGTTCCAAATTGTTGTTAAGGGAAATGAAAAAAAGAAAAATAGCCGTTTTTTGTGATACCATTGTCAAATCTTCAGACATAAAAAATGATCAGATTTCCATCAACCTGGAAGTATCCCCGTTTACTGATAATCCAAAACCCAAAAAATTAAAAACCAATGTGATTGAAGCCCAAAAAATGGCGGTCTGTATTGGAAGATCTGCATTGTCCTCTGATCTGGGATTGGAAAATATCAACCTTAAAACAACACCCCAGGGTTGGATTAATGCCAATGAATGGTTGGAAACCAGCGTGAAAGGTGTTTATGCCATTGGTGATATTCTCGGGCCTCAAAAGGTGATGCTGGCCCATGTGGCCTCTCATGAAGGCATTATTGCTGCCCAAAATGCCATGGGAAAAGTGAGCACCATGAACTATGATGTGATTCCGGGAGCCATTTTTACCATGCCGGAAATCGGAACGGTTGGATTGAGTGAAATTGAAGCCGGAAAAAAAGGATATGACGTGGAAGCGTTCAGTGTTAATTTCAGGACTTTGGGAAAAGCCCAGGCCATAGATGAGCTGGCAGGAACAGCAAAAATGATTGTTGAAAAAGAATCCAATAAGATCCTTGGTGTTCATCTGATCGGTGCCCATGCAACTGATCTTATTGCAGAGGCAACCCTTGCTATTCAAAAAGGATTGACTGCAAAGGATATCTCACACACCATTCATGCGCATCCCACTTTGGCTGAGATTATGGGAGAAGTCTCTTTAAAAGCATGTGGCATACCGATTCATGGTTAAACCCATAAAAAAGCAAATGCTTTTTTATATTTATTTCAGCCATTCATCAAATGAGTCACCCCTCTTTTTTTTGTTGACAGCCTGGTCATGCCGCGATATTTAATTTTTTGGCGTATGTCAATATAAATTAACGACTATTTCAGGAGGAATAATGCCAGCATTACCAGAAACTGTACTTAAAGCATGGAAAGATCACCAGGGACCTATTATTCTTACCACCGTCGATGAGGACGGCCTCCCCAATGCGATCTATGCGACTTGTGTCAGCCTTTACAGCAACGATACCGTCGTGGTTGCAAATAACTATTTTGACAAGACAAAAAATAACATCCTGAATGGCAGCAAAGGAAGTTTTCTTTTTATCACCAGCGAGAACAAGTCTTACCAGCTCAAGGGATATTTTGATTACCTGACCAGCGGCGAGATCTATGATGACATGAAACAATGGAATCCTGAGAAGCATCCGGGTCATGCCGCAGTGGCACTTAGAATCGAAGCTGCTTATTCCGGAGCTGAAAAGCTGTTATAGACAGTTAACAGAAAATTTTAAACCAGGATCTCGACCGCATCATCAATGCCGCCGCTCACGGTAAGGTGCTTCTTTCTGGTCATGATACCTGTGAAACGTCTTTTACATAGTACAGACTCATGAAACTTTTTGGTCATTTGATCATTATTTTTCTTGACATCCCCCCGAAACGAACCTATATTATAGTCAAATGACCAAAATAAATCATTCATTGACCCTTTATACAAGGAGGACCCATGCCAAGACCTAAACGACCTCGATGTATCGTATCCAGACCGGTCACCAGGGGATTCATACCCGACGGTACCCCAGAAGCGGGCCAGGTGATCCTCTCCCTGGAAGAGTTTGAAGCGATCAGGGTCATCGACTTTGAGGGCATGGATCAGAGTCAGGCTGCAACAATGATGAACGTATCAAGGCAAACCTTTGGAAGAATACTCAAAAGTGCCCGGTTTAATCTCTCCAAAGCCCTTGTAACAGGTCAACGATTAAAGGTAACAGGCGGCTGCTATGAGATGTCAGGCCAAAGAGCCGGCAGAGGCCATGGACGTGGAAAAGGTCAAGGCCGTGGACGCGGCAGGGGCCTGGGCAATGGAAAAGGCAATGGCAGTCGCAGAAATAACATGTAAACCAATAAAACAAGGAGGTATAATTATGCCTGGATTTAACCAAAGAGGACCCATGAACGAAGGACCCATGACAGGAAGAAGGCAGGGTGTCTGCGTAGGAGGAGTCGATACCGGCCCCCAAAGCAGCACATTTACTCCCATGGGATATGGCAGAGGTCGTGGAAATGGTAGAAGAGGAGGGCAAGGCTCTGGCAGGGGGATGGGCTACAGCCGAATGAGCATGGACTCCTCAGTTCCCACATCAGAGGAGACTCTCAAACTGCGGGTACAAACGCTGGAAACTGAGTTGGATGCTATTAGAAATGAGCTGACAAAATTGTCCAACACATAGCCCCGCTTAAATTATGGCACCTGCCAACCTGGCAGGTGCTTTTTGATATTATTCGTTACCGAACCCACTTTATTGCAGGTTTTTTTCTTGACGCTGTATTCGCGTGTTTATATGCTGGATATCCCATAATAATGCATGCATAAATCATACGACCTTTAGGCAGTTTGATAAGGTTTCTGAGTTTTTTACTATACTTTAACGATAGATTTAAAAAACCGATATAGCAGGTTCCAAGTCCTAATGAATATGCATAATTCATTATATTGCCTGCTGAAATATTGCAATTTTCATTAGAAAATATAGCTCCTTTCGGGGCATGGACAAGAATTAAAACAGGTGCATTATGAAGGATAAAGTCTCTGCCTTTTTTAGTTTCATCGATATAATACTGCATCGGCTCTATATATCTTGTGATGGTATCTGATACCGGAAACAATTTTATTATTTTATATATAAGGTTACCGGGAAATTTTTTTGTAAAATAAAAGATTTTAGTGCTGAAAACAAAAATTGCATTTGAAATTTTACGTAATATTTTTTTATCAGAAACAACCAGATAACCAACATTTTGAGAATTACTTGCCGTGGGCGTATGATTTACAAGATTGATTACTTTTTCAATTAATTCATCCGGAATATTTTTGTCTTTATATCGTCTGACACTTCTTCTTCCCCTTGCAATGGTTTCATAAACTTCCGGATTAATAAGAGCGGCATCTGTTTTTTTTATTTGCATGTGATCAAGACCATCATGTTCAATAGCCCCCTGAGGGCATACGGCAAGACAATGACTACAGCGGTTGCAATCATCAGGTGCTACTATTTTTGGGATACCGTCTATATCTCTCCACACTGCAGAAATGCAGTCTTTTACACATAACATGCATTTAATGCATTTTTCTTCAATCCATCGTATTTTCATGACTTTTCATTTTCGATCTATTTGCTCTATCTATTTTTTGTTCCCGTTTAAGGCTTACATATGCCGCAAGGTTTATAATTTTTCTTGATTGCTTCTTCCCTGGTATCAAAACCAGCAGTACATTTTTTGCTATTTGAAAACTTACAATCAGGACTGTGAAAAACAAGTGTGCCTGTATTACCCAACAAATTGGGAGTACCATCAATGGGTTTGTTTGTAATATCTTCAATTAGATCAGCTGATTCCATTTCTACTGATTTCGTTTCAACAACTTCGGCTTCAGGTGACTCGTTCTCATGGTTAAGATAAATTGTCAGGCATCCAGCTAGTATAAGAATTATTGGTATTATTCCAGCCAGAAAAGTTAGAAAAGCCGGGAAGAATACTGAAAAACAAAATAATCCAAGGATAATTGCTATTGACCCACCAATTAGTTTTTTCATAAGTAATTCCTTTAATGTTAGAATTTTAATAAAATTGTATCGAGTGAAAACTGTTTTTCTTATTTGTATGTATTGTTATTTGAGTAATGTTGTCAAGGAATTGGATTTGGAATATCGACCAATATAAAAAATTTATTTGGAAGCTTGATCCTTTATTCAATGAGTTATTGAAATCCCAAGGGATGAAATCTTTTTTTGAATATTATCATAATGGGAGCCTTTCCAGAAAACGCTTTTACATAGAGGGCATTGAAAAAAGGTATCAAAATATTGTTTTGTTTTTGGTTCCAAAAGATGTATCACGTCTTTTTTTGCAATAGCCACGAGCTTAACATTACACCCCGTGCACCTTGAGAAAAATGAAATTAATTTTTGTAATCCAAAAAAAATAATTGTTTCAATGAGCTGGTCATAGGGCAAATTGGCTTGAATTCGCTTCGCAAAAACGATTTTCCTTCTTTTTAAAAGATCTGTATCCCGGGTCAGTACGATTCGGCATTCTGTTTCGGCAATATCGGCAATTTCACTATCGGAATATAATGATGAATAGCTGACATCAAAACCCAACATGATCAAAAGACGCCCCAGTCTGATCACATTTATATCTGCAATAAATTTCATAGTGTTAAGCGGCATAGGTCTCAGTACTGAAGGGGACAGTACAGCGAATGGCGGAAGTATAGCATGCACATGCAGCACTCCCTGTGATAACGGAATATATGAAAAATTAATTTCCTGATTATTAAAATCTATGCGCCCGACTTCTGTATGCGGAACACCAAGGGATTCAATGATATCCTTGACAGAGGCTTTCCGATTCAAGAAATATTCAAACCGGTTACCATTTTTATCATTTGTCAGAAAAAAATCAAACTGTCTTTCAAATTGTATAAAAATTTTCATTTATTGCCCCAGACTTTTCGATTAACTATTCAACTCTAACATATATGTAAATTTTTTCACAATTGTATGTAATTTTTTTCACAATGTTACATTTTTTCCATAGGGAAAAAATTACCCAAAAAACCATTAAATACAGTATATTAGGCGTTTCAGGGCAGGTAGAAGCAGGTATATTTCTTGCATATATACTAATTAGACTATGCGCTTGTTATCTTTTGACTCAAGAAAATTTTACCCTCACTCTCAGGACAGCGCTGATTATTCTGTTTAAAATTTTGTTTAAATTTAAAGAAGGAGAAAATTATGGAACAAAGGACAAAACAAAAATTATTATTATTTTGCATGGCTTTTTTGTTACTCATTTTTTCATCATATCCGTGTTTTTCAGGGATATCTCAAAAAATAAATTATCAGGGGATTCTTGTAAATGATCTTAATGAACCGCTGGACGGGTCTTTTTCCATTTTATTTTCCATATATGACGTGGGAATCGGCGGGACAGCACTCTGGAGTGGAGCCCAGACGGTTTCAGTGGAAAACGGTGTTTTCAACGTACTGCTCGGTGCGGTCACTGTCTTCCCGCCAGGGCTGTTCAATGCTCCGCGCTATCTGGGCATCACGGTTGAAACCGATCTTGAAATGGTTCCTCGGCAGGAGATAACATCTGCAGCTTTTTCTTTCCTGTCTGAAAGTGCCGACCATGCTGCCCATGCAGATACGGCAGACACAGCCATCAATGCAGATCATGCCGTTGAGGCGGACCATGCAGTAACGGCGGACAAAGCTGCCCATGCCACCCATGCAGATACGGCAGACACAGCCAACAAAGCCGGTAATGCAACAACTGCAGACACGGCAGACTATGCGTTGAATTCAGACAGGCTTGACAGCCTGAATTCCAGTGTTTTTTTTAATCTTGGCCAGAATGAAAACGTCACCGGAATCCCTGCATTCAACGGCGGGGTCAGTGGTTCAAGTCAGCCCTTCACCGTGGACAGTACCACTATGGTCAAATTTCTCAATGCAAACTATCTTGACGGATGGCTTGGTTCTTCTTATGTAAGAGACACGCAGGACTTCGGTCGTTCCGGCGTGTCATCCACTCTTTATGAGGGCACAAGTTCTCTTTCAAGCAAGTATCTGAACGAGGCAGGACCGGATACAATGAGTGGATCCAGTACAGCCAATATTTTGAGCGTTACAAATACATATACGGGAAGCACAGGGGATTCTGCAGCTATTTATGCAACTACAGCTGGATATTATGCAGATGGCGCAGTTATTGGTGAAGCTACGGGTACCTATGGTGATGGGGTATACGGTCATTCTACCGGTCAATATGGTATCGGCGTCAGAGGGGTCTCAGATGGTGATTATGGCTTTGGTGTGTATGGATCTTCCCCGAATAGATACGGGGTTTACGGGTACAGTGGTGGCACTGTAGATCTATATAGTCGCGGGGTTTACGGATATGCAAGTAACACTGGGGATGTTGAAAATTACGGTGGTTATTTTCAGGCCAAAGGAGACAAGGGACGCGGGGTTTACGGGTATGCCTCGGACAGTGGCAGTGTTACCAATTACGGGGGATATTTTAAGGCCAATGGTCTTTATGGAAAAGCTGGATACTTTATAGCCGATGGACAATATGCGTGTGGTTTGTTTGCTGAAAACAATTATTCCTCAACTACTTTGTATGCCAGACTTGCATCAAGCGGCACTGCAGTAACCGGTTATTACAGCTCTGCCAGTTATGCCTGGCTTGGCACACATGATTATGCAGTATGGGGTCAGAATGGATATTCCGGCGGCTATGGCGGCCGGTTCCGTGCATACGGCACCAATGGTATTGGTGTCTACGGTGAATGCACTTCTTCAGGCGGCTGGGCCGGTGTGTTTAAAGGAAAAGTAAAAATTCAGAACAGTGGTGGCCAGACCGTCATGGAGATGGGAGAAGGCCTTGATTATGCCGAAGGATTTCATGTAACAGATCCCCTCAAGGTGGCACCGGGCGCTGTAATGGTAATTGATTCCGATAATCCCGGGCAGCTTGCCATCTGCCAAAAGGCTTATGACAAACGGGTGGCCGGAATTGTTGCCGGGGCCAACAACCTGGGTTCAGGGATCCGGCTGGGAGTCGGCAAATTTGATCATGACGTGGCTCTTGCCGGTCGGGTATACTGCAACGTTGATGCGTCTCTGATGGCCATTGAACCCGGTGATCTTTTGACAACATCCGGCAGGGCCGGTTATGCCATGAAAGTCTGTGATTCTTCCCAGGCCCAGGGAGCAATACTGGGAAAGGCCATGGAAAAATTAGAAAAAGGCAACACAGGCCAGATCCTTGTTCTGGTGACCTTACAATAAAGGGAGGAAAAATTATCATGAACAAGATAATGATATCATTTCTTATACTGGTCATGGGATTCTTCCTGGCTGCCGGGACGGGGTTCTGCGAGGAATCAATGACAATGGAGCGGATGAAAAACGCCCAGATAGTTGATACAATCAGGCCAATAGATGACCCCAGGCTCAGAAAAGCTGAAAATACCGATCGTGTTTTTATACGGCTTGAAAATATGCTGCTGAACCGGGTGTCCTTTTTCCATCAGAGAAAAATCGGTCAGGCCATTGTAGAGAAAAATTTTATCCGGTACAAATTCAATACCGAAACCAGTGAAAAAACAGAAGAGACCCGAAAATGGCGTAATGACCTGCCGGATAAACTGCCGCCCATCATTGATCAATCCCGGGCCGAGTCCCAGGTAAACGGTGAGATCCTGTCCATCCGGCTCATTTATATCTCTCCTGAATCTGAAATTTTCAAGATAACACCTGTGCCCGAAAATCCCTGCTGGATCATCCGGACCCGTATCGACGATTCAAGAAAAGTGATTATTATTGATGCCGTGTCCGGAGAATATCTGGGCCAGGGACTTCCGGCCCCTTATGAGGGGTTTTCCATGCACGGGCCGGATCATCCCCCGGACTGTGATGATAACAACCCGCTGTGGTACAGCCATGCCCAGAATGCCCACAACTGGTTTGAAACCATGGACTATGATACCATCCGTGACGGCAGTGCCTATGGATCAGTGGTACAGAGCCATATTCAGTCCGACTCCACAGTCATGTTTTATGAACTGGATCATGGCGGGGCTACCTCTTTTAAAAATCGATGTGATGACGATATCCTTGCCAGTGAAATTGATACCTGGATTAATGGATATGCCCCCATGGGATTTGCATTTATCGGCAGCTGCATGGGCTTAAGCAGCACGGGAAACGGGACCTTTGAGCATGAATTCAGAAAAGAGGGCCTGGCACAGGATACAGTAGTGGTCGGCTATAACGGCATGAGCTTATCGGTCTGTGAAGATGACTGCTGGGGTCATGCCATTGCCTGGCAGACAAAGCTTTTCAGTGAAATGAATGACGGACATACCGTTGCCTATGCCTATGCCCAGGCCAATCTTGATTATCCTGACTGTACAGACGAAGGCAGGTTCTGCATGCTGTACCGGGGAGACGGCAATCTTAAGTTTGCCGGAACCGGTGTACCCAAGGTAAAAAGAAGTATTTCAGGATCTATTTACAATATAGTGATCACCTCGCCAATTTATTTGGATATCTCTCCGCTTCCCGGTGTGCCAAGTCGATTCTATCACCGACCCTATTTTGTCAGAGCCAGTATCACTGTCCCTTCGACAAAGCATTTGACCCTGAATACCACCAGTACCAATAAATATATTGACCTGGCATTTCTCAACAGTGCCAAGTTGATTATGGATGGTACCTACCTTAATGCCAACGGGTCCCATGGCGGGGTCAAATTTGTTTCCGGCATCAATCAAAACAAGGGAATGCAATTCAACGGAGAATTCAAAATGTATGATGGGGGTGAAATCCGTGTGTATGAATAACACTCCGGACATTTCATTGAATGATATGTTAAACAATTGCCAGGAGAAATATATGAAAAAAATGTTTCTGTGCATAATTTTGCTGTCAGCTGTTTTTTTTGTCTTTCCGGTTGCAGCAGGCATGCAAAGTTCCAATTATGCCATTAAAAATAGTGTGATGTCTAATGGCGGGGGGAATATGGGATTTGGGAGTGTTTATACCGGTTCTACCCTGGGCCAGCCCTCTCCGATTAAATCAATGGCATCCGATCATTTTGGAGTGTATTCAGGATTCTGGTACACTGTCATGCCAATGGGATGTGTCTGGGATTTTGAACCGGACGGTGATGTGGATGGTGCCGACCTGAAAATGTTCATTCAGGGTGGTATTGGATCTGATCTTGAAAGTTTTGCCGGTGAGTTTGGAAGGGCTGACTGCCCCGATTAAAAAGTGTCACTAAATATTTAATCCGGCAGGGTCTATAAATGGCCCTGCTGAATATTTTTGATTTGAGGCTATACCAGGACTTGGAGGTTTTTGAATTGGTCGACACGAATTGTCTGAACCATACCTCAGGTAATCGTTTATAGGGGTCAAATAAAAGAACCATAAAGGAGTCCATCATGTCAACATCATCAAGAAAGATGGTTATTTTGTTGTCTTGGGTTGTCATAATTGTTATGACGTCCGTCAATTCCGAAGCCTGGGAGATACAGACCGGGGATTTTATTCCCGCAGACACCTTGATCACCTACCCTGACATCGGTGTGAGTCGGATCTCAGACACACAGATTTCTGTTGATAGAAATGGGGATGGCCTGACCGCATCTACTTACGATTTGCCTTCCGAGATTCAACCGGATTCCAGTCCGGAGGACTTTTTTGTAGAGTATCGGCTTTCCCCAACTCGACAGATTCTCTATTCCTGGAAATATTCTGCTTCCGTTGGCAGTCCTGCGGTTTGCGGCGGTGATACGGGAAACGTTCGGGTCTTTTTTCACAAGCTCGACGATCCTCCCGGTTCGGGTATGACCAACCTCATGACCAACCTTGAAACGGCTAGTGCCTGTATGCCCCAGGGCGTAGACATTTCTCCATTGTTTTACGACAAGCACGTCTATGACCCTATCCGGACGGTCGTGGTGGTATCAGGACAGGCTCCCCCTATCGGCATATATCATACCGTGCTGTGGGTCGATCTGAAAAACGGCGGGGCCAATCTCGATGCCGACTTTTACAAACACATCATAGACGAAGTGGAGTTTGCGCCATCGGGGAATGCCGCCTTCATCCGGCACGGTTACAATGCCACCACGATGGGAAGGTACGACAACTACGCACTGATTGATCTGTGCGGCAGCCCGCTGGGTAACATTGTGACCACAAGGGCACATCCTGATGACATTACAACGGCCCGTGTGAACAGTGTGAGTACCCATGTTGAAATAAAGGTGATGGCTGACAGCTACGAGGAGACTTTCCTATTGGATGATTGTTCGGCCGGCACGGAGGACCTGTTCACCCTCCAAATAATACCTGCTGTCGGGGGGTACGTGGAATCCAATTCTCCGGTCATAGGAGGCATTTTATGTTATCACACCGGCGATTGCGAGGAGACCTACCTGAATGGCCAGACGGTGGACCTGACAGCCACCGCTCACACGGCATGGGGCTATGTGTTTACGGGTTGGAGCGGTGATTGTTCCGGTACCAATCCAACGACCCAGGTACTCATGGATGCCGATAAGACCTGTACCGCCACGTTCGGGCATGCTTTCCTTGAGATCTCCAAAACCAGCCTTAGCCCTTCCTCGGTCCCCCGGGAGAGCAACATCGAATATGCTCTGGATTACGAGAACGGGTCCGTTGCTGTATCCAATGTGGTGATCGAAGACACCCTTTCTGCAGGGGTTTCCTTTGTTTCGGCCAACTCCGGCGGCACAGAATCGGGGGGTATTGTCACGTGGAACCTGGGGACTTTGGCGGCAAATGCAACAGGGCAGGTTACCTTCACCGTAAGCACTGACTGTGATACCTTGACCCCTGTTCGGAACGACACGTTTAGTATCACGAGCACGGAAACAGGCCTCACCCAGGGTATGGGATTTGTGGAGACCACCTTTGATGCGGCCAGTACGGAGCCGGTGACAATAGTCATTACATCGATTCCACAAAACACCCCCCTCAGAAGCGGCAACTCAGTCACCCATGGAATCACCCTGACCAATACGGAATTGCAGACCCATCACTGCCTGAGAATGGTCATCCGGGCCGGTACTCTCATGGATTTTGGTACCATCTTGAACGATGGCGGCGGCATGATTGACCAGGCCAGCCCAAATCAGTGGGAGTGGCGGGGAACCATCGGGGCCGGTAACAGCACTACCATTTCCTTCACCACCGTGGTTGAGGACTGTCTCTACGCTTCATTCAGCGAGACCCGGCTCAACGGATCACAGCCCATCAGGGTCCAGAACGCTGACGGCGTAGAGGTAGGCTCGGGCATGCCACCAGGGCCCTTTCCGGTCCAGAAACCGGTTACCTTGAGTTACTCGGCCCTCAACCTTGGACCGGCCCAGAGTTATTTTGACGAGCAATACCAGGTGTCCAGACCAGGAGCCAACGTGGACTTTCAGATCGTCCTGACCAATGTCTTTCCTGAAAATCAGAGTGCTGTGTCCGTTAATGTGCAGATTCCCGACGGGTTCACGCCTGTGGGTGATCCCCCTTTCATTTCGCCTACCGATACCGGGGCAACCTTTGACGGCTTGAACAAGACCATATCGTGGACCGGACCGATTCCTGGAAACAGCACGGTCACCATTACCTACCTGGCCACCTTGGAGGCAAACGCCTCTTGCAGGGAGAGGAATGTGGCTGCCGGAGTAACAGGGAGCTGCGCCAATCTGTTGACCAACCTAACCATTTTAAAGGTCCCGGAACCTCCGGGCATGTCCTATCTAACCGGGCTGGACAGTTTTAATGGTCTGTTTACGTGGACACCTGGTGTGGACCAGGGGTTTCAGGAGTTGTTGTGCTTGCCTGCCGAATTTATGACAGGGCTGAGCCGATCCGAAGCGAATGATTTGTGGGTGTCGGGCCGACCGACTTTTCGTTTCAACCCGTACTCCCTCGATTTTGTCATTTATGACAATGCCCTGTACGATGACTTCCCGGAAAACACTTTTTTGCGGGACGTGGCCTTTGACGGAGACACAGACACGGCGATCTTTCTGGGCAATCGGAATGACGGGGGGACTGACAAGTCGGCTGTCAAACGCTATGATCCAGACACCGGACTGACCAGTGACATTATCGATGAATTGCCGGTCCTGGGCCGGATTGTGGTCGATCCCGACGGCATGATTGCCGGGCTCACCGAGTGGGATCTCTTTCGGATCGACCCTGGAGCTCCAGCTAACTATCAGACCTTTGCCGCCCCTGGGATTCTGCATTTTAACGAAAGCACTTTGAGTTTGGACAGGGATGGGGATTTCCTGGTTCAATGCGTCGAGTATTCCGGGCTGAATGCGGTTCGGGAACCTGTGCTCAAGATGGACCGGCAGGCCGGCACGTTTGCTGAGATTATCCCCGATCTGGCAGCGGTTCTGCAAGTCCCCTTTTTCTCCTTCAACTCGTCTTCCGTTGGTCCATCCGGTGAAATCTACTTTGGAAAGACCTCTGGCAACGACGTGGCCGAGATACACAGGGGAGGATTGGCCAGCGGGACTTTCCTTTCCTGGATAGGAACCGTGCCGTCCCAATCGTCTCCAGGGATCAACATGGGGACCCTGGCCGCCCTGGTGTACACCGATGCCTGTCCGGAAAATGTGGATATGGACAGCGATCTGGATCTGGACGGCCTCGATTTGAGCGCCTTCATCGCAAACTTGAGCACAGGGTCTCCGGTGATTTCGATTAATGCATTTTCTCGTTTTTTTGGTCGTACGGACTGCCCAAATTGATATTTTTAAATCATTCCTTCTAACTGAAGGAAAATTTTATCCCGCTCATGAAAAGCCTTTGGGTGAGCTTGTCGTGCACTTGCCCATACTGGCTCCCATAAAGCTTGTTGCGCTCATTTTTTTAACCACTTCCAAGCTTTTGCATTTGGGGCAGGAAATAGTATTTTCTTCACCGGCAAACACCAGTTTTTCAAACTCTTTTTCACAGTGATTGCATTTATATTCAAAAATCGGCATGGGGATCTATCCTCTCTCATATATACGTTGTTTCAGTATTACATACTAATCAGATAATAATTCTTTTTTTCCTTTAATCAATTGATAAAGACCAAAAATAATGAGAGCCATGCAAAACATAATGTGTGAAATATCCAGTGCAATGATCATTCCGTTGGGAAAAGGAGTGCCTGAAAAATTTTTAATGACCATCAGTGAACCGGTTAAGATCAGTCCTGAAAAAATAATTATTTTGATAATTATGTCTCTTGTCAACTGAACAAGACCGGCCTTGAAGATAATGAAATTACTAATTGAGTATACAACTAAACCCATGAAGATCCCTGCAAAAATGTAATGTATCAAATGAGTGATATAAAAATTGGCCAGCCATCCAAGTCCCGGGATATCTGAAATATAGTATCGCTTAAATATCGGCATCTGTGCAAACCCGGATAGGGTGATAAAAAAGAAAGTGACTCCATAGATATAAGACTGGGTATTTATCTTTTTTTTCATTATTCTTCCTCCTTTACAGCCTTGTAAAGTTTGCCCGCAGCCGCTGCAATTCCAGCCAGCGGAGCAATGAGCATGGCTTTGGCAATATTATTTCCCGAGGCCATTTTATCCCTCACATTTTCAAAATGGGGTTTGCCTTCCCCTTTTTCAATATTTTTATTTAACTCATCAAAGGGGACCGGAGACACATAAATAGTGTTGGTCCCGCCATTTTCATGTTCGCCGTAAATATAGCCGTTTATTTCTTTTGCAAGAGCATGGGCTTTTTTGAGTATCTCTTTTCTCGGGCCTATGGTCTGAACATCTTCCGGGCATGCTTCAATACAGCTCACATTCCACACCCCAATGTTCAGATATGAGGTATTTTTAGAGGAAGTGGTTATCCCCCTGGCTTTGTGAAGATTTGTGAGTTTAATCCCAATGCTCTTAAATACTCCCGTTGATTTTGGGTC
>NZ_JAIOSW010000433.1 GCF_021107415.1 Desulfobacula sp.
CATTCAATAACACGGCTTTTTATCCGTCAAAACTTGATCTTCAATCTAGTCTTACCATCTATAATGCCTCTTCCAGTCATTATACCTTGGCAGTCATGACATATGTGGCAATCGGCATACCTTTTATCCTTGGCTATATTGTCTATGTATGGAAACTGATGGATTCAAAAAAACTGACCAAAGAAGAAGTAACCAATGAAGAATCATATTAAACAACTATAAGAAAAGGAACTTATATTTATGAACACATTACTTTTGATACTTTATGTTGTTGTGATCGTTGCATCTTATAAAGGGGCTATATTTGCCCTTAAAAAAACTGAACTATTGTAACTGATCTATTGTAACTAATCTATTTTTGTACTTTCAATACAATCAGTTATGGTATAGATATATTATTAATTATTAACTATATTTAAGGAGATTTAAAATGGACAAATACGTATGCGGACCTTGTGGCTATGTTTATGACCCGGCAGATGGTGACTCTGACAATGGTATTGACCCGGGAACAAGCTTTGAGGATCTTCCGGATGATTGGTGCTGCCCAATCTGCGGTGCTGGCAAAGAAGATTTTGACAAAGAATAAATGATTCTAACTGCCGGGCGGTCAGCTTTTGACTGCCCGGCTGTTTTTGGAAAAATATATTATGGCCCTTTCTGTTGTAGATCTTTACGCAAAAATACTGCCCCGAACCAATTGCAAAGATTGCGGATTCCTTACATGTATTGCTTTTGCAGGAATGGTGGTGTCTGAAAAACACCCTTTGAAAAACTGCCCGCACATTGCCCCAGGTGTTCTAAATGCTGCTGAACAGGAACTTGAACAACAGTATAAAGAAGGCAAATGGCTGAAAAAAGATATGGCAAAAGAAGCGCTTGAGTGGGCAAAACAAAAGGCTGCTTCAATGAAGCTTAAAGACATTGCCCTGCGCATCGGCGGAGAGCTGTCAACCATTGAGGGTATTGATCAAATTACCCTACCCTATTTTAATAAAAAACTGTTGATCACCAAAAATCGGATAACAGATAATTCCCATAACGAACTGACCAAAAATGAGCAGACATTTGTTTATATCCATATGGCCCAGGGAGGAGTGTCTGACCCGTCCGGAAATATGAAAAGCTTTAAGGAATTTCCCAACACCGTATCAAAAATAATTTCCATGACGGATCTTGTTGAAACTCCCCTTAGAAACGCATTTGCTTCCCATATGGACAAGCTGAAACTTGCCTGTGAGACATCGGGTGGGAAGAATGTCACAGCCCAATATGAATCCTCTGATCTGGCCTATCTATTTGCCGTATTCCCAAAAATCCCGGTGACCCTTTTATTCTGGGATGAGAGTGACGGATTTGAAGCCGATGCAAAACTCTTGTTTGATGAAACTATTATCCAGCATCTTGATATTGAATCCATCATGTTTTTAAGCGAACATCTTTGCCAAATGTTGATCCATGGCAATTTAAAAGCTGATTAATATATAATACAAAATCGGAAGTGTGATAAAAGAAAAAAGAATTCCATATCCAATAACGGCATTTGTCACATCGGATCTTAAATTGCCAGTGGCCGCAAGAACCCCTGCCATCACCATGGAAGGCATCCCCGCCTGGAATACTGAAATATGAAAAACAGTCCCTTGAATACCCATAAACATCAAAATAAAAAAAGCGATCATGGGTGAAAGTATCATTTTTAAAAAAATTGCAATGCAAATGGGTTTAATATTGGTTGATGGCTGCCTGAATTTAAGCTGGGCACCAACAGAAAAAATGGCAAGAGGGACCAGTGTGGCAGACAATCCCTCAAGCATTTTTAACATCATTCCGGAAACAGGCGTTTTCACCAGAAAAATACCGGCAATCAATGCTATGAATGGCGGGAATCCAACTATTTTAAGTAAGACTGTTTTAAAGGATATTTTTTGCGAGGTTCCATAAATGGACACCACAATGGTCCCAAAAGTTGCAAGGGCAATAAAGGAACCCAATTGGTCATAAATGATGGCATAGCCAAGACTCTGTTCCCCAAAGAAAGCACTGACAGCCGGGTATCCGAAAAAGGCTGTGTTACCGAGTGCTACAGACAGCAAAACAGCACCAGTCAATTTCTTATCCCACTGCAGAAATTTTGAAATAAGCCCCACCGAAAAAATAGACAGGAAAACAAGTATCCAGGGAACCAATGCTAAAACCATTAGATCGGCCTGGATATCAATTTTGTTAATCTGGAGTAATATAGTTGCCGGAAATGAAATATAAATGACAAATAGGTTCACTACATTGGGAGTATTTTCCGGGAAGACAGGCAGTCGGCGGGATATATTTCCCAGTGCCAGTAATATTACTAAATATAATAGATTTCCCATACACCAATATCATTCTAATGCAACGATATCTGATATATTTAATTCCAGCATTTTTATGCTTGCCAGAGCCCTTTTGGAATTCCTTGACAGGGCGGGAAATTGTTCTGCTTCTGCTTCAAGTTCAGTCAATAATTGTTTTATCTTAAGGATTTTATCATTCACCACACTCAAGTTGGAGAAATTTTTCATGGCCTGCATTCCTTTTCTTTGAAAATTTTTTTCCGCAAATCCTTAAATCGCTTTGCCTTTACTTCATACCTTGGCAGACTGCCGTAATCATAGTATTCAATTTGATATCCCAGGTTTGTTTTCA
>NZ_JAIOSW010000499.1 GCF_021107415.1 Desulfobacula sp.
GTCGGACAAGAAGAAATATATATAGTAAGGCACGGTTGGCATACTGGATTTGTTGTATCTGCTAAAAGAATTCAAAGTCAACTTCCTAAATTATTAAAATTCCATCAAGTAGTTCCTATTTTCACAGATTAAGGATTCAGAGGGCATCAAACGAGAAAAATATCAAGGTCGATTCATTTATTTTTCAGACGGTTTTACCAAATATCAACGACAAAAAAGGGCTTTGGATCATCAGAAAACCCCAGGCTGGCCAACCGATACCCAGGCTATTGATATTTTAGTGCATCTGATAAAGAACCCTGGTATTCCATTTGAAGTGCTTGCAATGGAGGCAGCCCCGCCGGACAAGCGATTTGATGCTGCTATCATAAAACAATTTTTGCAATTTCATGATTTGTTAAAAAAAACTTTGGATACAAAGCAGTAAAGTGCCTTGCCAGGTATGTAGATCAAATAACCATGGGGCTTTGTTCACGGAATCAGTTTCAGGACAAACCAATCATTTCCTTTTTCCCACAGAAAGCCGGCCATCAGAAAAATTTGAAGGTTCTCAAAACTCGTAAAAAAACAGTTGTAGCCTTGGATATTGGACCCTTTTGTGCCAGGGAAACGATTTTATTTGATTCCCTTGATAACACGATACATCGAAGCCAACAGCTTCGTTCCCTATCCCCATACCGGTGTACATATGGATATGATGTGCTGGTTTTCGTTGGATACAGCCTTTTTGTGCATTGCTTGACGGCAAAGGACTCAATGATGATGGGGAAGAAGCAGACATCAAAAGCATAGCTCGGAAAGTAAAGCTATTCCGTGACGAGATAATGGCCGATAAGAAACAGTCTCAAAAAAAATCATACGAGAAGATGATCAAACAAATTGATAAGTATTGGGACAAACTTTTTGCCGATCCAATTACCGTGAAGACTTCAAACGATGAAATTCTGATCCAACCCCAGCGAACGAATAATATTTTGGAACGCTTTTTTCGGGAACTCAAACGTAGAAATCGAAAAAGAAGTGGCACAATATCGTTGAATAAAAGACTCAAATCAATGCTTGCAGATACATTTAATATGTATAATATTGTACTCTAATTTTAGACGATTTCCAGCAGAGGCAAAGGTGATGCTCTTTGTCCCGTGACAAATGCTGCTTAATCGAATAAGGGCAAGAACTTTTTAAACCCTTCTTTTTCAAGGTTTTCTTTTGGAATAAACCTTAAGGATGCCGAGTTGATACAATATCTAAATCCTGTTGGCCCAGGGCCGTCGTCAAATACATGCCCAAGATGGGAATCTGCCTTTTTGCTTCGAACCTCAACTCTTTTCATAAACAGGCTGTTGTCTTCTATTTCCCGGGCGGATTCTTTGGTTATAAGCTTTGTAAAACTGGGCCACCCAGTGCCTGATTTGAATTTGTCCTTTGATGAAAACAAGGGCTCCTTGGAAATAACATCCACATAAATACCTTGTCTTTTATTGTCCCAGTATTCATTATTAAACGGTGGTTCTGTTCCGTTCTTTTGAGTCACTTGATACTGAAGAGGTGTCAGTTTTTTCTTTAGATTCTCTTCAGACATCACGTTTGAATCAAATATCTGACCCTTATTCCTCCAGTTTTTTTTAATAAAAAAATCCCTTCCAGAGCTTGCCCTGTAAAATTTGTAACGGATGGGATTCTTTTTATAATAATCTTGGTGATACGCTTCTGCCTCATGGAATTGTCTCAATTCAAGAATTTGTGTTGCCACGGGCTTGTCAAAAATCTTTGAATCATTAATCTGTTTTATGGTTTTTATCGCCTCTTTTTTTTGTATGTCATTATGAAAGAAAATTGCTGAATCGTACTGGCTTCCCCTGTCAACAAATGAACCGCCGGAATCGGTAGGATCAATCTGCTGGAAAAAAACCTCGATAAGTCCCTGAAATGTGATGATTTTTGGATCAAATGTCACTTGCACAGCTTCAAAATGCCCTGTTGTACCTGACGTGACCTGTCTATAGGTCGGATGATCCGTATGTCCTCCAGTATATCCGGAGATGACATCCAGAACACCGTCAAGTCCCTCAAAAGCAGACTCTACGCACCAGAAACAACCTCCTGCAAAGGTGGCAAGGTCAACTATTTTATTTTTATTATTCATGGTGCTCTCCTCTGATTTGTCAGTAAATCCGATATTTGTATGAATTAAAAGGCCTGAAATGATAAATAGTCCAATTATCCAATAGATGGTTTTTAGTTTTTTCATGCTGTCACCTTTAAAAATGAGTTACAGTCTAAAACTGAATTCTGCATTTTTCATGCCATCAATTTGGATGGATATTTAAGTCCCATAAGAGGAAGACTGAGATGAGATGCCCCGTGCAAGCGTTGTCTGGATTTTGTCCAGAATAGGGCAGTCAGCATGACATTTTGGAAGTTCTGATTTGTTCTCACAATTGAGGCACGGGCTTTTGATCAAATACCCGATTTCAAAATCAAATAGATCTCTGTTAATAATATTTTCCATAGCTAAATATTTTTTGATTTTAATTAAAATTTATACATATCAATTACCGGAAGAATCGTCAATATCTGCATTTGTCCTTGATTTTTATAGAGAATATGCGAAACTTACTATAAATTCTAATTGATTACATGTTTTATTATAGGAGGACTTTATGTTAAATCGTTTCAGCATCAAAGGAAGAATGTATTTGATTATTATCTCCATTTTGGTTCTTTTTCTTCTCATGATATGGTTTGCCATTGACACCAGTAATAAGGCACGGGATGTAGCCATAGAAAAAACCGGGCAGGCCCTCCTGGAATCCCAGAAAGATAAAATTAAAGTTGCAACCCATGCTGTTTCCGTTGCTTTGTCCAACGCCATTAAAGATGTTGAAAATGATGAAGAAAGAGTTGCCCTGATTCGAAAGGGACTGAAAGGAATTCGGTATGAAAAGGATCAGTC
>NZ_JAIOSW010000338.1 GCF_021107415.1 Desulfobacula sp.
CAATTTCCATACCCTGGACCATAAGACCTGGAATGGAAAACGCCATGGCAATTCTATGATCATTAAAGGTTTCTATTCTTGCGCCCTTTGGGTTTCCGCCTGTGATTTCAAGATAATCCTCTCCTTGTTTTACTTTTATACCCATTTTCATAAGTTGTGAAGAGACAGCATCAATCCGATCACACTCTTTTTCACGCAAATGTTTAATATTGGTAATCCTGGTTTTTCCTTTAGCAAAGCTGGCTACAACAGCAATGGCAGGAACTGCATCCGGAGTATCAGACATATCCACATCAACTCCTTTAAGCGCAGCTCCGCAAACACCGATCTGGTTGTCTTCTACCTTGAGAATGCAACCCATCGTTTTAAATCCCCCTGTAAAGAATTCCGGGTGATATTTTTAACAAATATCATTTTTTTTGTCACCGCACCAATAGCCCAGAAATAACCGGCATTGGAAAGATCGGGTTCCACAAAGAAATCTCCGGGAATATAGGATTGCCGGCCCGGAACTCTGTAATGGGTGGTATTAATTTTATGAGCCTCAACCTTAAATTTTTTCATAATATCAAGGGTCAAATCAATATAGGGAGAGGAAACAGCCGGTCCTTCAAGGCTGATATCCAGCCCGGTTTTCATCAAAGGACCCATTAGTAAAAGGGATGATAAATATTGGCTGCTTTTGGAACAGTCAATTTTAACCGCTCCGCCTTCCCTGCTGTTTCCTCGTATATAAACAGGCGGTGTGCCTTTTTTGCTTTTTGATCCTGCCTGGATCCCTAAAAGACTTAATGCATCAAGCAACTCTTTCATTGGACGTTCACGCAACCGCTTATCCCCTGTCAGGGTGTACCCGGTGCTTCCAAGAGCTGCAATTCCGGCGAGAAGACGCATGGAGGTACCTGAATTACCCAGATAGATATCTTTTTCATAGTTTTGAGGATTTCCACCAAAGCCTGAAACCCTGTATGGATTGCCTTTAACCCGGGTTATGTTTGCACCCATATGTTTAAGTGCATCAATGGTTAAAAGGATATCATTACTTTCAAGAAGATTTTCAATATTTGATATTCCATTGGAAATGGATGCACAAATCACCATGCGATGGGAAATGCTTTTGGATCCCGGAACCACAACAGCCTGATTTTTGATCTCTTTTCTATCAATCTGTTTCAATCAATTGTCTCCTTTTATTAAGGCTTTTCTCATGAGTTTAATATCGGGAGATATGCCGGTCCAGATTTTAAATTGCGCCGCGCCCTGATGTATAAACATGGACAGGCCGTCAATGGTTGTACACCCCTTTTTTAGTGCGTAAGACAGCAGTTTTGTTTTTAAAGGATTATAAATAATATCCATAACAACCATCTTAGAGTGCATGTGGGTAGAAGGAAAAGCCGAATTTTCAATATCAGGGTACATGCCAATGGATGTGGTGTTGATAATAATATCTGCGTTTATATTATCCATTTTATTAACTTCATCCATTGGAATAAAATCAGCCTTATACTTTAGAGCCAGGTTCTTGCCTTTCTCTTTATTTCTGTTGATAATGACAAGATCACCTTTTTCCCTGTGTATGCCATATGCAACCGCCTGGGCTGCCCCGCCGGCACCAATAATACAGATACGTTTATTCGCAAGGCCAAAGGGCTTTAAGGGGTCAATGGCAGCCTTATAGTCCGTATTAAACCCTGAAAGTTTTCCGTCCTGGTTCACAACCGTGTTAACAGCACCAATGTTCAATGCATCTTCATCAATCCAGTCAAGATGATTTATTATGGATTCTTTAAATGGTATTGTAACAGAGGCTCCTTTGATGTTTAAACTTCTTATTGCCGCAATGCCCTTTGAAATCTCATCAATTTCAAAGGCAAGATAAATCGCATTAATTTGATACTGTTGAAAACATGCATTGTGAATTACAGGGCTTTTGGAATGTCTGATGGGGTTCCCGAAAATGCAATAAAGGTGTGTATCCGTATCAATCATGCCTCCTGCTCCTCTTTAACATAGACCGGATAAGATCCAAGTATTTTCAGTGACAGGGAAACCTTTTTGATTTCTTCAATGGTGTGAGAAACAAGTTTGTCCAGTTGATGTCCCTGGATATCAAGAAAAAAAAAATAATTCCAGTTGTGATGCCGTGTGGGCCTGGATTCAAGTTTTAACATATTCAGCCCTGCCCTGTCCACAGGTTCAAGTGTTTTAAATAAAGCACCCGGCACATGGGAAGTTGCAAACATGATGGATGTTTTATCATTTCCGGTCTGTTCCGGCATATCTTTACCAATGATAAGAAATCGTGTGGTATTACCTGAATAATCTTCTATTTTTGATTCCACAGTCTGCAATTGATAAATATGAGCGGCCTGTTTACTCGCAATGGCAGCTATGCTTTTGTCTCCAGATGCCAGAACAGCAGCTTTGGAAGTACTGCTGGTCTCGAATATGTCAGCCTGGGCAAATTTCTTTTTAATCCATGTTTTGCATTGGGCAAGCGCCTGGGGGTGGGAATAAATTTTTTGAACATCTTTAGGATCACCTGTTATAGACAACAAATCGTGGGAAACAGGTTCATAAAGTTCAGCACAAATGTTCAGATCAAAATCAACAAACAGATCAAGGCTGTGATTCACGGCACCTTCTATTGAATTTTCAACAGGAATCACTCCGAAATGGCTTTCTTTCTTTTCCACTTCTCTAAAAATTTCGTATAAATTTGGCTGTTCGACAAATTTACCTGAATGTTTGAAATGGCTCAAAGCAGCAATATGCGTATAGCTTGCTTCAGGTCCAAGAAAAGAGATGGTTTTCGGCTTTTGGATTTCCCGGGTAGCTGTAATGATGACATTGAAAATATATCTTAATAATTCTTTATCCGAGGGTCCTTGATTGATTTTTGACAATCTTTCGATTACTTTTCGTTCCCGTGATCGATCAAGGATCCGGCTTCCGGTTTCCTTTTTAATTTCCCCGACTTTTTTCCCGATATCAAGCCGCTGATTAATCAAACTCAAAATATTTGCATCAATAGTGTCAATTTGATCCCTGAGCTCACTTAAATCATTTTCAGATCGTTTTTCATTCATCACAGCTATATACCCTAATTATTTCTCAAGGATCTCCCTACGTGATAAAAACTGTTATGTCCCAAACTTAGGCAAATCTTGCAGTTAGTTTCGGATATCATTTCCTGTCCCTAACTACTATGATGTGTGCTCGGGGAGCACTGGGCTCGTCACTTCTGCGTCCCCGCTGGAGGAAAAAGCTCCTATGACGGATGATCAGTGGTGAGCTCTCAATGTGTGTGATTAAATTATAAATCCGGTAGTTTTTTATCCAAAAATAGTCCCTGGTTAAACGTAACGTTTTGCAAATTTTCCTTGCTCTTTTGTTTAAGATAAATAGTTCGTCTCGTGTCGGTAGCCTCCATCCCGCGCCTCCTGCGTTTAAGTTGCTAATCCATAATCTTGTTCCCGTGCGGCTAAGTTTTGTGACATCTCCGCTATACCATTCCAGAGTCGAATTTATATCATGTATGACTCCATTTTCGTATGTAACGAATTGATCATCATGGCTAATGATTGATTTGTATTGGCCTGCCGGGTCGATAGCTGCTACCTTGCCCGACATGTCTTCGGTATCGTATTTTGCGGAGCAAGAAACTAAAATAATTGAAAATAGTAGTATGAGAATTTTATTCTTAATAAACAAAATATACCCCCTAAAGATATCATGAAAATCAAGGTTGTCCATAAACCTTCACTCTTCAAATATCTTACGTGACATCCTTCCTTTAAGCCTTCGCATGATATCTAAAAATGCTACCCGCCTACAAGGCGGGGGTTTAAACCTTTTACTGAAACAATTAAGATGTTTCTTTCTTAAGAATAAAGTTTTTTATCCTATTACCATCCATATCTTTAACAGTGGCCATCCAATTATCTTTGCTGATTGACTCCCCGGGCTTTGGAATTCGGCCAATCTGTTCAAGAAAAAATCCTGAAAAAGTATCATATGCGGTTGATTCGGGAATTTCAATTTCAATTTCTTTATTTAGATCATCAATATCAATCTTCCCGGCAACCAGCCATTTGTTCCCTTTTAGTTTTACAATATCAGGTACCAGTCTGTCGGTTTCATCAATGATTTCACCAATGATTTCTTCAACAACGTCTTCAAGGGTAACAATACCGGATACACCACCATGCTCATCCACAATAACGGCAATATGATTTTTTTTCTGCTTAAAATCCTGCAATAAAGAATCAAGCTTTTTGGATTCAGGAATAAAATATGGTTTTTTCATGATTTGTTTTACATCCAATGGTGTATCAGAATCAGATGAGCAGGCTTTTTGATAACTTGAAAATAAATCTTTTACATGCAAAATTCCAATAATATTATCAATACTGTCCTCAATAACCGGAATCCTGGAAAATCCGGTTCCAAGAATTTTTTCAATATCCATATCCTGTGATACGTCTATCACAAACATATCCGCCCTGGGGGTCATGATTTCAGAGCACGAGGTATCGTCAAATTCAAAAATATTGGTAATAAATTCTTTTTCTTCTTCTTTGATTTCTCCTTCTTCTTCCACCACTTCAACCATGGTCATCAGTTCATCTTCTGTTACAGTTTCATGAGCAGTATCAATTGTTCCGTGCAATTTGGGTATAAAGCTCAACATATAAATCAAAGGGAAAAATAATTTTGATAGCCAGAGGAGTGGATAAATCACAATCCTGGCAACAAGAATATTATTATGATTGGCAAATGATTTAGGGAAAATTTCACCAAAAACGAGAATGAGCATGGTCATGATACCGGTTGCAATACCCACAGCATTGGATTTAAAGTAAACAATAGCAAAGGATGTGGCTATGGCGGAAGCACCAATATTTACAAGGTTGTTTCCAATCAGAATGGTGGTTAAAAGTGTATGGGAATCTTCTTTCATCTTCAAAATCAAACGTCCTGTTTTGGAACCGTCTTTGGCAATATGAAGCGCCTTGACTTTGGAAATTGAAAAAAGAGCGGTTTCCGAGGAAGAAAAAAAGCCAGATAAAAAAAGGCATATAATAAGTATCGTCAATTCAAAAACCATCAAAGCAGTATATAATCCTTTGTTTGTAAGTTATCTATGTATGAATTCACTCTAATAGTTTTTAAGTTGATTTGTCAAATTTATTATCACTGGTGTGGTTCACTCAGCATATTAATTGCAATATTGGCAACCCTTTTTGATGCACCTTTTTTTCCCATTAATTTTCTAACCATTTGTAACTGGTCTTCAAAATAAACTAAATGATCCAGCATATATAAGGCTTTTTTACTTATTTTGTCAGGAGTAGCATCATTTTGCAGGAGTTCAGGCATAACTTGCCTGTTAACAATTAAATTTGCCAGCCCGGCATATTTTATTTTAACAACCAGTTTTGCTATTTGATAACTAACAGAGGACATTTTATATGTAATAATGGTTGGGATACAGCAAAGGGCCGCCTCTAAAGTGACGGTACCCGAAGCCGCAATAACGAGATTTGATTTCAAAAAAATATCCTTAACCGGCCCATCATGGATTTGAAATAAATCACCCTTATTAGATTTTTTTAAAATTGCTTTTATGTGCTCCTCATGTATTGAAGAAGCTTGAGAAATAATAAAAGAAACTTGTCGGTTTTTTTGATGAATAAGACCAGCTGCTTTTATCATTATTTCAAACAAATTATTTATCTCAGCTTTTCTGGAACCTGGAAGCAAGCCGATGATTACGGGATCTTTATGGTTTGACAATAAATGATTTGATCGAAGAAATGGCTTTGATAAATTTTCAGGATACTCGTCCACCAGAGGATTGCCCACATAAGTTGCACAAATACCGGCTTTTTGATAAATTTTTTCTTCAAAAGGCAATATCAATGCTGCATGATCAACATATTTCTTTATTTTCTTAAGCCTTGATTTTTTCCAGGCCCACACTTTTGGTGTAATATAATATAAAATTTTTATCTTGTAATGATCTTTGGCAAACTGGGCAGCTTTTAAATTAAATCCCGGGTAATCCACAAGAACAATTAAATCCGGTTGAAAAACCCTAAGTTTTTCCTTAAATAAATCAAAGGCTTTTTTAATCTGCCCAAACTGCATGAGAACTTCAGTAAGGCCCATTGCGGAAAGTTTTGAGATGTGATAAAAAAGGTCTACATTCTGATGTTCAAGATGGGCTCCACCTATACCTGAAAAATAAATATTGTTGTTTAATTGTTTGATTTGTCTGACAAGATGCCCTGCATGAAAATCACCGGATGGTTCCCCGGTAAGAACCATAATGTGTCTGAATTTGCCGCGAAGATTCATTTTACCTGTGACCTTTAGGTTACGTGTGACCTTTAGGTTATATCGTCATCTGTAAACCCGGTAATGGATATATTATATTTATTTGCAAGGATTATCATCTCCTCACGGTCAAACGCAAGGGATTTTTCAGCTTCAAGTACAAGAATTGTGGCCCCGGATTTATGCATCCTCTCAATGGTCCCACAGCCTGAAGAAGGAAGATCAAACCTCAGGTCCTGCGAGGGTTTGGAAATTTTAACCACCACTGCACCATTCTGATGAGATAAAAGAGCGCCTCTTTTAATGGTTGCATTCGTCCCATCAATGGCTTCAACGGCAAGAACCGTTCCATTGCTGATGACAATACATTGACCGATATCCAGTCTTCCGATTTCCTTTGCTATCTTCCATCCTGTGAAAATATCTTTTTTTTCTGCTTTGTCCGGCTTTCTTTTTGTCCAGCACCCTTTTGGGGTGATTAATTCCGGAAGAAGAAATGTAGATGGCAAAATCTTAATCCCTTCCTTTAAGAGTAGATCAGCAAATGAAGTTAAGACAGAATCATCATGGGTTCTGGCTGTTTTGGCAATAAAGGAGAGCGCTTTAAAGTCTGGACGAATATCTTTGAAAATATTTGTTTTTTTAATACCTCCCAGCATAACTGCTTCGGAAATATCGTGTTGTTTAAAATATTTGATCAGTTTAGAAACCTGACCCAGATAAATCCATTTTAGTTCTTCAACATGGTTTTCAAGAATTTTATCTGTTTCAGAGTTAAAACCAATAGCAAAGACTTTATACCCTTTCTTTACCGCTTTTTTTGAAAAAAGAACGGGGAATTGTCCGCCACCGGCTATAAGACCTATTCTCATTTTTTTCGCGTGATCTCCAGGTTACCTGGTAACACCTCTGTTGGATTCAACAATAAAATTCATAAAATTTTTTACTTCAGGGATTTGTTCAACTTGCGCTTTGACACGCTCGGATGCCTGCTTAACCGTTAATCCAATTCGAAAGACAATTCTATAAGCTTTTTTAAGTTGCTGAAGAGTTGATTTCGGAAATTTATGCCGTTTCAATCCCACATTATTTAACCCGTGGAGAGTTGCCCGATCTCCGGCTGCAATCACATATGGTGGTATGTCCTTTACCACGGCGGATTTCCCACCGATATAGGCGAAATCCCCAATTTGAACAAATTGATGGATGGCTACCAAACCACCCACTGTGACATTATCACCGAGTACAATATGACCGGCAAGAGTGGAGTTGTTGGCGAGAATAACCTGTTTTCCTGTTTTACAATCATGGGCAATGTGTGTATAGGCCATCAAATAGTTTTCTTCCCCAACCTCGGTAATGCCGCCGCCAAATTCTGTTCCTCTATTAATCGTCACAAATTCCCGGATAATTGTACCCCTGCCAATTCTTAAATATGTTTTTTCACCATCAAATTTTAAATCCTGAGGTACACCACCAACAGCGGCATATTGGGAAATCTGGCAATCGGCTCCTATGGTCACATATCGTTCAATGGTGGTATAGGGACCAATAGTGGTACCGGAACCGATGCAGACATCAGATTGAACAATGGCATAAGGACCTATAGTAACATTGGTGTCTATTTCAGCTAAAGGATCAATAATTGCTGTGGGATGAATCTGAATCATTTTTACTCCATTTATTCATTCTTATTTTCTATATCTTTCAATCTTTTTTCAAAAGAAAAAAGTTTTTTTCTCATTTCCGGTAACCGGGATATAATGCTGACTACCTTACGCCAACGACCATGTGGCATATGGGGAATACCCGATACAATTTCATTTTCAGAAACATCACTGTGAACACCTGCATAGGGGCCGACAATAGAACCGTCACCAATTTTTATATGCCCTGTTATACCAGCTTTACCGGCTATGATAACATTTTTTCCGACTTTAGTACTTCCTGCGATCCCGACCTGGGCAACAATCAAAGTATTTTCTCCAATTTTGACATTGTGTGCAATATGAACAAGGTTGTCTGTTTTAACACCGTTTCCGATGACAGTCATACCCAGTGTTCCCCGGTCGATGGTATTACACGCACCGATTTCAACATGATCTCCGATGTGAACATATCCGGTGTGTATAATCTTTTCATGCTTATCAAAATTCTGAACAAAACCAAACCCATCAGAGCCAATGACAGTTCCGGAATGAATAATAACATCTTTGCCAATCCGGGTCTTTTCCATTATAGTAACGTTTGGTTTGACAACAGTATTATCGCCTATGGAGACATCATCCCCAAGATAGACACCCGGCATAAGATGGACATTGTCTCCGATTTGGACATGGTCACCCATAAATACATTTGATCCAATAATGGGATCTTTTCCAAATTTAACATGATGTCCAATATCTGCACTAGGGTGGATACCGGGCTTTGTTTTTTTTTCGGGATGAAATATTGATACTAATTTAAAAAATGATACTTTAGGATTATTGGTTTTTAATAAAATGATATCCCTGCAATGATCATTATCAAACATATAGGTATCAGGAATTATAACCGCACCAGCCTTTGTTTGTTGAAGATCGGCTAAATATTTTGCATCATATGCAAAAGTAATATCATGGGAATCCGAATCTTCAAAAGAGGAAACACTATTAATTATAAACAAAGGATCACCAATGATTTCGGCCTGGATAATTTTTGCAATCTCATTTACAGATAGTTTCATAAAAAATTTTAGTTGGTCTTAGAAACTTTTATGTTGTATTTTTTAATGATTTGATCCGTAATATCGAGTTGGCCTGGATGATAAACTACACCAGCCGCCTTTTTCTCGAGTATCAGCATATAGCCTTCTTCTTTTCCAATTTCATTTGCAATCTCAAAAACAGCTATTTGAATTTTATTTAAAAGTTTAACCTCTAATTGTTTAAATTCTCTGGAAAAAGTTTCTTGCATTTTTTTAAAGTCATTCACCCGGATCCTGAACTCTCGCTGTTTTTCCTGCTGTTTTTCAGGACTCAAAACAAGCGCTTCTCTTTCAAAGGCTTTTTTCATTTCATCCAGTAAAACTTTTTCCGTTTTTAATTTTTTTTGAAACTCATTACCTTTCTCGGTGATCTGTTTTTGTGTCATTTTTCCAGCACTGGATTCTTTCAAAATTTTTTGAAAATTAATCACTCCAATTTTTGCTACATCTGCGCAAAAACCTTGGGGAATGATTCCCAAAAAAAAGAATGTGGACAAAATTAAAATTATTTTTTTCATTTAAACCTCCAAAATTATAAAATTTAAAAAGAAGCACCAACAGAAAACTCAAATTTTCCGTCGCCACTCTTTTTTATGTTTTTACCATCAATAACCCAGGCATATTCAACCCTTAAGGGTCCTATAGGCGAGTTCCATCTTACACCGGTACCATAACTTGAGAATTGATCACCAAGATTAATATCCTCACTGGTCCTGTATACATCACCGCGGTCATAAAAGAAAACACCGGCAAGCTTATATTTTTCTGTTAAGGGAAAAGTTACTTCTGCATTGAATTGAACATACTTTTCACCACCCCTGTCTTTAATATCTCCTGTACGCTTGCCGCTGATATCATTTTTATCAAATCCTCTGACTGAATTCATACCTCCCAGATAAAACCTGATATAATCAATGTCAATATCATTGCTGCTTCGATCATCCAGGTATCCTGCTTATGCATGCAAGGCACCGGTAAATTTACAGAATAGAGGAAAAAATATTCCTGTTTCAACAAGATATTTCGTGTAATCAATATCCCCGCCTAAAAGTTCTCCGGCATATTCTATTGAAATTTTATGCTTGGCTCCTTGTGTTGGCAAAAAAAGATCATCCCTGGAATCATATTGTATATAAGGTTTTATGCTGCTTGTCAGAAAAGAACCGGGTGTCATGTTAGTATAGGTGGATTGAACATTCGTTATATCAAAATCTTCAATATTATAAATAATACCAATTCCAGTATAGTCGAAAAGCCTGTATCCTAAATTTAATGTTATTCCAAGAGCTTCTTTGTCATAAAAATCATACTCTTGATCTTCTTTATAGAGTCGAATCCCGCCGGAAACAGCTGTATCCATAATATAAGGCTCAAAAAAACTAATTTGATAGAGAATGGACTCTTTAGATAATTTGGCTTCAAGCTTTATGGTTTGTCCCTTTCCAAACAGGTTTCTTTCCTGAACCATGCCCGATACAAACCCACCATCATAGCTGCTGAAGCCACCTCCAATGGAAAAGGTACCTGTTTGTTTTTCAACAATCCTTATATCTATATCCATTTCATTTTCATGGGATATTTTAACCGGCCTGACATCAATCTGGGCAAAATAATCCAATCGGTTTAAATTTTTAAAACTTTTTTGGATATTTTCCTTGCTATAGAGATCCTGTTCAACAATTTTAATTTCTCTTCTGATGACTTTGTCACGGGTTTTTAAATTACCGCTGATATTGATTCTTTTAAAATAAACAGGCTCACCCTTGTCTATTGAATATGTGATGTCCATCATTTTTTTCGTATCGCTTTTATTAACCAGGGGAGTGATATTAACATTGGCAAACCCCTTGTTAGAATAAATATCAGAAATAGAAAGAATATCCTTTCTGATATCTTCTCTATTGTACAGTTCTGCTTCTTTGGATTGAATAATTTCAAAAATTTCTTCTTTGGGAAAAATCAGATCACCGGTTATATTAATTTTTTTAATTTTATACTGAGCACCCTCATCGATTTTAAAACGAATTGAAATTAATTTTTCACCGATATCAATAATAGGATCAGATACTTTTGTATCAATAAAACCGTTGTTTTTATATAAAGATTCAATTCTTATCACATCGTTTTTTACTTCAATCTCATTGAGATCTCCCGAAGAGGTAAAAAAAGAGAAAAACCCTTTTTCTGAAGTTTCCATGGCCTTTTTGATTTGTTTGTCGGAAAAGTATTTGTTGCCTTCAAAAGTAATTTTTTCAACCCTGATTTTCTCTCCTTCTTCAATATTAAAAACAATATCTGCCTGGGAATGGTCAAGGGAAATTATTTCATATGTTACCGAACAATTATGATAATTTTTTTCAGTATACATTAAACGCATTCGATTAACATCAGAGTTGAGTTTATGAACATTTAAAATTGTACCGGTTCTTGTATTAACAATATCTGCAAGTTCTTCGTCTTCATAAATAGTATTTTTTTTAAATTTGACTATCCGGACAGTTGATTTTTCAGCGATTTCAAAAATTACTTTAACTCCATTATCAAGGGCTTCTTTTTTAACAATGACATTGTCAAAGTAGCCCATCTCATAAATTTTTCTAAGGTCCTTGGAAATATTGTCAGATTTTATGATATCGCCAATGTGAGTGTCGATAATCCTTATGATTGCATCAGTTTCAACTCTTTTATTTCCAGTAATTGCAATATCTGTAATAATTTTTTCATGGAAGAGTTCTCCAATTATTTCTTTACTAAGTTGGGAAATAGTCGAAAAAAGGGTTTCAAAATTATTTGCATCTGCATAAAAGGAAGTGAAATTTTCTTTTTCATAAATATTCATAAGTCTTGAATCTATACTGATACTTTCTCCTGCTATAAAAACCGATCCGGTCAAAATATAGTCAACACCTAATTTTATCCCATACGTTCTAAACTGGGAAAAATCCCACTCCGCAATATTTTCTTGAATTTCTAATAGAATTACTTTAGCACCTTCTTGTTCAAGCTTTTCAGAAATCATCAAAGGAATTTTATTTTTTACCTGATGATTGACTTGCTTAGCATCAAGGGAAAAAGGGATGATAGCCACCTTAATATCGGTCTGGGCAAACAGATCAACAGTGAACAATAAATTTAATAAAATAATACATATGGAAGCTCTTCTTAAAATAGATTTATTCATAATATTATCCCTAATTCACATAACCAGATTAAACAGGAATGATTTCCCCATCCAATATTGTAACGTTTCTTTTCATCATTCGAGCGAATTCATTATTATGGGTAACCACAATAACTGTCATGCCAAGCTCTTTGTTCAATTCATCAATTAATGCATGTACACTTTTACTGTTTTTTCGATCAAGATTCCCCGTTGGCTCGTCTGCCAGAAGTATATCCGGTTCCATGACCAAAGCTCTTGCCAGAGCCACCCGTTGCTGTTCCCCTCCCGAGAGATCTTCAACCCGATGAGAAAGTCTTAACGAAAGCCCTACTCTTTCAAGCATATTTAAGCTGGTTCTTTCAATAGTTTTTTTATTTTTATGAGCAATTAATCCCGGCATCATAACATTTTCTAATGCTGAAAAACCTTGAAGTAAATAATGAAACTGGAATACAAAACCAATCTTTAAATTTCTAAAATGGGCAAGCTTCTCATCCTTATACTGGGATAAATCATCTTTCAGGAAAAAAATTTTTCCTGAATCCGGCTTGTCAAGTGTCCCGATCAAATGAAGCAAAGTCGATTTGCCAATACCGGATGAGCCAATGACAGCAATGGTTTCGCTTTTATAGATATTAAAAGATGCCTTATTTAAAATTTCAATTTTTGATGTTTTTAAATAAAAACTTTTTGAAACAGATTGAAGCGACATCAACGGGTGTGAATTATCCATATCTTAATGCCTCAACCGGATCCATTTTTGAAGCCTTATATGAAGGATACAAAGTTGAAAAAAAACAAATAATAATAGCACTGACAGCTATGATCAAAACATCAAAATATTCAAGTTGCACAGGAAGAGTCGAAAATGGATAAGCATCCGGTAATTGGATAAAATCATATCTCTTTAGAATAAAACAAATGGCTACACCTGAAATGGTACCGATAAATGTACCCAAAAGACCAATAATCATACCTTTAAGAATAAATATTCTTCTAATGGCCTTGTTGGTTGCTCCCATTGCTTTTAACACTGCAATATCCTTGGTTTTTTCCATCACCATCATGATTAACGCACTGGCAATATTAAACGCGGCAACAAGTATGATCAGAGTCAAAATGATAAACATGGCCGTTTTTTCAAGTTTTAATGCAGCAAAAAGGCTTTTATTGATGTCCATCCAGTCACGCAAATAAAATGGATAGCTTAATATGTCTGAAAGGTTATCTTTAACCGGTTTAACATTAAACACATCCTCAATCCAGATTCCAATGGCAGAAATTTTATTTTTGACATTGGAAAGTCGTTGGGCTTCCTTTAAATGGACATAGGCGAGCACACTGTCATATTCATACATGCCCGAATCAAATGTATCTGTTACAACAAACCGCTTCATTGAAGGGATATGACCCATGGGAGAAATAAATCCATTGGGTGACATGAGAATAACTTTGTCTCCCTTTATCACTCTAACAGAATTTGCAAGTTCCTGGCCTAAAATAATTCCGGGAAGATCACCATTGCTTGTTCCTTTATTAAGCACTTTTTTTAATTGTTCGGAATTGAATCCTTTAACAAGGCTGAACCCTTTCTCAGGATCAATTCCCCGAACCATAACACCGGAAAAAGATTGCTGTGACCGAATCATAGCCTGTGCAAATAATATCGGTGAGGCACCTTTAATTTGTTCCCTTTTATCAAGATCAGATAAGATGTGAGAATAGTTGTCAAATTTGCCTGAGTAATTCATAACAAGTATATGGGGTTCAAGCCCAAGAATTCTTTTGCGAAAATCAGTTTCAGCACCGCTCATGACGGCAATTACCACTACAAGAGCCATTACACCGACGGTAACACCTGCCACTGAAAGAAAGGTAATCAATGAAATAAATCCTTCTTTTCTCTTTGCCTTAAGGTATTTACCGGCTATAAATAATTCAAGGGCCATCTAATCAGTCATTCTTTTTCATATGGGGGAAAAGAATAACCTCCCTAATGGACGGAGAATCAGTCAGCAGCATCACAAGTCTGTCGATTCCAATGCCTTCACCTGCTGTTGGCGGCATTCCGTATTCAAGAGCCTTTACATATTCGGAATCCATGATATGGGCTTCTGAATTTCCTTCATCTCTTTGTCTGACCTGCATTAAAAAACGATTGTTCTGATCTTCAGGGTCATTGATTTCAGAAAATCCATTGGCAATTTCCCTGCCGGCAATAAATAATTCAAACCGGTCGGTAAATTCCGGATTGTCATCGCTTTTTCTGGATAAAGGAGATACTTCCACAGGATAGCCGGTAATAAATGTAGGCTGGATTAACCTGGGTTCAACCAGAATATCAAAAAGTTTGGTTAAAATTTTGCCGTGACGGTCTTTTTTAGTAATCTGTATATTTTTTTCCTGTGCAAAATTAAGCAGGGATTCAGTATTATCTAATATTAGAGGATCAATTCCACCAATTGTCGTAAGAGATTCTATCATGGGAATACGCAGCCACCCTTTTTTCAAATCAATGGCCTGGCCCTGGTATTGGAGTGTTGTTGACCCCAAAATCTCTTTTGCTATGGATTCAAACATCTCCTCGGTTAAATCCATAAGATCTTCATAGTCAGCATAGGCCTGGTAAAATTCAACCATTGTAAATTCAGGATTGTGTCGGGTTGAAACCCCCTCATTTCTGAAATTTCGGTTAATTTCAAACACTTTTTCAAACCCACCCACCACCAGTCTTTTCAGGTATAATTCCGGTGCAATTCTTAAAAACAGCTCCATTCCAAGGGCGTTGTGCCAGGTTTTAAAAGGAGTTGCTTCCGCGCCTCCGGCTAGAGGCTGCATCATGGGTGTTTCAACTTCCATGAATCCGTTTTCTTCGAAAAAACGTCTCATGGAAGCGATTATTTTACTTCTTTTTATAAAAATCTGCCTTGTATTCTCGTTCATTATAAGATCAAGATAACGCTGGCGATATCGTTTTTCAGGATCTTTTATCCCGTGAAATTTTTCAGGAAGTGGTCTTACTGCCTTTGATAAGAGTCTGAATTCTTTTGCTAAAAGTGTCCACTCACCGGTTCTTGTTTGAAACAATGGCCCTTTAACCCCTATAAAATCACCGATATCAAGCTTTTTAAACAGAGAATAAGTTTCATCGCCCACTCCATTTTTTTGTATATATACCTGAAGTTGATCAGAACCTTCTTTAAAGCGTATAAAAGATGATTTTCCCATTTTATTAATAGCCATCATTCTTCCTGCCATAGAGAACTCATCACCTTTTTCCCCTAAAGAATCAGGGTTATTTTCAATGATTTTTTTAAGTTCTTTTATAGAGCATGATGGTTTAAAATCATTGGGATAAAGGTTAACCCCCATATCTTTCAACCCATCTATTTTTTCTTTTCTAAATTGTATCAGCTTGCTTTCTTTGTCCATAAATATTTACCTTCATATTCTTACTGCATCTTGCAGATTGTTTTATTTTCATTTTGATAAAACATGAATAAATAGCCTAGTTAACATGAAAATGTCAAGATTTTGTTATTTGTTGCCTTTTGATGGGGTAGAATTTAAAAGAACTTTAAAAACCGACCCCTTCCCAGGGGTGGATTCAAAATCAATCATACCGTTATAAGTATCAATCAATCTATGAATAATTGAAAGGCCAAGGCCGGTCCCTTCGGGTTTGGTTGTATAGAAGGGATCAAAAATATGACTGGAATCTTTCTGACTAATCCCAATACCAGTGTCTTCAACGGTTATATAAATGCGGTTATTTCTTGCTGATCTAAGTTGGATTTTGATCTCTCCGTGACCCTCTATGGATTGAGCTGCATTTTTCAATAAATTCCATAGGATTTGACTGAAATGCGAAGGATCCATGAACACACAAATATTTTTATTCATATTTGTACTGAGGCTGATTTTTTTATTCCATTCAGGGTCATTTAAAAAAAGCTCAATTGTTTCTTCAATGGCATCAGTCAATTTTATTTCAACTGCATTATTTGTATGAGGTTTTGCAAAAAGTCTGATATCATTAACAATATTTTTAAGACGATCTGTTTCCCGTAAAATAATCTGCATTAGCTTATCTTCATAAGAACCTGATTTTGTATCTTCCCTGAGCAGTTGAATCGAACCGGATAAGGAAGCTAACGGATTTTTAATTTCATGTGCTATGCCCGAGATCATTTCATCCATGGCAGCCATTTTTTCGACCCGTTTCAAGTGTTCCTGGATAATTTTTAAGTCCTGTTTAGCGCCTTTTGTCTGAAGCGCCAGAATACCGCTGAGGATTGCTACAGCAAAACAGGCCACAATGACAATAATGATCCTGTAAATAATATGACTCTCATCAATCGAATTTGCGAGATAAAATTTATCCAAAAAAGGTGTGATAACTTTATAGTATTCCAACTCAATCAAAATGCCATATTGAATACATGAAATTGTGGCAATGATTAAGCTGCCCTTTTGAAGCAACAGCATGGAAGTATAAATAATGACAACCAGGTAAAGAAAAGTAAACATACTGTCATAACTGCCCGTAACAAAAATAATGGCGGTTACAATAAATGTATCTACAATGGTTTGTAAATATGCCAGAACTTTCTCTTTTTTAAATTTATTGAGCCAGATCAAATAAATAATTGAAAAGATCAAAATACATGCAGCAATATTATATAAGGATAAAAATGGCTGTGAAAAAAAGGAAAGGTTTTCCCCGGAAGAAAAAATAAGGCAGGATACAATCAGAATGGTGGCAAAAACAACCCTTGACAGAACAATCCATTTGATTTGAATTGAAAAATCCGTGTTGTCGTGAAAATGATTGTTTTTCATGTATTTATTGAATGGCACCCGCCATTGTAAAAATCGGCAGATACATTGAAATTACAAGTCCGCCAACAAGCACACCGAGAAAAACAAGCATAAAGGGCTCTATCATATCCGTCAGGTTTTTAACGGACTGGTCCACTTCATCATCATAAAAATCAGCAATTTTTTCCATCATTGTATCCAGCGCACCGGTTGATTCTCCAACTGCTATCATTGAGCATACCATGGAAGGGAAAACACCGCTTTCAAGCAATGGATCTGCCATTGACCGTCCTTCTGCAATGCCGGTTTTAACATCCTGAATAGCAAATTCGATAATTTTATTTCCAGATGTTTTCGCTACAATATCAAGGACTTCAAGAATTGATACACCACTTGAGAGCATTGTGCTGGTGGTTCTTGTAAATTTCGCAACAGCTACTTTCCTGATGAGGATACCGATAACAGGCAGTCTTAAAAACATGTCGTCCATGAAAATACGACCTTTTTGGGAGGCATAGGTTCGTTTGGTAAGAAACGAGACTACGATTATCCCTCCGATTATATATCCGATATTGCGAATGGCAAATTCACTTAGAGCGATTACAATTAATGTCGGTGTTGGTAAGGTTGCTCCAAAGTCGGCAAACATTTCTGAGAAAACAGGTATAACGAAAACAAGTATAACGGATACGACAATGGCCGCAACAATAAGGGTAATAATCGGATAGGTCATGGCACCCTTTACCTGTCGCTTCAGCTTGGCCATTTTTTCCATATATGCAGACAGCCGTTTTAAGATGATATCGAGGATACCACCTGCCTCTCCGGCTGCAACCATATTGATGAACAACTCATTAAACACTTTTGGAAATTTTTTCAAAGCATCTGCAAAAGTTTCACCGGATTCAACAGATTCTTTGATTTTTTTTAAATTCTTTTTAAAGGTCGGATTTTCCTGTTGTGATTGAAGAATATCAAGGCATTGAAGAAGCGGCAACCCCGCATCAATCATTGTGGAAAACTGTCTTGAAAATATAATAACCTCACTGTCTTTGACTTTAGGCTGGAGGAATTTTATTTTTTCAAAAATATCTTTTGGTTTTTTTTTGACTTTAGTCGGGGTAATTTTTCGTCGTTGGAGACTATGTTTTACCTGATCAGGAGACTCTGCCTCCATTTCACCTTTGACTTTTCTTCCTTTGGGATTTTTCCCCTTCCATTCATAAATAGTGGGCATATTAATCCTTCTCGTAATTTATCAAACCAAGGTAACTTTTATATAATTTAAGTATACCAAAATCAGATCAATTGTAAAATCCAAACAGATATACTATATAAATTTTATCAATTGATTACAACAGGAGTTATTTTTTGACTAAAAGAAATAAAACCATTAAAGCAGAAACGATTATTACCAGTCATATTAATGCAGATTTTGATGCCGTCGCATCAATGCTGGCAGCTCAAAAATTATACCCTGGTTCGGTTATTATTTTCCCCGGGTCACAGGAAAAAAATTTACGGGACTTTTTTATCAGTTCCACAAGTTACCTGTTTAACATGGCAGACCCTGATTCCATAGACTTTTCACAAACATCGAAACTTGTGATTGTTGACACCAGACAAAAAAGCAGATTGACTCAGGTATCTGAATTACTCAACAAAAAAAATATTAAAATAGATATCTATGATCATCATCCGGCCATGGAGGGCGATGTAACAGGTTCTTTTGAAATTATCAGGCAAACCGGTGCAACAACAACCATATTAACGACATTGTTACAGGAAAAAAAGATTTTTCCCAACCCCGAAGAAGCCACCATTATGGCCTTGGGAATATATGAAGATACAGGGTCATTTACATATTCCTCCACTACAAAGGAAGATTTTGAACAGGCAGCCTTTCTTTTGTCCTGTGGTGCTAATTTAAATACCATAGTCAGTTTTGTGGTTAAGGAAATTAAATCCGAACAGATTACGTGGTTGAATGAATTGTTAAATGAAATGACCACCCATAAAATAAATGGGGTTAATATTCATATGTCTGTCATTTCTTCTCCTTCATACATTACGGATCTGGCAACAATTGTTCAAAAAGTTGTCAGAATGGAAAGCCTTGATGTCTTTTTTGCCATCATTTTAATGGATAATAAAATTAATATCATTGCAAGAAACAGGATACCCGAGGTTGATGTTGGCAAGATACTTTCAAAATTCGGCGGCGGCGGCCATTCTTATGCTGCTTCTGCAAAGGTTGACAATCATACCCTGGCTCAGGTTGAGATGATGCTTATTGAACAGCTTCAAAAAGACGTAAAGAGTATTCAGATAGCAAAAAATCTGATGACCTCACCTGCTATCACCATTGAGCCCCATGTTACTTGTAAAACAGCCGGCAATATGATGACACGATATAATATCAATACATTATTGGTTGTTGATAAAAAAAAGAATTCCTATGAAGGATATATTACTCGGCAGGTTATAGAAAAAACACACCATCACAAGCTGTCCCAACTTCCGGTGAAAGAATACATGAATTCTGAGATCAGCTATATTTCTTCTGACGCTGACATCTCCCAAATTGAAAATATTATTATTGAAGGAAAGCACAGAATTCTACCTGTTATTGACAATGGGTGGATTAAAGGCGTTATTACCCGTACAGATCTGTTGAATTATTTAGTGCAGCATAACAAAGCACTCAAAAAAAATGAAACAGAACCGGAGTTTAAAAGAAATG
>NZ_JAIOSW010000104.1 GCF_021107415.1 Desulfobacula sp.
TCACTGAACCCGGTACATAGAATAATAGATATATCAGGCCTGATTTTAATCAATTCTGCAGCCAGTTTGTCTCCTGTCATATTGGGCATGGTCATGTCTGTTATAACAAGATCAAAATTATCAGGATTGGCTCGAAATGCCTCTAAGGCATCAATGCTGCTGTTTCGAATGGTCACCTTATATCCCAACCGCTCAAGCATTTTTCTTTCCATCTGAACAACGGCATCCTGGTCATCAACCAGAAGAACGCTTTCGTTTCCTTTTTGAATGGGCAAATCAATTTCATTTTTTGCTGCCTCCTTGCGGGCTTGAATCACAGGCAGATAAATTTTAAATTCAGTCCCTTTGCCCGGTTCACTGTAAACACTGATATGTCCGGCATATTCTTTAACAATGCCATGTATGACCGCAAGGCCAAGACCCGTACCCTTCCCTTTTTCTTTTGTTGTAAAATAGGGGTCAAAAATTCGATCTATCATACGCTGCTCCATGCCATGTCCGGTGTCGACTACTATCAGGCAGACATGAGGTCCCGGAATCATGGTCGGGTCTTTTAAATCATCTATTGTTAACTCAACCTCTTTCAAGGTGACAGTCAATTTACCACCTGTCTCCTCCATGGCATGAAAAGCATTGGTGCAAAGATTCATAATGATTTGATGAATATGAATGGGGTCTGCCATCACCAAACCGCAATCATTTTTTATATCTTGGCTGATTTTAATGGTAGTTGGTATGGATGATCGAAGAAGTTTTAGAGCCTCTCTGATGACTATCTGAATTTTTAACGGTTTGAGTTCATGATCCGACTGGCGGCTGAATGTAAGTATCTGTTGAACCAGATCCCGTGCTCTTTGGGCTCCGTTAAAGACTTCTTCAAGCTGACCATGCAAGGGACTGTCTTCAGGAACATCTTCCAGGATCATTTCCAGATAACCGAATATTGGAAAAAGAATATTGTTGAAATCGTGGGCAATGCCGCCGGCCAATGTGCCAATGGACTCCATTTTTTGAGCTTGCCGGAGTTGAGATTCAAGTTTTTTTAAATCAGTGGTATCTCTAAAAATGGCCATTTTTGAAACTATACGGTTTTCATGAACAACGGGTGAGTGGGAAATATGATAAGAACGGTTATCCTTTGGACTGACAATATCTGTCTCAAGAAAGACTCCTTGTTGTGTTTTATATGCCTGGCACCAGGGACATTTTTCTTCCAAACTATGAATGGCCTTAAAACAATTTTCACCTGTTGCATCATGGCCGATTCTTTGGATCATTGCAGGATTCATATATTCGATTCGATAATCTGGTGAACAAATATAGACTGCATCAGAAATCGATTCCATCATGGACCGATATTTTTCTTTGCTCTCAGCCAACTTTAATTCCACTTGTTTTAGTGCCGTAATATCCTGGATTGTTCCAATTGAGCGTAGTGGTTTGCCATTCTCATCATATTCAGTACGACAAATTTCATTAACATGTTTAACCGTTCCATTCTTAAGCAAAAGGCGATGTATTATATTGTACGAGGTTTTATTTTTAATAGAATCAGTGTAGGCTTTATCAACCAATTCCCTGTCATCGGGATGTACAGCATTAATAAACCCATCATAAGATGCATTAAATCCTGTCGGATTGATTTCAAAAAGAGAATAAATTCCATCCGACCAATACAAGCTATTTGAAATCAAATCCAATTCCCACTGTCCCATTTGTGCGATTTCTTGTGATTCTTTCAGCCTTCTTTCACTCTTTTTTAAATCATCGGTTGATAGCTCTTTTAAATAACTATAAATAAGAATAAACCACAAAATAGGGATCAGTAATTCTAGGAAATCCTCCCAGAGGTCCAATGCGTTGCTGATTTCCCCCCATTCAAGAATATTGCTGAAATGATGAAATAAGGTCAATCCAAGAAGCCCAAAAATCAATAATTTAATATCACACGGCAGATCCCGATTCCACCCTCTCCCCAAAAATATCAAGGAGACAATGACCGCAAGAAAAGAAACAAAATCAATAGTTGCCACAAGAGACATTATTTAGCGTCCTTTTTATAGATCGATATCTTCCAGCACCAGACAGCCATTATTATCGAACTGACTGTGTAGCAAATATGTTCCAGGATATTTAAAAAATCCTTCCAAAACAAACCTTCAAGGATAGTGAAAACATACCCGGCCAAAAGAACATAGAACCCTGCAATAAGAATTTTTGCTACTGGAATGCGTTTCACTTCCCGTTTATTTAGCAATATAAAAACCATACAACCCATACCCAATAGAAACATGATTATTTCGTTTTGTTGTATCATATCACCCTTTTTTGAAAATTACATATGAACTGGAGTGTCCTCATTATCCAGCATTTCACGTATTTTATCAGCAAAATTTTTCATCGTAACCGGTTTTAATAGAACACCCTTAATGCCTATAAATGCCGCTTTTTCTTCGGACATGGTCTCACTGAACCCGGTACAAAGTAATATGGGAATACCCGGACGAATTTTATTTAATTCAACTGCCAGCCTGTCTCCCGACATGTTCGGCATCGTCATATCCGTTATAACAAAATCAAAATTGTCAGGGTTGGCTCGAAATGCCTCTAAAGCATCTATACTGCTGGCTCGAACAGTCACCTGATACCCCAATCGTTCAAGCATTTTTCTTTCCACCTGAACGATAATATCCTCGTCATCAACCAAAAGAACGCGTTCATTTCCTTTCTGGATGGGCAGCAAATCAGGTTCAATTCTCTGTATAGTCTTCCGAAGTTTGATCACAGGCAGACAAACCTTAAATTCAGTCCCTTTGCCGGGTTCGCTGTAAACGCTGATATGCCCGCCATGACTTTTAACAATGCCATGGACAATTGCAAGGCCCATCCCCGTTCCTTTGCCGTTTTCCTTGGTGGTAAAATAAGGATCAAATATTCTGGCGATGACGCTCTGATCCATGCCAGGGCCTGTATCGGCTATTGTCAGACAGACATGCGTACCCGGAACCATAGCTGGATCTTTTAAGTCTCCCAAGGTCAACTCGATCTCTTTGAGTTTAATCGTCAGGTTTCCACCTGTTTTTTCCATGGCATGATAGGCATTTGTAATCAGGTTCATGGCGATCTGATGGATTTGAGTAGGATCTGCTATGACCAATCCGCACTCATCGCTGATATCTTGACGGATGTCTATAGTTGTTGGCAATGAAGAATGGGTTAGCTTTAAAACCTCCCTGATAATAAGCTGCACCTTCAAGGGTTTCTTCTCATGTTCGGTTTGGCGGCTGAACATGACGATCTGTTTGACCAGATCCCGCGCCCGTTTGGCCCCGTTAAGAACCATTGTAAGATCGTCAAATAATGGATTGTCTTCTGGAACATCTGCCATCATCATCTCTAAATAGCCAAATACAGGGAAAAGAATATTATTAAAATCATGGGCAATGCCTCCTGCCAGTGTGCCGATTGCTTCCATCTTCTGGGCCTGTCGGAGTTGGGATTCAAGTTTCAACTTTTTTTTATTTATTTCTTTTTCTTTTGTTATATCTCTGGCACAACCGACTGTTCCTATCAGGTTACCCTTTTCATCCCAAAAAGGCGTTTTATAGACATCAAAACAAACAAATCTGCCCTTAAGATTTCCTGCCTCTTCAAATTTCTGCGTTTTTTTTGTTTCTATAACTGCCAGGTCAGAATTCGTGCATGTCTCTCCAAATGTATGATAGTCAGGATTTTCAGGATGGGATTTTTTTTCCCTGGCGGCAAAATACAAATCTGTTTTTCCAATAGGTTCGTCCGTATCTTTGGCATTAAGCATTTTTTCACAACACGCTTTGTTTGCAAAAATAAACCTGTGTTCTAAATCTTTTGTCCATATAAGATCGGGCAGATTGTCACTCATTAATCTCATCATGGAATATAATTTTTTATATTGTTTCTCGCTTTTCTGTAATGCCGTTCTGAGCTGCTTTTCTTCATCAATTTTTTTTTCAATTTGGACATGTGACACTGACAATTCTCGACTATCTTTTTCTTCTCTAATTAAAGCCAATTCCAGATTGCGGATCAAAACTGAAAGAGAAACAATTATGATACTATTCAGCCATAGAAAAGTTAAGCTGATGATGAACCAGATTTCTTTTGCATTGGGTGTATTTGATAGCACCAGGTAGTCTGTATTTACCATCCATCCCACTATAATCATAGTAATAAAATTCAGGATCAGGCTTACTAAACCTGCTTTAAACCCAAGAAGAAGACAAGTAACAATAGAAAAAGAAAATAGATAGACACGGGCACTGCCTGGTAAGCCATTAGCAAACAGGGCAAACACCCCAAGTAAATATACAAGAAGCACACCCATCCAGACACGAATTTTAAAAGGGATACGACGAACCAGGATAATGCCCAACAATAATAAATAACCAAGCGTATGAACTAAAAGATTGACCCACAATCCATGCCTGATTGAATAAGCTGAACTTGTAATGTAAATAAAAGACCCAACAATAGCGGCAGTAATAAAGATTGCGTAAAAAATACGCTCCCGCGAAACAGATAATAAATCAGCTCCGGAAGCTAAAGAGTCATTCCAAAAGTACTCTTGAACATGCGTAGTTAATTTTGATATCATATTTATAAACTCGAAATTCTCCCGATAAAATCGGGTGGTTAATTAAATTTTATCCGGCAGGATTATTTTAAAACGGGTTTCTTTCCCTTTTATGGACGTCACATGGATTGATCCGCCATGCTGTTTGATAATGGAGTTTGAAATATAAAGCCCGAATCCGGTTCCTTTTGTGCTTTTTGAAGAAAAAAACAGGTTGAATATTTTTTCTTTTGTTTGAGTGTCCATGCCGCAGCCATTGTCATGGATATAAATCACCAATTGACCTGATTTTTTTGAAATTTCAAACCCAATTTCATGCTCTTTCTTTTCTGTATCCGCCATACAGGCATCAATGGCATTATCCAGAATATTGATCAAGGCTGCCAGCATAAATTCATTATCAAAATACATGGAATCGGGAAAATCAGAATTATTGCATGAAAAGGCGATCTTTTTTCCTTTCAGTTTTAACTCAACTATTTCTTTAATTTGTTCAATAAAAGTTTTTGTATCAATGGCAGTCCTGTTGAGTTTTCTTTCCTTGGAATACAATAAAATATCCATGATCATCTTTTTTATCCGGTCAACTGCCTGCTCAAGCAGTCCTAAGCCTTCCTGGATTATTTTATTATCTTCAGCTTTCACCCCGGATCGTGCCACGTAAACACCACCGTCAAGATTGGTTAAAAGCCCTTTGATATTGTGCGAAATGCTTCCAATCATCAATCCTAAGGATGACAGATGGTCTGCCAGTTTTGACTTTTCAAGGATAAGAAGCTCAAGCTTTTGAGTGTACTCCAAAAGTTGTTGTCTTGCCACAATTTTTTCAATTGCTTTTTCAATGGCAATTTCAAGAATATCCACATTAACAGGTTTGGTGATAAAATCCATGGCGTCATATTTGAGGCTTCGAATGGTCAAATGCATATCCCCATGCCCTGTGATCATCAAAACTTCTGTTAATGGATTTTCTCGTTTGATCCGTCTTAATAATTCAATACCGTCCATGATCGGCATTTTAATATCGGTAATAACAATATCCGGTCTTTTTGATTTGAATATATCTAGAGCTATTTCACCATTTTCAGCAAGAAATACCGTATATCCACTATCTATTAATGCAATCTCAAGAACATCCCGGATATCTTCTTCATCATCGACAATTAATATGGATATTTGGTTTTTATTAATCATATTCCCTCAATACTGTTAGCTTTCATATACCAAATCATCCTCCAGGGAATCAATCACAGGAAAGGATATAATAAAAACAGCCCCGCCCTGCTCTGATTTTTCTATCCGAATCAAACCGGAGCACTCTTTGACAATGCCGTAACTGATAGACAGCCCAAGACCGGTTCCCTTTCCCACTTCCTTGGTGGTGAAAAACGGTTCAAACAGCCTATCTACTGCTTCCTTTTGAATTCCTATACCTGTATCATGTATCTCAATGATGACCCTAGCATCAGTCGATCGTGTGACAATAGTAATCCTGTCATTATCACCCCGGTCTATTTCCTCTTTTTCCCATTTTTCTTCTATGGCATCTTTTGCGTTGATAACAAGATTGATAAACACCTGCTCGAGCCTGTCCGGATCAGCCAGTATTTCAGGCAATGCCTCATTTTTATCCCAGATAACATCAATACCATGAACTTTAAGTTGCTGGTTAAACATCTCAAATGTTCTTTGAAGCACATCGTTTATACGTATCCGGGCAAGTTTGACATCTGATTTTCTTGCAAACTGGCGCATATGGTGGATGATTTTTTCAGCGCGATCCACATTATTGTCAATCTTTGAAATGAGTTTATCAAAAATCTCTTTATCTATTATCTCTTTTTTTCGCATCTTCTTCATACAAAAACTGGAGGCTGATTTAATAACCGACAAAGGCTGGTTCAATTCATGGGCAATACCGGTTGACATTTCACCCAGAGTGGCCATTTTGCTTGCATGGATCAGATGCTGTTCCGTTTCAAGACGTTTGGTAATATCATTAATAGTGACAAGCAGCACTTTTTTGTCCGAATATTTAGATGGAGATGCCCACATGTCAACATAGATGGAACCACTATTTTGGATGATGTGCTTGACCTTATTAATCTCCTGTCCTGACTTTATTTTTTCAACGAGTTCTGTTTTTTCTTCTTCAATAAAAAAATCTGAAAATAATTTCTTTAATAAAATTTTTCTGGAATACCCATACACTTCAAGTGCTTTAATATTGCAATCAAGTATCTCAAATGTTTGAATATCCACCACAAACACGGGATTTGAAATATTATTAAATATGGCATGGTAATTTTCTTCCGACCGTTGCAGTTCTTTTTTAAGCCTGCGCCTTGCTGTGATATCAATGCTCATCTCCATGGCTGCAACGACATTTCCCTCAGCATCTGTCACCGGAGAGGTGATAAACATCCAATAATTTTTTTCACCGTTCTTACCCATCCCTTCTGCTTCGCCGTAATGGGATTTTCCATCCACAAAGGTTTTTTCAACCGGGCAATCAAAACATTTTTCTCCCAGGCCTTTGTAAGCACGATAACAATAAGATCCCGGTTTTGGATCAAATCTATCTTTGAACACCTTATTCCATCTTAACAACCTGTAGTCTTTATCCTGGACAGTAATCAAGCAGGGAGCTGTTTCAAAGAGAGCTTGGTATTCGTTTCTCTGCTTTTTTAATTCTGCCTGGTCTAATCCAATCTGGGTACCCATCTTTTTTATGGCTGTACCAAGAAGCCCGATTTCATACTCGTTTCCAATATCAATATTTTCGTCATATTTACCTTCTGCAATCTTCCGGGTCCCCTCAATCAGTTTGCTAATTGGTTTTTTTACAAATTGCAAACTGAAAAAAAAGATGATTACCGATGTGATCAAAATGGTGAAAAAAGCAAACTTTATCATCCCTTTTTCAATTTTCAATATCTGACGGTCTGTCTGCTCAAGGGAGACAACCACATCAAGGGAACCCAGTATGGTTTGATGCGCCGGATGAAAATGACATTCAGTGGCACAGCCGGGCTCGTTGCAGATGGGCTGGACAATTCCCAAAAGCCTGTGTCCTTTTTCCGATTGAAAAAATCGGGTTCTTGTTTGCAAACCGATCCGGGCTGGCGGCGGTTCCTGTTTGTGGCAGATATCACAGGCCACTTCCTTGATATCAACAATTTTATCAATCTCTTGTTTTTGATTGGTAAATTTTATCTGGCCCTCTTTATTGTATATCCGAATATTTTCAATTTCCGGCTGTGTGGCAATATTATTAATAATCTGTGTGATATCATCCCTGGAATTAAGCATCATGGCATAATGGGTGCCAAGCTTGATGGAGTTTGTCAGCCGGTCTGTACTGGCAATAACATTTTTCATGATCTGGGTCTTGATATTACTGATATTAAAGTAAGCCCAGGCAGATATGGAGAGGATGACCGTCAGCCCGACAGAAATAATCAGCTTTGAAACAAGGCTGTGTTTCAGATATTTGATAAAATTATTCATATTGCCTTTTCTATCAATGTCCCTGTATTTGAAAGGTTTAAATCCAGCCGCATATCATTTTGGGTCTTTCCCATGGCAAGTCCTAAAAATTGCGGAAGAAAAAGAACCGGAATTTCAAGATCTATCCCTTCTTTTTGAGATATCTTTTTCTGGCTGCTTTCAAGATTCATCTGGCACATGGGGCAGACAGTCACAATAGCATCCGCTCCTTTTGCAGCCTTTAAAATTCTTCCCACAAGCGCCAACCCTGCTTCGGGTTTTGTGCTGGTATTGGACGCACCGCAGCATTGAGCCCCCATATCCCATTCAAAAGGCTGCGCCCCTGTCGCTTTTATCAATGCATCCATGGAATGAGGGTCTTCAGGATCATCAAAAACGGCAAAAGGCCTCAGACACTGGCACCCATAATAGGGTGCAATACTAAAACCCGACATTTTATTTTGAGATGCCTCTTTCATTTCCTCGATATCCACATCATTTGACAGAACATCCAGAAGATGCCTTACTACCACACCCCCTTTTAAAATAAGATCTTCTTCGGCAAGGACAATATTAATTTTCCCCAGCAGATCCTTATCCTTTTTAATAGCCTCTTCGACCTTTTTAAGATTCAGGTAACAGGCACTGCAGGGCACAAGTATTTGATTTGAGCTGTTCATTTTTTCTGCAAGGGCAAGATTTCTTGCCGGGAGCACATAGGACAACAGATGGCTTTTGGACTCAGCTGCCGAGGCACCGCAGCAGGTCCAATCCTCAATCTCCTCCAGTTGGACATCCACCGCTTCCAATAATATTTTTGTGGAAATATCATACTCAGCAGCGGTTCCTTCCAATGAACAGCCCGGATAATATAAATATTTCATCTCACGCCTCCAGTTCTGCTACTTTTTTAAACAATGCGGTTAACTTTCCTTTGCCGCCAAACGGAAGTTCGGGCCGAATCTTTCCTTTGGCCAGCAGCTTGAGTCCTAAAGATGCGTAGGCAAATGGAATCACAGGATTTTTCATTGAAATAAAATAATGGGTCATAAATTCCATCTCCTTGACCCTGCCATGCTTTTCAACACTGTCTAAAAAGGCTTCATAAAAAAGAAAAGATCGTCGAAACTGCTTTAATCTCAATTTTGAAGCCGCCTGCTTCAACAGACTCATGGCGTTTGTCAACTCAAGTCCTCTTGGACATCTTAAGGTGCAGTAATAACAGGATGAACACATAATAAAAGATTTGCTTGAAAAAAGTGCATCTACATGATCTGTCAGCAGCAACCGCCACATATGCCTGGGAGTAATGTCCATAAATTCAATATTCGGACAGGATGCTGTACAGGTGCCGCATTGAATGCATGTCTGTACCATCGTCTTGATCGTCTCGGTCTGTTCCAAATAACCTTTGTTATTTGCCTGGCCCATCATCTTTCCCCTTTTTATTTTTTCATCCAAATCCTCACCAATCTAAAAATATCACAACAATGCCATATCAATTACGTCAAACATCAGCCGACGGTCAAGTCCCTCCAAAACAGCAGAACCGCTTGGACAGACAGCCGCACACACGCCACATCCCTGGCATGCAGCAGGATCGACCACAATTCTTTCCTCCAGGCTGTCAACAAATCGAGCACCATAGGGACAGGTATCAACACACATCTCACACATACTGCAAGTCGCGGTACGGGTATCTGCAACAATTTTTCCAGATACCAGCCGCTCATGGGAAAGAATTCGTATGGCCCTGATTGCCGCAGCCTCGGCTGTTGCCACAGCCTCTTCAATGGTACACGGTTTTAACGACAACCCGCAGGAAAAAACCCTGTAGTTCATACTGTCCACCGGTCGAAATTTTGAATCTGCTTCTCTGAAAAAATGAAATGTATCCAAGGCTGCCCCATATTGATCTGCCAGTGCCGCTGGAAGATCCGGCAGAATCCCGGTGGCATGAATAACGCAGTCAGCCTCGATCTCCACAGGCATATCAAGTAAAAGATCACGGGTTCTGACAAGAACCTTGTCTTCCTGTAATTGGGTTACAGGCTTGTCTGCAGAATCGTATTGGAAAAAAATCACTCCTTTGTTTTTTGCCTCGGTGTAGTATTCCTCATAAAATCCATAACTCATCATGTCCCTGTAAAGAATATAAACCTGAATATCAGGATTCTGACTTTTAAGAAAAAGTGCATTTTTCAAGGCCCTGATGCAACAGACCCTGGAGCAGTAATTGCGTTTTTCATCTCTTGTTCCGGAGCACTGGATCATCACAATAGTTTCCAGTTTTTCAGGATCTATTCTTTGGTCTTGAACGGCAATTTCAAACTATTTCTGGGTCAGCTCTTTTTGCTGCGGATTATCCGTATCCGCCGTAAGTGGTGCCTGGCTCCCCCCTGTGGCCAGAATGGTCACCCCGTGCAAAATCGTTTTACCCGGGTCCTTTGGCTCATCATCCTTTTTTAAAAAAGTGACGAATTCTCCCGGATGCTGTGCTGTGCTTTCAATCTTTGTCTTTTTATGGATCGTAATCTGGTTATGAGATTCAAGTTCTTTTATTTTTTCGTCCAGATACACCTGAATATCCAGACCATCAACGGTTTTGTCCATCCACAACAGATTGCCGCCAATGGCATCATCCTTTTCAACCAGATCTACATGAAATCCGCAGTCTGCAATTGACAGGGCTGCCGTGATGCCGGCAATACCGCCTCCAATGACCAGGGCATTCTGATTTGATTCAAGTCGTTCTTTTGGCACGGGGTTTTTAAATCTGGCCTTTGATACCAAGGCTTTTAACTCTCTTTCAATCCGTTGGGTTGTTTCAGGAATTTGTGAATCCGGGTATTGCTTTAAAATTGAGATGATGTCCAGGGTCTCTATAAGGCTTGAATGAAGTCCTGATTCCTTTCCAAGTTCTTTCACCCTTTGTTTTTGGATACAGGGCAGACATGCTCCCAGAATAAGCCGATTGGGATTTGTTTTTTGAATCATCTCAACTAAAGTTTTCCATCCTTCATCCGTACAGAGTTTATCCATTATTTCAACGGATTGGTTTTCCGGAATTCTGTCCAAACGCAATTTCAAACTTTCAAAATCAAGCGTTTGGGAAAGATCGTTGCCGCAAGAGCACAACACCGTTAAAATTCTTGGATTTTCCCTTGCCAGAACTGTCAGATCATCTATATCTATTGCATGTGCGTCAATTGTCTGCTTTCCAGCCTCATGCATGATCTTACAGGCCCCAAGAGCTGCTGCTGACGCACAGGTAACGGATTCACTGATATCTTTGAGCCCTGAAAGAGATCCACCGGATAAAATCCCTTCCCTTGATGTCTTGATCATTGAAAAAGGATTGGTTTCAATAAATCCCCATGGATTGATGATAATATCATTTTTTACTGCCAGTTCTGTCATCTGTTTGGCCGGTCTCTGCCCTGTTGCCAGAACCACCAGATCAAATTCATCTTCATGGATATTTCCCTGAAGATCCACATACCTTGCCAAAAGGCCGGAACCATCTTTTTTTAAATCTTCATCAAGGGAATGAATCCTTGCCCTGACAAACCTGATCTGATTTTCATTTTGAGCTTTTAGTTTATATTCATCAAAAGATTTGCCAATGGTTCTCATGTCCATGTAAAAAAGCGTGGCCTCAAGGTCATGACCAAACTTTTCTTTGGCTAAAATGGCCTCTTTTATGGAAATCATACAGCAGACACTGGAACAAAACCCGGCACCTGCCTGGACATCCCGAGATCCCACGCATTGAAACCAGGCAATTTTTCGTACAGGTTTGCCGGTTTTCGGATGAATTAATTTTCCTTTACCAGGCCCTGTACCGCTGATAAGCCGTTCAAATTCCATTCCAGTGACAACCCCGGGCAAAACACCGTAGCCATAAGGATTCTTACCCAGTTGTGGTTTAAAAAACTGCGCACCTCCGGCAAGAATCAGGGCATCCACCTGTTCAACCCTTGCTTCAGCTATCTCAAATTCATGATAGACCTTCAGTGTCATGGAAATCAGCACATCCGGATCAAAGGGTTTGGTCAAATAATCAAGTGCCCCCTGCTTCATGGCATCCACTGCTGAATCCACGGCTGCATAAGCTGTCATCATGATAACACACAGATCATCATTCTTTTGTTTTGCCTGTGCCAGCAGCTCGACACCATCCATACCCGGCATCTTGATATCGGTGAGCATCATATTAAACGGCACATCATCCATCAACTCAAGGGCTTTTTGCCCCGAATCCGCCGTTGCTACGGAAAAGCCCTCTTCCTTAAGCCATTCTTTCATAGAATCCCGGACTATTTTTTCATCGTCCACCACCAGAATCTTAAATTTTTCCCTGTCCTGGTCTATAAATTTAATGGCGCCTGTGGGGCATATTGTTTCACACTCTCCACACCTCGTACATGCTGTATAATCAATAGTATAAGTATTGGAAAAAGACTGAGGGCTTGGAAGATAAACCGCCTTTCTTTTTGTAAGCCCTTCATTAAAAGGATCATTGACAAGAACAGGACAGACACGTTCACATTCACCGCACCCCGTGCATAAAGACGAATCAATCAAGGAGGGGTTTTGTTTAAGGGTTACTTTCAAATCACCCGGTTCCCCTTCAACAGACATCAATTGTGTTGATAAGAGAATCTCGATATTTTCATGGAAAAGCCCTTTTCTCAGGCAATGCTGGGAGGACTGATCCCTGTCAAACATGGGCAGCATCCTGCAATACCCGCATTTGGATGTGGGAAACTGGTTATCGAGTTGACATAAAAGACCGCCGATGTGATCTGATTGATCAACGAGCAGAACCTTGTATCCTGTTTCAGCCAGATCCAGTGCAGATCTGATACCGCTTAACCCGGCTCCGGCAACCAATGTTTTACCAATTGCCATATTCATTTTACCTCCAGAAAAATCATTTTATACCCACAATATCCTCAAACTCTTTCTCGGTGAAAACTGATAAGGGCGGGGGATCGTTTTCATCTATCCCGGGTAAATATTCAAACGCTGCCTGGGTAGTTTGAGCCACGCTCTTAAAGACTTCAAAAACATTTATATCACTGGGGCATGCATTTGAACACTGACCGCACCCCACACAGGCATGGCTGATATGGGCCAGCCGTGTGAGATGATAAAAAACCGTATCAGTAGGCAGCTTGATACTTCCCTTTTTTTCTGCCCACTGATGATATTGAACCGGCTGATGATAAAATACATCCGTATTAAAGACACACTCTTTACAATAACAAACCGGGCACATGTTCCGGCAGTTATAGCAGTTAATGCACCGGTCAAAAAAAGCATTGAGTTTGGTAATGCTATTGGTTTTTTCTTCAATGTCTTTAATCATTGCCTCATTTGCCTTTGAATTTGCCTCTTTTATCTGCGTCACCACCTCATCTCGCTTCTCAGGCTCTGATGCTTGCTGCATATTCAGAGTTTCCAGAATATTCCGGCCTGCCTCACTGCCGGATTCCACCATCATACCGTTTGAAAGATCAACACCATGCAGGAGTATATTCATATCCGTGTTCACGGGAAACGGATTCTCACAGGTATTACAGGCACTGCTGAAACTAAATCCATTGAGGGTTTCCTCATTTGCAGAAAACACCTTTTGGATATAGGCATCATCATCCAATGGATCTTTTTCCATATACGCCGTATAATCAGACAATGTCAATGCTTTGGGGCAATCAATCCCTATAAGAATCAATTCCTGCCTGGATCCCTGTTTGAGCTTTATCAGTTCAATAAATGCCCGTATTTCACAGGGCCGTAACAATACAGCCGTTTTTCTTCCCGATTCCTTATATGAAAGCCGTGATACCATCCTTCCCGAATTAAGTGGAAAGGCCGGGCTTAACGGCACTGCATTCTCTATTTGAGCCGGATCTGTCACCAGGGACGGCATTATGGAAAATGAGTCTTTTAACCGAACCGGCAAAAAAAGGGCATCAATCTCCTGCGTCTCAAGAAGCTTTTTAAAAAACTGCTGCAACCCTTTGGTCAGACTGTTATCCTCTTGCTCTATTTTAATCATCATGGCAAAGGTTTCCTTTACATCATATGGCCTTATTCAATCTTGTCTGAGAAGGCCCCATTTCAATTATTTGATCATTCAGCTGAGTCGTCATCTCGGCAAATTCAATACCATCACTGGCACCGATCCAGGTCAACCGCAATCGATCCTTTTCAATTCCAAACCGCGGAAGAATTTCTTTTAACAGCTTAATCCTGCGTCTTGCCTTATAGTTTCCGTTAATATAATGGCAGTCCCCCGGATGGCACCCACTGATTAAAACACCATCCGCTCCTTCAAGAAATGCCTTGATCACATATTGGGGATCCACCATTCCCGTGCACATAACCCGGATCAGGCGGATATTTGTGGGGTAGGACAATCTTGACGTCCCTGCAAGATCCGCAGCCGTATATGTGCACCAATTGCAGACAAAAGCGATGATGACCGGTTCAAATTTTTCCATATTATTCTCCTTAAAAAATTCCGCCGATTTCGGCAAAAATCTGTTTCTTGGTAAAATGACGGCTTTGTGCTGCACCGCTTGGGCAAATCCCGGAACAACTCCCGCATCCTTTACAAATGGCTTCATTAACGACCGAAACCTGCCTTCTTTCATCAAATTCAATGGCTGTATACGGACAAAGGGTGATACAGGTTTTACAACCAATACAGACATCAGGGTCTATAAAGGAAATGGTGGGAGCGATATCAACACTGCCTTTTGTAGCAAGCGCCAGCGCTTTTACCGCCGCTCCAGAGGCCTGTGATACTGTATCCGGAATATCCATGGGCTTCTGGCAGCAGCCGCAGAGAAAAACCCCTTCTGTTGCTGTATTCAGGGGGCCAAGTTTGGGATGTTCTTCAAGAAAAAATCCATCCGCCCCCTGGTTAACACCAAACACCCTTCCCACATCCCCGGTATCTTCTCTTGCCTGGATGGCTGTGCAGAGAATCACCATGTCCACGGGTACCCGAATCAGTTCCCCTAAAAGAGTGTCTTCTGCAATGGCAATCAGTTTTCCCTGTTCAGAAGGATCCTGAGCCTTATCGGTGATCTGGGCCACTTTCCCCCGGACAAAAATCGTTCCCTCTTCCTGGCACCTTTGATAAAATTCTTCATACCCTTCACCAAAACACCGCATATCAATATAAAAATCATAGACTTTTGTATCAGGTCCCACTTTTTCCTTGATAAGGTGCGTGTATTTTAAGGCATACATACAGCAGACCCTTGAGCAGTATTCGTGATAATTTACATCCCTGGATCCGACACAATGAACAATGGCCACGCTTTTGGGTTCTTCTGTAAATTGATTGTTTGTGTTCCGCATTAAAATCTTACCGCCGGTGGGACCGGTGGCATTGCTTAAC
>NZ_JAIOSW010000030.1 GCF_021107415.1 Desulfobacula sp.
CTCAGCTGTTTCTCCCATGGTATTACCGCTTAAGGGATCAAAAAGAATCAGCTGATCGTTAAGCTGTCCATGGCCCAGACGATACCCCCACCTGGCTTTTTTCAACATGAATGTGGCATTGCTCATACTTTCCATACCACCGGCAACAATAATGTCTGCATCACCGGATTTAATCACCTGAGCTGCAAGCGTAACAGCCTTAATACTTCCTGCGCAGGCCTTGCTGATGGTGAACTGGGGTTTTTCTATGGGAACGCCCGCCTTTACCGCCACAACACGAGCTGAGTTAATGGGAAGATCCCCTGTCCTGTAGCCCGAAGCATAGATCACTTCATCAATCTGATCGCCGGTCAACCCTGCTCTTTTAATAACTTCCTTTATGGGTATGGGACCAAAATCAATATCACTCAACGGTGCGAGTGCTCCACCAAATCTACCGATTGCCGTTCTACAGGCTGCAGCTATGACAACTTCTTTCATTTTTCCTCCTGAAAAATATTTAAATTTATATGTTAACCGCGATATAGCTTTAATATAGCTGTATTATAAATAGTTAAGCATGTCAATCAAAAACATTAAACAGGAGAGGCATCACCGGGATCAATTCCATATCCTGTTGTGCTATTATCTATATTAGTCGAATGCCATTTTGGTTTTCCATTCTTTCCAAACATTACCAACCAGTTCCGGTCCGGGCGTAAGCGTCATCTTACCCGGTTTCCATCCAGATGGCGTGGCTTGTGTTCCTTTGGATTCCCTTACAAGTTGAAAAGCTTGAACCTGGCGTAAGGACTCATTGACATTTCTTCCCACAGGCGGCGTTAATACTTCATACCCCTGGACAATTCCATCCGGATCAATAATAAATCTTCCGCGTGTCTCAACACCTGCATCCTCATCATAAATACCAAATGCCTTTCCCACTCTGCCGCCGGCATCAGATAACATGGCAAAAGGAACACCCCCGTCTACCATTTTAGACAGCTCATGATCATTCCACATTTTATGTACAAACATACTGTCAATGCTCATGGATAAAATTTCCACCCCAAGCTTTTGAAATTCAGGATATTTTTCAGCAACTGCTGAAATTTCCGTTGCTCAGACAAATGTAAAATCACCTGGATAAAAACACAAAAGAACCCATTTTCCAAGGTGTTCTGACAGCTTTATATTAATAAAATTACCATTTTGATATCCTGGCGCAGTAAAATCCGGCGCTTTTTTACCCACTTGTATCATGCTGATGTTCTCCTTTTTTGTATTTATCTTTTCACTTGTTTGTTCAGGGGTTTCTTCTCCCACCGGTCCGCCCGTTGGACGAGCACATCCAGCCTTTAATTCTTCTGTCATAAGCCCTCCTTTTTATTAAATTATTGGGTTGTTGTCTGAATTTCATATGTGTTGTATTTATTATGAACACAGTTCACTGAGACTTGCTATAATCCGTACACCCTCGGGCACTTCTTTGTTTTGCTCAGAAGTCAGCCAAATAGTATTGAACCCCAGTTTATGACAGGGAAGAATATCTTTCTCAAAATTGTCACCTACCATAGTAACTGAACTATAATTTACAGAAAGAGTCTTTATAATAGCCATATAAAACTCAGGTGCCGGCTTGGTAAACCCCGTGTTTTGTTCACAGAAATACCCTTTTATAAATATATTCAATTCAACTCTTTTGAAAGCTTTTTCAATATCTTCAGGCGATGAGTCTGCAGCAGCAGTAGCAATATAAACTGATGCTTTCAGGGATATTTTTTTTAATGCTTCTTCAGCAAACTTAATTGTCTCAACATGCTCCCAGTCGCACATCTTTCCTGCAATACCCGGGGTATCAACCATTAAGGTATCTCCCCAATCAAATAAATAGATTTGTTTCATGTTTTATTTTTTTTCCAAGTTCATAATACGTTCGACGTAGTCAACTCATGTTATACTTCACTGATAGCAATAATAGGATCATAAGGTAGTCTTTTCCCCTCGGCTGCTATTTGGCTAGTCGAAATATGAAACCCGGCGATAAGATATCCCTTATCTTTAGTGCCAGTCAAAGTTACTCTATAAAAATAATTTGGGTTTTGATTTTTTGTATTAATAAAAACAGAAATGAATTCTTGACCACTATATATTTCATATTCCATAATTTCAAACTGTTTTGGAATAGAACCATCATGTGTTTTAATCAATAGCTCTTCAAGTTGTGCTTGGCTGAATTTTTTTTTAAAATTTCCATGCATCATTTCATAGGCAACAGTATAATTTTCGTTTAAAAAAAGGTGTTGAAAATATTGCTTTGAAACATCTCCAGCAACAAGATAGTTATGTCTTGCTATATTCGAACTGCAAGCAATTAATGTCAATAAAACAAAAATGCAACTTGTTCTTAGAACGAGTACCATATTTTCTCCTTTAGTATAACCCCCAAACCCCGCGGTTAGCAAAAAAAAGGAATTTGTAAGGTGTTAAAATTGTAGTAAAAGCATAGAGAACCTCCCAAACAGATATTTTTAACTTTTCTCCCAAAAAGAAAGGAGATCCTCTATGCTGGAAATTAAGATAGAACATTTTCTCGATTATTGTAAAGTATCAAATTTTGCAACCAGGTCCATTCAATCATTAAGGGTAAGGCTCAATGAATTCAACAGCTTTATTGACAAGGTGCCGGTTGAGTCGATTCAAGACATCTCCTACAGGCATTTAAAAGAATTCGTCACTCAGAGCCCTTCAATTCATATCAAAAAAGCCCGCATTTGGAGCCTGAGGCAATTTTTTCATTTTTTAAAACTGAACGGATGGATAAAAACTAATATTGCCTCAGACTTTCCCTATCCCAAGATTGAAAAGACGATCCCTCATTTTTTGACCATTGAAGAGTATAACAGCCTTTTAAGTTTTTTTTATTGCAGGGCATCCGATGCTACAGGATACAGAAACCTTGTCATGATTATGATGCTGGGGCTCCTTGGCCTGCGGTTATCTTCTGTGATTTCCCTGAACATGGAAGATGTGGACATTGAAACCGGCCTTTTACAAATTACAGAAAAGGGGGGGAAACAAAGACCACTGATCATGCCTAAGGTTTTATGCCTCATCCTGAACCAGTATTTTGGCTTTCTTAATAAAAGACAAGGGCCCTTGTTTTTATCCAAAAGGAACAAACGGCTTTCTCCACGGACTTTACATGATGTCTTCCAAAAGGCGGCAGATTCGGTTGATATTGATAAGCATCTTCATGCCCATTTATTTCGTCATACGGCTGGGACCCATTTGAATAAGGTGTCTGACCCTGAAATAACCAGACATGTCCTGGGTCATGTGCGAAGCAATAGCACCCGAAAATATACCCACCTCAATCCGGATCAATATGCGGCTTACATGCAGATCCATCCCTATATGGAGGTGAGCCCATGATTGCCCTGTTGGATGAATACAAAACACAGTTGTCTGACGTCTGTGGGTACGCGGATCAAACAGTTGAAAATTATGCCTCCTGTATGGGTATGTTTGTCCGATATTTAAAGGAGCAGGGCAACATCCCCGTTGTCCAGGCCCAGGGGACACACATTTGTCTGTGGATCGCTCATTTAAAGCAAAAAGGGTTCAGCTACAGCCGGATGGAACATCATCGCTCTGCATTGAAAACCTTTTATGCCATGCTGGTTAAATTGGATATCGTGGCAAAAAGCCCGGCCCAAGCATTGCCCAGGTTAAAGAAAAACGGACCCAGTACAGTGATGCCGGTGTCAAAAACTATTGTTTTTAAATTGTTAAACAGTGTTGACCGGTCCACATGGATGGAAAACCGCAATTACCTTATCCTGTCCCTGCTGTGGGCGCTTGGCTTAAGGGTCAGTGAACTTACCCGCCTTGTCATTGGATCTTTTGAACCCGGGCATGGTCCGAAAATTGGCCTTTTACGGGTAAAAGGGAAAAATAAAAAACAGCGGGCCTTATTTGTGGTGGATAAATTGTACGATAATCTCATGGCATATCTGGCCCATCCCAAGACATTGAAATTTAAAAAAGATCCCATGTTCCCGGTTGAAAGCGGTAAAGCTATCTCAACCGACCGGGTTCAAAGAAAGCTGCGACAATATTGCAAAAAAGCCGGTATCATCGAAAGGCTCACTCCCCATGTGCTCAGGCACTCCTTTGCCACTGAAATGTATCACGCCAAGGTACCGCTTTATGCCATTCAGGCGATGATGGGACATTCCAACACGGCTGAAACTGCAATCTACATCAAGGTGAATGACAGCTTTAAACAGGAAGCGTTAAACCAGTTGGTTATTAATGGGAGGCCGTCATGGGGGTAAGTACAACAGACTTTTTCAACCATATTGAACCATTTATGGATTATCGATCAACAGTGTACGAGGTCAGTGATCAGACTATTAAAAGTAATCGTTGCGACCTTAAGTTGTTTGAAAATTTCATGGGCGACCAGCAGCATGATATCATTACCGGACCTGCGGTGATGGACTTCCAGTATTATTTGAAAACCCAGCGTAAAAATTGTGGCGGGTCACTCAATCGAAAGCTGTTTACCCTGCGAAGTTATTCTCATTATTTGAGACTTCAAGAGGTCGCAGATGCTGAAAAGTTACCGTTTCATGATGTTTTAAAGGTCCGGCAGGGATATCGGAACAGGCCGGATGCCTTGACCGCTAATCAGATCGAACACCTTTTAGATACCATAGACAGGAGCACATGTCTTGGGGTCCGGGATTATGCCATATATGCCCTGATGTATTTATGCGGCCTCCGGATCGGAGAAGTCTTCGGCCTGGACCTCACCGGTATCGATTTAAAAACCAAAGAAATCACTGTGACTGGAAAAGGAAAAAGATTACGTACCCTTCACTTGAGCCAGGAACTGTTCCAGATCCTGTCGGAATATCTTGCTGTACGAACATTTTTTTATAAAAATGATCATCGAAACGCCCTGTTTATCTCAAAAAAAGGAAATCGTCTGGCCATTCGCACCATGGAGGACAACTTCAAAAAAATCGTTTTGAAATCCAGATTGCAAACCCGGTTCAATGTATCCTGCCATACCCTGCGGCATTCTTTTGCTTCCCACCTTAATGATAAAGAAGTGGATATGCTTGTCATTAAAAGTTTAATGGGGCATTCAACAACAAGAAGTACAGAAATCTACATCCATCCTTCAATGCGAAAAGTAAGGCAGGCAATGGAAAAACTACCCGGCGTTGTTTTTATGAATGAGCTTATAAAAAAAGGAGGTGTTATTTTTAGTTTTCAAGAGCTGCGCACATAGCCAGAATCCAAGTCAGATATTACTTAATTTTTTGTAAATAGCCGATTTAATATATCGGTGCGCTTAAATTGCGTTTTTTTAAGATTTTTTGTGTTGCCTTAAAAATCATTTTATGCCACTGTCAGCTACTGAACGGAGTTTTTCTTGTCTTTTTACTTTAGACACCTTCCAATTGCACATAACGTAAAGCTGAGTGGTCGGGGGCTTAATGCCGACAACCTCAGCATAATTAAAATTTATTTTAAAGCCAAAATCTTCAAGAGCCGCTCAGTAGCCCCCGATCCTCTCGAGCGCCGTGTTATGTGGTTTTTAAAGATATTACACTATTCCATTTAGCTCACATTCCACACCCCAATGTTCAGATATGAGGTATTTTTAGAGGAAGTGGTTATCCCCCTGGCTTTGTGAAGATTTGTGAGTTTAATCCCAATGCTCTTAAATACTCCCGTTGATTTTGGGTC
>NZ_JAIOSW010000183.1 GCF_021107415.1 Desulfobacula sp.
GGTACCCCAAAAGATCCTGGTCGCATCTTACCGTTCAACCAGGGAGGATTTCCAATCATGGCTGTGGATTCAGTCTGACCATAAAAATCTCTTATCTCTGTGCCGGTATGCTTTTTCCATTTTTCTATCACATCGGGATTCAAGGGTTCCCCGGCACTCATGGATTGTCTTAAACAAGACAGATTAAAAGAATCAAGATTCATATTTACAAACATTCTCCAGGCAGTGGGAGGTCCACAAAACGTTGTCACTTCATGCCGCAAAACAGCATCAAGATATTGTTCGCCATCCAGGAGTGAAAATTTAAATCCGGTGGTTGTAGCGCCGACATTAAAAGGAGCAAAAAAACTGGACCAGGCCCATTTTGCCCATCCGGGTGCACTCAAATTATGGTGGATATCATCAGGCCTTAACCCCATCATCACTGTGGTTGACAAATGTCCAACAGGGTATGACACTGCTGTGTGTCCGACCCTTTTGGGAAGTCCGGTTGTTCCCGAAGTAAAAAAACAAAAAAGGATATCATTGGATCTTGTCTTTGCAGCCTCAGCTTCAATGGATTCATTTTCAATCACATCAAATGATATCCAGCCTGTTTTTTGTCCTAAAACCAGTTTGAGTTTGGGCTCGATATTTGTTTCTTCAAGGGCTTTATCAATCAGGCCGGCACAATCCTCATCTGCCATTACAACCTTGGGGGAATAGGTTTCAAATCTGAATTCCAGCTCTCTTTGAGTCATTGTAGTTGCTGTTGGGATGGTGACCATCCCCGCCTTAATACAGGCAAGGCCGGCAAACCAGTTTTCAGGTAAGACAGGACTCATCATATAGAGATTATCCCCTTTTTCAACCCCTGATTTTAAAAAAAAATTGATCAGTTGGTTTGCCTTTTCCGATAAGGTTCTGTAAGAATACGTCCGGGTCTCCAACGTATCGATATCCGTCCAGATCAAGGCTTTTTTATCTGGATTCTCTTTGACATGAAGATCTTCAAATATGTCCGAGGCCCAATTAAAATATTCAGGGATTTCCATGGCATTTAATTGGGCAAACAGTTCTTTAGCACAATTTTCCTTGTCCAGGGTTTCTTCCATCATATTTATCCGGACAACCTCTTTGAAAAACTCTTTCATTCCTTTAAAACACTCCTTGCAATCCGTTTTAATGTTATATATAAGCTAAAACCAAAACATTTAATTGTATAATTTATCACTCTAATGTTTGTCAAAGTTTTTTTCTAATTTTTTATAATAAATTATTACTCAAAATGAACACCAAATATATGAAAAAAGACGATACCACAATAATCCTTGCCCCTCTTCAGGGATTTACCGATGTAACATATCGAAATGTATTTTCAGATCATTTTTCAGGCGTTGATGAGGCTGTGGCACCCTTTATTTCAACCATGGGCCAAATGCGATTAAAGCCCTCCAGAATAAAAGATGTAAATCCTGAAAATAATAAAAAACTTTTTGTGGTCCCTCAAATCCTTGGAAATATACCCAAAGACTTTATATTTCTTGCTGACCACCTGTATGAAATGGGGATAAAAAAAATAAACTGGAACCTGGGTTGCCCCCATTCAAAAATTGCAAAAAAAAAGAGAGGTTCCGGGCTTTTAATGTATCCCGATGAAATTGATGCTTTTCTGGATACCGTGGTACCCAAAATTTCAAATACACTTTCTGTAAAATTAAGGTTAGGCAGAAAATCGAAAAATGAAATCTTCAAGGTCTTATATGTTTTGGATAAATACCCCTTGGATGAAATCATACTCCACCCCAGGACCGGACGACAGATGTATGAGGGGACATCAGATCATGATGCCTTTGAAAAAGCGCTTCATTGCAGCCGGCACCCGCTCACTTATAATGGTGATATAATAGATTTAGATTCCTTTCATGCAGTTCAAAAAAAATTTCCCCATATCCAACGGTTCATGATTGGCCGGGGACTTCTTTCAAATCCGTTCCTTGCAGAAGATATAAAAAAAATTATCATAAATAAAAATAAAATTGAACTATTAAAAGATTTTCATGATGATCTTTTTGCCGGCTATCAAAAAATATTCTCAGGACCTGCACACTTAACCGGACGAATGAAAGGATTCTGGAATTATCTTGGCCCCTCCTTCAAACAGAGCAAAAAACCGCTGAAAAACATATTAAAAGCAGACTCCATCGCTAAATACCGGGACATGGTGACAAAAATTTTTAACGCTGATCCTGAGTTTATCAAATAAATAGGGGTTTTTACCTATTGAATTATCATTGGTTTTTTTATTATACATATAGAACCATTAATAAATTTTAGTGTGTATAATAATATGGAGAGAATAAGTGAATAAGTTTAAATTGATTGAAACACTGAAAAACAGATGTTCTCTGAGCCAAAAGAAAGCAACTGACGTCGTAGACTTATTTTTTTTTGAGATGGCAAATGCCCTGACCAGGGGAGACCGAATTGAATTGAGAGGATTATGGTCATTTCATTTAAAAGCGTATAAATCCTATACCGGCAGAAATCCGAAAACCGGAAAAATTGTTCAGGTTGATTCTAAAAAGCTTCCCTTCTTTAAATGCGGCAAAGAGCTGAAAGAGAGGGTCGATTACCCGGCCAATTGATCATATCTGCCTGTTTTTCCCATATTTTTTTTTCAAAGGGTTAAAATCAATACTTGCATATTAATCATTTTGATTTAATATATGAGTCAGATTTAGACGTGTTAATTTTTTAATTAACATATAAAATGGAGCGCTGAAATAAAGGTTCCTTAAATAATAAAAATGGAGTAATAAAAATGGTTGAACCGACAAAAAATATCCTTTTTGCATCTGATCTTTCTGTCAATATGAAGGAGGTTTTTGAGCATGCGGCAACGTTGGCCATCTGCCAGAATGCCAATATCATCGTCCTTCATGTAATGGAAGAAAGCCCGCGCTCAAAAAAGCGAATCCGCATGGCATTTGGTGAAAAATTATATGAAAACATAAAATCCGACCATAGAACCGGGGCAAGAAACATCCTGATAGGAAAAAATGTTGATGCCCTGAGAATCCGTAAGGCCATTACCGGCTTTTTTGAAGGGACTGAACCAAACAAAGACACATCTGAAAACAATTCCCTGATTTCAAAAATTCTGGTGGCGGAAGGTCGTTCCATTGCCGATGAAATCGCATCAACCGTTAGAGAGGAAGAATGTAACTTGATTGTCATGGGCTGCAAACGGCAGGGGCTCCTGGCAGAAGCCATGGGAAACCATGTAGTTAGAAAGGTATTGAAACGATCTGGTGTTCCGGTCTTTATCATTCCCTTTGAGGAAGAATAGACAAGGCTAAAGGCAGATCCTTTTAATATGTTCCAGGTACGGGCCCATTCCTCTCATAAAAATATCATTATGATTTGCCCCTTTGATCTCCAAAAGTGTTTTATCGTTTGAAGCACATGCATCAAAAAGAGCCTGACCATCTGAGAATGGAATAATGTGATCAAATTGAGCATGAATCACCAGGCAGGGTTTTGAAAATGTCTTAATTTTATCGATATTTTCAAAACCCTGTTCTTCCTTAAAGCCGATAGTCTGAGGATTAATACCAAGCTTTAGCAGCAATGGTGCAGCCCATGCGAATCCACTTTCAATCATCAGACATTTAAAATCATTTGCCCGGGTGTTGCAAAGTTCAATTGCAGAGGCACTGCCCAAAGATCTTCCCATAACACACAGGGGCCCGGTCAATTTCATTTTTGACATATAATCCAGTACAAAATCGAAAACCATAAGGCAATCCTTCATCATTGATGTGACAGACGGACTGCCTGTTGATCTTCCATATCCCCGGTAATCCACGACGAATAAATTGATGCCTATATCATTATACAGACATCCGAAATCGTCATAATCGGAAACGATTTCCCCATTGCCATGGAAAAAAAGTATCACAGGCGCATCATTCTTTGCAAAATGAAATGATGCACCCACCTGAATACCTTTATCAACAGGGATCATTATATCATCCCGGTTGTTTTTGGCCTGTCTTAAGCCATCTTCAAGTCTTGGATGGAAAAGATGCCTTATCACCTGAGGTTGATCCAAAACTGAAAAATTTTTCGTGTTTAATTGTACCATATACCCCTCCTCCTTGCAGAATCATTCAATATTTCAGTGTTCTTTACCCCTGACAAAGGTTACACCTATTCCCAAGCCTGAAATAATAGCTCCCATAGCCATTGTTCGCTTAAAACTGATCATAAAAAAAGAGTCCATTGCTGCCGAATAATTTTCAAGGCCTGCACCATTTGTAAGACTTGAAAAAGAACTTGTAAAAATCAATCCGGCCAATGCCACTCCGATCACCATCCCAAGGTTCCTGGCTGTAGCCACAGCCCCTGAGGCTATTCCGCGTCTTGGCAATGGCACACAACTCATTATGGCCGTATTGTTGGGAGACACAAAGAGCGCTGTTCCAATCCCGGCAAGGGCAATCCGCCACAAAATTGATAAAACACCCATGGACGGATGGATATATATTAATGAAACCAGAGACAATGTCAGAACACTCATACCCATCATGCATAAACGCCTTGAAGCAAATGTATCATACAGTATCCCCGACACGGGACTGACAAATAAAAGGAACAAAAAAAGAACAATCATGATCGAGCCTGTTTTTGATGCAGAAAAGCCACATGGGTATGTCAGGTAAAACGGCAGCATAAAAACAATAACAAAAAGAGCCGCAAATAAAATAGCCGAAGAAATCACTGGAAATACAAATAATTTTATTTTTAAAAGTTCCAGATCAAATAATGGATAGTCCGATCTTGCCTCGTTTAGCACAAAAACGATACCTGCCAGAATACAAAGGCCGGCAAAGGAAAGGGACGGAATCGAAGCGATCCCCCACTTGGACAATTGTGTCAAAAAAATAATCAGGGTGGATAAAATAACGATCAATAAAATGCTTCCTGTTTTATCCATGGGCTCATAGCTTCCCCGTGCTGTAGGAATACCTTTTAAAACAAAGTAACCGCCAATGGCAGCAGCAATCCCAATGGGAATATTAATATAAAAAATGACCCGCCAGGAGAAATATTCAAGGATAATTCCGCCAACGACAGGTCCGGTTGTAAGTCCTGCAGCAACCACCGCCCCGATCATACCAAGGGCTTTGCCCCGCTCCTGCACTGGAAAGACATCTACAATCAGGGCGGGTGAACATGCCATCAGCATAGAGGCCCCACACCCTTGTACAGCCCTGGAAATAATTAAAAATTGAGGTGTCCGGGCCAGACCACATAATAGAGAACCAACCACAAATATGGTAAACCCCAGGACATAAACAGGTTTCCTGCCTTTAATATCTGAAAGCCTGCCAAAAGTTAAAAGCAGAGAAGAAACCGTCACAAGATAAATTAATACCACCCACTGAATGGTTTGCATATCTGTCTGCAAATCCTGCATCATATAAGGCAGGGCAACATTGACAATACTGGAATCCAGAGTTGACATAAAAATTGAGGTTGCAACAAGGAAAAAAATTTTCCATTTTTTTTCATAAACAGGTGTCATAAATTCATTCCATTCTTTTAGTAATAAAAAGATTATGTTATATGAAGCCAATTGACAAGAAAAATCAAACCGGACAAACCAAATCAAATGAGGGAGCTATGGCCACAGTTAATGATGTCGTCTTAATATATCTTGAAGACGCACCCGTATCCTTTGCAAGGGTTGAAAGTATCCTGCCGGATGCTAAAAAGGATTGGTATCATATCAAATTGTTAATGCTTAAAATGCCTTTACAAGTTGTCACATGGATTCTAAAAGATGATTATATTAATGGCCAGGAATTTCATATGAATGGCAAAAAAATGAAAATAAAAAAGGTTGAAAGCCCTATAGAGAATTTGCCATTGTCCAAACCCTCAAGTTCCCCAGACAAAAGAAAACCGGGAGGGAAAGTTCCGGAAAATATAATTTCCTTTTCCGATTTAAAAAAGAATCATGAGCCAGAATCCAGATAAAATCTTATCTGCCTCAAGAAGAACGGATATTCCAGCCTTTTACATGGACTGGTTCATGGACCATATCAACCTTGGATTTTTTAAGATAAAAAACCCATACAACAAAATAGTTAAAAAAGTTGATGTGTCCAGGGATTCAATTCATTCAATTGTATTCTGGTCAAAAAACTATGATGCCTTGATCAAGGCCAAAGCGGGTGAAAAACTGACTCAACTTGGATTTAACATATATTTTAATTTTACAATAAACTCTGAATTACCTTTGCTTGAGCCTAATCTGCCGGCCTTAAAAAAAAGACTTGAACAATTAAATAAACTTGCCTCCCTCTTTGGACCCGAAAAAATATCCTGGCGGTTTGACCCTATCTGCTTCTATCAAACCAGGGATAAAGGCCCGGAAAAAAATAATCTTTCAGACTTTACCATGATAGCAGACAAAGCCTCAAAACTTGGCATCAAAAAATGTGTCACAAGCTTTTTTGACAACTATATCAAGATCCAAAGAAGGCTTAAATTTTTATTTCAAAAAAACCATCAAACTGTTTTTTTTTCTGATCCGTCCATGGATAAAAAAATACAAGTGATTCATCGAATGGAAAAGCGTTTAGCAACAACCGGCATAAAGCTTTATTTATGTTGCGAAAAAGAATTGTTCTCAAATCTTGATGCCGATACAATGGTTCAGCAAAATTCATGTATTGACGGCAATTTATTAAAAACACTCTTCAGGGGTCACCCTGAAATCAAAAGAGATTACGGTCAACGCTCAAAACAAGGGTGCAACTGCACAAAATCCATTGATATTGGGTCGTATGAAGAACATCCATGTTTCCATAATTGTCTTTTTTGCTATGCAAACCCCCAAATTGATACCGACATAAAAAAAACTAAAATTCAATGAAAATTAAAAATTTATCTATAAACGGGAAAACCTTTTTAGCTCCCCTTGCAGGGATAACCAACCTGCCGTTTCGGCTTCTTGTAAAAGAATACGGCTGTGCTGTGGTATGTTCTGAAATGATCAGCGCCAAAGGAATCTTTTATAACTCTGAAAAGACTCTGGATCTTTTGTCCTCAAAAAAAAAAGAACAACCCCTGTCAATTCAATTGTTTGGATCTGATCCTGATTCCATGGCAAAAGGTGCAAAATTCATACAGGATCTAAAAGTTGCTAACATTATCGATATTAATTTTGGCTGTAGTGTGAAAAAAGTCGTCAAACAGGGAGCCGGGGTTGCATTGATGAAAGAACCCGAACTGACTAAAACAATCTTAACAGCCGTTCGTAAGGCGATTAATCTGCCGCTGACAATAAAATTACGGTCCGGCTGGGATCATTCCGGGCAACAGGCATTTAAAATTGCGCAAATCGCACAGGACTCAGGTGTGGATGCCATCATCCTGCATCCAAGGACTGCAAACCAGGGATTTAAGGGCAAGGCGAACTGGGATTTAATTACAAAACTCAAACAGCAATTGTCTATTCCTGTTATTGGCAATGGTGACATTAACACCGTTGAAGATGCCCAAAAGATGATCACGCACACCAAATGTGATGCTGTCATGGTTGGACGTGCAGCCATGAAAAATCCGTTTATCCTTTCCCAGATCGATGATTTTCTTGCGACCGGATCTTATAAGACGTCTTCAAATTACGAAATTTTTAGAGCAATGGAACGCTTGACCCGGATGTATGTGGTTTATTTTGAAGAAAAGCCTGCCTGCAAAATGCTCAGGGGCAGGCTTTCATGGTTTGTAAAAGGAATGCCGGGATGTTCTGCATTCAGAAAAAATCTATCCTGTATCAATTCAAAAAATCATATACTGACACTCATTAAAGAATTTGAAACAGGTCTTGTGTAAGCTTTTATTCTTTCTCATAGACAGCTGTTGCTATGGAGCTGACCCCTCCCCTAGGGGTAAATTCACCTGTGACTTCCATTCTTAAAGGCTTTAAAACGTGAACCAGATCATCGAGAATCTTGTTAACCACATGTTCATAAAACATGCCAACATTTCTAAATTGCAACAGATAATATTTTAGTGACTTCAGTTCAACAATGGTCTCACCAGGTTGGTACTTTATCGTGATGCAACCATTATCCGGCAGGCCTGTCATTGGGCAGACCGACGTATATTCAGGCTGCTTTATAGTGATATCAATACTTCTTTTTGATTTATAAGCGTATTCTATGGGTTCCAGAAGATCAGTTTTCACAATACTTGGATCTTCGATTTTGTAATGGGTCTTATAAGTTTTATTTTCAATCATGTTTCAATTGTCCTTAATAAATTTTAATAAAGAACAAATTTTATCATAAAGAAAATTATGTTTCAAACGATTAAAACAGCGAAAAGACTTCTCCTAGTCGCCATTTGGAAAATCGTAAAAAAAGCTTGACAAAGGTCTGGGAAAAAAGGATAAATACTATACCGAAATATTATGCTAACGATTTAAGAATGTTTCGAAACTTTCTTTAAAAATCAATGAGTTGAAAAATTCAGGCACTTTTAGTCAAGTTTGGTGACACCATTTTGACATTTTTAAAATAGTCCAAGGAGGACATGAACTAAATGAACGATTTTTTACAAAGCCTTCGTAATGGCCAGGCTGAAAAACCACGCACCCCCAAAACACGCAAAAACTATGATAATTCTTATCATTATACCAGCTCCCCCAGGTATCATTCTTATAGTGGATACCAGAATACCAAAAACCAGCACATGAAAAGACCCCCTATTCCACATCAAGCCGGGAATCAGCTTCCAATGGATGATACTTCAGCAACATCCATGCTGGCAGAAGCCATTGAAAACTTAAGCAGCCATCTTGAAACCCTGGCAAAAAATCAGGATTATCTGATCAGCGCCCAGGAAAAAACTGCAGATATGTTGGAACGTCAGGCCGTTGCCATTGAAAGAGTTCTAGATCATCTGAATATCGCTCCCGGACAAAAACCAGTGCCACAGCCAACACCCCAAAAAAATAGTGCCTCTAAAAAAGATTTTGAGCATCATTATGTCACCTCCCAAAAACCGGAACCTGACATCACTGAGCCTGCAGTAGAAGCCCCTGTAAAAAATATCGAACCGGTAAAACCGCCTGTAAAACCAGTTGTTCGAAAAAGAAAAAAAATCATGGCAAAAAAGGCTGAGACGGTTGTTTCAACTAACAACAAACTTCTCAGTCGTGAGGCAGTCATGGATATCATTCACACCATGCGGGCTAAGGATGCTACCTTTGGCCAGGTTGCAAGCCGTTTGATTGAGCTGGGCCAACCCACATTCTCCGGTCGTGGAGAATGGCATGCACAAACCATTCACAGGCTTTGCAATAAAAAATAAATTTATCTTAGTGCCCGACCAAAAACCGTTAATTTTCCCGGTTACTGCGTTGGGCACAAATTTATAAATTTCAGATATCCCGGCATGGGCAATTATACTACTTTGGACTATTATCCCACAGCTATAAAATCAATCCCAATAAAAAGGTGACCTT
>NZ_JAIOSW010000250.1 GCF_021107415.1 Desulfobacula sp.
AGGGTGAGACGGGTACGGGAAAAGAATTGATTGCAAGGGTGATTCATTTGAACTCTTCATTTAAGGATGAGCCTTTTGTCATATTTGACTGTTCAGCTGTTGTGGGAAACCTTCTTGAAAGTGAACTCTTCGGCCATAAAAAAGGGGCATTTACAGGGGCGGATACCACAACAAGGGGAAAAATAGAAATGGCTGGAAACGGGACCCTGTTTTTAGATGAGATTGCTCAGCTTCCCTTGAGTATTCAGGGAACACTCCTGGGTTTCCTTCAAAGAAGAGAATTCACAAGGGTTGGCAGCAGCAGCACATTGAAATCCCGCTGTCGGATCATTGCTGCCTGTAATTGTGATCTAACCGATAGAGTAAATAAAGGGCTTTTTAAGGAAGATCTTTTTTATAGACTCAAGGTCTTCATGATCGAGGTGCCGCCTCTCAGGCAAAGGCTTATGGACATCCCTTTACTGGTTGAGCATTTCTTAAGCAAAATTAACCGAGAGCTCGGGACTGTGGTAACCAAGCTTCAGGACGGCGTTATGAGAATGCTTGTTAATCACACGTGGAAAGGCAATGTCAGGGAACTGGAAAACACTATTGCCCAAGCCCTTGTGGGATGCAGGGGCAATGTTCTGCTCAAGGATGACATTGATAAATTGTTGAATATAAAAAACAGATCACCCCGGATGGGCCTTGAATCCTATTCCCTGGCCCATGTTGAAAAAGAACATATCACAAGAACCCTTTCCCATCTGCAATGGAATAAAACCAGGACAGCCAGACTGCTCGGGATCACTCTGCCGACCCTGCGTTCCAAAATACGAAAATATGAGATCAAACAGATTGATCTTTCATGAAATTTTTTTTCTTTCACTGGAAAATAATTTTCTAGCAAATAACAAAAAAAAGGGTAGTCTGTTTTGTTTAAAATTTTATTTTACCTTTTGGAACCCGCAATTTAAGGATCAAATCCCTATTTTCATCCTCCTTTAAATTTTATCCCGGCATGATATTTGCTGTTTCTTGATCCTATATTACGTCAAGAATAAACAAAATTTTCTTGGAGTTGAATATGAAAATTAAATCTTTAAAAGAGAGCGAAAAAGATCATCTTTTAATAGTTCTTGAAAAAACCCACTGGGATCTTGAGAAAACTTCCCGCCTTTTAAAAATTTCACTTCAAAAAGTTAAGTCAAAAATCAAGAAGTACGGAATCAGACGCTCTGGTTCTTGAGGATATTAAATATTATCAAAAACGATAATATTATTAACAAAGGAGGGAAAAATGAAGCGCAGAAGATTACAAGTCACTCTTATTTTCTTTATCGTTGTTTTCTTTGGGTTATGGGGTTCCAATGCAGTTGCGGGTAAGCCCATTATTATCGGTGCACCCTTATCGACAGCCTATTTATATGGGTGGGATGCAGAAAGGGGTATTAAGCTTGCCGTGGATGAAATCAACGCAGCAGGCGGTGTCAATGTAAATGGTGAAAAAAGACCTTTTACGGTTGAAGTTATCGATACCCGTGACCTTGAACCGGGGGTCCCTGTGAGTGAAGCATTGATGGCACTTGAAAGACTGATTTTAAGCAAAAAAGCGGATTTTATTCTGGGCGGGCCCAACCGTTCGGAAGCAGCCCTTGCGGCCATGTCTCTATTATCCAAACATAAAAAAATCTCCATTGTGACCAGTGGGGTATTAACCCCTGCATATCATAAAACAGTGGCAAAAAAATATGACAAGTTTAAATACTGTTTTAGAATTCACGGGGAAGCGGTCAACCTGATCGGTGAAATGATAGCAAACTTTGCAGACTTAAAAGAAAAATACGGGCTGACAAAGGTCTTTATCATGGCCCAGGATGTGTCACATGCAAGGGGTGCAGCAAAGGTAATGGCTAAAGTTGCAGGCTCCAAGGGATTTGAGGTAACCGGGACTGAAATTTTTCCTACAGGCACTACAGACTTTTCCATGGCACTTTTAAAAGTCAAAAAAACCGGCACTCAAATTATCAATATCTGGATGGACATGCCTGAAAGCGCCATTCTTTTAAAACAATGGTATGATCTTAAAATACCGGCACTTCCCTTTGGTTCTACATTGGCTGCTGCTGAACAACCCGGATTCTGGAAAGCTACAAATGGTAAGGGCGAGTATACCTTGTGCAACGTGGTAAATGCCGGTAATGCACCCTCTGATGCCACCGAATGGACCATGAAATTTTACAATGCCTATGCCAAAAAATGGGGCGTTGAGCCTGAAGGCCTTGGATCATCAAGCTCCTACATGGCTGTCTATGTATTAAAAGATGCCATTGAAAGAGCCGGAACACTCAATTCAGACAAGGTCGTGACCGCGCTTGAACAGACAGATATGATGGGGGTTTACGGACGGCTCAGGTTTGATCCCACAAGCCACCAGGTCATTGTTGCCAAAGATCCCAAAGACGGCGCTGTGGGTTCAATCCTCCAGTGGCAGGATGGCAAACGGGTTGTGGTATACCCGAAAAGTATTGCCAAAGGCAGCATTCAACTTCCGCCCTGGATGGATAAAAATTAACGGATAAAAACTGACGAAGTAAAATTAACCATAATATTTAAGTTGGTATAAATTACTTTGATCAACATCAATACTTAATTTTGGGATCTTTCTATGGAAATTCTAGTTTACGGGACCATCAACTCCGTGTCCCTTGCGTTAATGGGCTTAGGCTTTGCCATGGTATATGGTATCAGTCGTATTTCCAATTTTGCCCATGGGGCGCTTTATATTATCTGCGGGTTTGTTACCTGGATTTTTTTTCATAAAGTCGGGCTGCCTTATTTCATTGCGATTATTTCCTCCCTTTGTGTGAACGGAATTTTGGGAATGCTCATGTACCGGTTTGTCATGATAAGGGTTCGGGGGATGAATATTTCCGAGATTATCGCTTCCTATGCCATCGGGCTTGTCATCCTTGAAGGTTTGAGGTTCGGGGGCTTTCGGGGCATGACCTATACCCTGCCCACGTTCATGGAAGGAAGCCTCATGATCGGCGGCGTTCCCTTGGATTACCACAGGCTTGTGATGACGGTCATCGGCATTCTTCTTGTGGCAGGACTATGGGTATTTACCCATTACACCAAGATCGGACTCGCGCTCCGGGGCATGGCCCAGGATGAACGGGCAGCGCTGATGCTGGGCATTGATTCGGATCTAATGGCCATGCTGGCCATGGGATTTGGGGCAATCCTCGCAGGCGTTGCTGCCATTTTAATATTGCCCCTGGGCAATATTGTGGTGGAATCAGGGTATCATGTTTTGATCATGTCCATTGCCGTCTGTATTGTTGGAGGACTCGGATCATGGGTGGGGGCATTTTTTGCCGCTTTTATCATCGGATATGCCCAGATTCTGACCGTTGTCTTTATCGGGTCTCATTTTCAAATGGTGGTGGCCATTCTGGCTATTATCCTGACCCTGATTCTAAAACCGTCCGGTCTGTTCGGCCAGCAAAAAGAACTGGAAGAGAGGGTTTAAAAAGTGAGCACTCAAAAATTAAGAAAAGAACGAATTGATCGCGGAATCAAGGTCAGATCCGATGGTCTTTACGCTTTAATGTCCTGGCGGGAACTTTCCTATCTGACCTTGCCCAGATTTATTATGATTGCAGGAATATTGTCCCTCCCGTTTTTGATGCCGGACATGTATTGGCAGCGGGTCATATCCATTGTTTGTATTTATTCAATACTGGCCCTGAGCTTTGATTTTATGGCTCATTACGTGGGACTGGTCTGCCTGGGGGGTGCATTTTTTATTGGAACAGGGGGGTATATTGCCGGAATTCTGAATTCATATTTTGGTATCCCTCCTGTTCTTACCGTTCCTATGGCTACTATTATAGGCGGTGCCGTATGCACGCTGCTGCTTTTCCCCTGCCTGCCGCTGAAAGGGGTATATTTTGCCATTGTAACATTGATGTATCCTCTTTTTATGGCAAGGATAATTGAAGCCTTTGATATTTTTGGGGGAACAGACGGGCTGGTCGGAATTGACAGTTTTTCTTCCGCCTTTGTGGAACAGTATTTTGTAATCGGCATGGTACTGATTTTTCTGTTTGGTATGCGGCGCTTTGTCACAACGGATATGGGGCTGATCTTTACGGCCATAATGGACAATGACCAAGCCGTAAAGGCCTCGGGTATCAGCATTACCAAATACAAAGCCCTTGCCTTGTTCATCGCCTCCGCCATGGGATGCATGGCAGGTGCATGTCTCACCCATATCTACATGTGGTCGGGCATATCCCAGTTTGCCCTTGATTTTTCCATTCTGCCTATAGCTGCCACGGTCATAGGCGGTTCCGGAACACTTGTGGGACCCATTTTAGGATGCCTGATCCTGGTCCCGGTATCAGAGCTTTTAAGAGATTTCGGAACATTAAGGATCGTATTTTATGCAGCCATGCTTGTGGGATTTGTCCTTTTCAGGAGTGACGGTATCATGGCGTTTGGACAAAGAAAATATGAACAGTTTGAAAGGTGGAAAAAAATATGACCGAACCTATTCTAAGAGTGGACAAAATTGCCAAGTCATTTGGCGGTGTCCGGGCACTAAAAGATATCAGTTTTGATGTTTTTCCGGGAGATGTTTTAGGGATTATCGGACCAAACGGATCGGGAAAGACCACCATTGTCAATTGTATTACAGGCTTTGTCAAACCCACATCAGGAAAAATTTATTTTAATAACAACGACATTACAGGCAAAAAACCACACAAAATTGCCGACATGGGCGTGACAAGAACGTTCCAGATCATGCGGCCCTATTACAGCCTGCCTGCCTTTAAAAACCTTGTAATCCCGCTATTCTCCCCCAGGGCAAAGCGGACCGGGGGCTGGCGGGGTGGTGGACGTCTTGGCAACCGGCAGACGGTTGCCATTGATATCTTAGAAGAGATCGGGTTTGAAAGAGACTCTTATATTCCCTTTAAAAAAACATCCACTTTGCCTACAGGCTACTTAAAGCGGCTGGAACTTGCCAGATGTCTCGCACTGAAACCCGAGATCATTCTCTGTGATGAAGTATTTTCCGGACTTTCCATGAGCGAAATAGCTTCCATGGTACCTTTGATTGAACGGCTCCAGGATGAAGGCATTACCATCGTCATGATTGAGCACCGCTTAAGAGAGCTTTTTCAGGTGGCCAACCGTGTCATGGTCTTGAATTTTGGCCAAAAGCTGATTGAAGGGACACCCACCGAGGTTATGGCTGATAAAAAGGTTAAGGAAGCTTATTTTGGATCGGAAGAAGTCGAGGAGGTCATGACTTATGCTTGAAGCAAAGAGTTTAATGGTCTTTTATGAGAACATGCTGGCCCTTAACAATATCAGTCTCAAATGCGATGACAATCAAATCGTTGGCGTGTTTGGGGCAAACAGCGCAGGTAAATCCACGCTCATGTATGCTTTATCCGGGATCATGCTGGATATTCAAAAAAAAGAAGCCATGGCAGGCGGAGAAAGGATTACCCTGACAGGGGATGTGTTGTTCCAAAACCAGAGCATCATGGATATAAAACCCAGCCTTCGCGCAAAAGCCGGAATTATTCTATGCCCTGAAAGACGGCGCTTATTCAAGGAAAGCAGTGTGCTTGAGAACCTTCGTATTGGTGGATATCTTGCAACAAAGACCCAGGCAAAACAGACCCTGAATTATATTTTGGAGGTGTTTCCTGCTTTACAACCATTAAAAAAGCGTTTGGGCGGATTCCTAAGCGGCGGTGAACAGCAGATGGTGGCCATTGGAAGGGCCTTAATGGCTCAGCCCAAGGTCCTTTTGCTAGATGAGCCCCTTCTAGGGTTAAGCCCCTTGATGCAGACCAACCTGATCAAGACTATCAAAACCATCCAAAAGGAAAATAAGATCTCCGTTATCATATCAGAGCAGTATGCCCGACCGGTATTCCCCATTGTGAATTATGCCTATATCCTTGAAAATGGGGCGGCTGTCATGGAAGGAACACGGGAGGAACTCATGGATAATCCAGATGTAAGATCTGCATATTTTGGTGTCTAATAAAAAAAGGAGTCATCCAAAATGGTGAACAATATCATTCCGCTTGAAGAGGAACTCTCTTTTTCAAAATTTGATTTGATGAGTGAAAAATATCCGGAAAACACGGCTGTGTTATATCTGGGTGAACATTTTACATATAAATATCTAAGGAATTTAAGTGAACGGTTTGCAGGAGGGTTGCAGGAGTTAGGGGTTAAAAAGGGTGATAAGGTGCTTCTTTATATCCCAAACTGCATCCAGTGGGTGGTTGCTTATTTTGGTATCCAAAAGGCCGGGGCGGTCCTTGTCCCGGTTTCTCCGATTTATACTTCCCATGAAATTGAGTATATGATCAATAATTCAGGAGCCGAAACAATTATCTGTATGGATACTATTTTTGGTTATGTAAAGAGACCTTTGCCTCTTCCTGCCTTAAACGAGCCATTGTGACCAATCTTGTTGATCTTTTGCCGGCCTGGAAACGCACGATAGGGTTTTTATTTGACAAGGTGCCCAATGGCAGGGTGGACTATGATCACACCATTTTGTCCTTTAAATCAATTCTTAAAGCACAACCTCTGTCAACTCTTCCCGAAATCGATCCTGTTAATGACCTTTCTTATATTCTTTACACGGGCGGTACCACAGGCTTCCCAAAAGGTGTGCCGGGAAACCATATTGGTTCTACATCCTATATTAATGATGTAACCAATGATGTGGCAGGAAAATATTTAAAGGAAGGAGAAGATGTCTATATTGGCATCAATCCGTTATTTCATATTATGGCCCTGGGATTTTTCATGGCTATTGGTTTAAATAAGGGCAACATGGTGGTACTTATGCCACAACCCCACGTGGATGCTATCCTGGAGTCTATCCAGAGATACAAAGTCAGGTGGTTTTTAGGTGTTCCGGCTCTTTATAGGATGATTCTGGAAAATGACCGGCAGGATCAGTACAATCTGTCATCATTAAAATATTGCTTCTGTGGTGGTGATGTGCTGCCGGGCAAAGTTATGAACCGTTTCAAGGAAAAATATAATCTTCCCATATACCAGGTTTATGGATCTACTGAAGTTGGGCACGTAACTTACAGTAAAATAGGGACTGAGCCTTCTTCGGGTTCTTCCATCGGGTATCCTTTGAAAAGCCGGGAATGTATTGTAGTGGATCCTGTTACCCTGGAATGCGTTGAAACCGGAGAAAACGGTGAGCTTCTTGTTACATCTCCTTATACTTTAAAAGAGTACTATGAGAAACCGGAAGAAACCGGAAGAACCTATGTTAAGGTCTATGGTAAAGTCTATTGCAGAATGGGCGATTTTGTCAGCTGCAGACCTGATGGCGAACTGGTTTATATGGAAAGATCAGCTGATGTGATCAAGCACAAAGGTTACAGGGTGTCCGCTTCTGAGATTGAGGCCACCCTGCAGGATCATCCTACTGTTATACATGCCTGTGTCATAGGAATTCCCGATGAAAAAGTCGGGGAACGTATCAAGGCGATTGTGGTTCTTAAAGAAAATTCAAGAGGTGTCGGCGGAGTGGAACTGATCAAATGGTGCAGTGAACGGCTTGCCTCATATAAGGTTCCAGGATATGTGGAATTCCGTGACATGCTGCCCAAATCAAAAGTCGGCAAGCTGTTGCGTCGTGAAGTCAGGGATGATGAAAAAAGAAGAATAGAAAAAAAAGCGCCTTCGGCTTAATGTGTCATTTTGATTGAATATGAAAAGGGAGGATCACCAATGGAGTTATTTACTGCAAATTATTACCCAATATTTATTACCCAATACTTATTACCTGGTCAGCTCATAAGATAAAAACCAAGATTTTTTGCATAGGGAGGTGGATTATAGAATTCAGCATTAATATAATTATCTTTTATTTCTCTGACCACAATCCGCCTTTCCACAAGAGATTTCTTCATACCATCCAGAGTGAATTGAATATCAAGGAAATCATTGACTTTGATACTGTGTGATTTTACAACTCTAAAACCAATAGCGTCCAAAGACAGTCTTTCCACACCCATATAGCCGGTTATTTTTGTCTTCAAATGAACAAAATTCCCCTTTAATGATACAGTTTTTCCAGAGGCTGGTGTCGATTTGATATCAGATGTTTCTTTCTGACTTTCCTGTTCAATAAGGGGTTGCAGGCTGTCTTCAATATCGACAATTGTATCTTCTTTTAAGGGCGCTTTGACTTTAGATAACGGCTTTTCCACCAGATCCTTTAACTGGCCGAAATCAGCCGCACTTACAGTATGCGGGGAAATATTTATCTTAACAGGCATTTGCCCTTCCGTGGAAACAACCAGAGAAAACGCACTTAGAATATTCTGCTTTACCAGTTCTGCATCATCCTGATAGGTCTGGGGCAAAAGGATGATAAACGTGTCCTCTCCATAGCGGAAAATATCATCTTTGCGCCGCTTGTTTTTTTTCAGAACCTGAACCAGTTTTTTCAGGATCGCATCACCAGCAGATCGTCCCATCATTTCATTGATCTTCCCAAACAAGTCAATCTCAACAATCAACATGGAAAAAATCGTACCATACCGTTTCAGGACTTCATCCTTATTGCTGACGGCACGCTCAAAACTCCACCTGTTCTTAAACCCCGTCAATGAATCCTTTGTGGCAATATTTTTCAGTGCCTGATTATAATAGGATCTTTCAATGGCTATGGCAGCATATTCAGCAATGGAAGACAGAATTTTCAAATCTTGAGAGGTGAAATTATCATCACTGATTCGATTGATAAGTTCAATAACACCAAAAATATTGTCATCTGTTTTAAGAGGGCTGCCGATGATGGAACGGGTTTTAAACCCGGTATATTTATCCACCCGAAGGCTGAAGCGTTTATCAATTGCAACATCTTCAACAATCACAGATTCTCCGGTGGCCATGATGTGCCCTGCAATCCCTTCTCCCTTGGGCAGCTTTACCCCCTGGAGTTTTTTCTTGTTTGTCCCCACCACAACAGAGAAAACCATATCCCCGGTTTTGGGTTCTTTTAATAGTATCGACCAGTGTAAGGGTTGAAACATACAGCCGACCTGATACATGACAATATCCAGAACTTCCTTGATAGTTTTTGCTTTAGAAAGGGGTTTGCCAAGCTCAAGACCTATATCAAAAGGGATGGTTTCACCCGTGGTACTATTCATATCCTGTATCTGGGTGACGGGATCTTCCTGATAATAATATTTGGTATTAATTTTGGAAAGCTTAAGATTGGCCCAGAGTAAATTTTCCCTAACCTGACTCATAGATGGAAACACAAAATGGTAAAACTCTGAAATGGTTTCAACTTCCTTGTTCATGTGAAGAATACATTTAATGATATCGAAACTGTCCAATTTTATTGTTTTTTCAACCTCAGGCGAAAGAATGGGGGGACGGATAATATCAAAAGACCCAATGCCCTGGGTCCAGCACAAAAAATCTGCTAAAGAGACAATCGAAATCAACTGCGTTTCTTCCTTGGAAAAATTCAGGGGCTCAAAAGATTGATGATGATATTTCACTGCCATCACCAATTTTTCAGGAAGTTTCCACATAGAACAGAAAAAAGCACCTATATCATCATGTCCCAGTCCGATGATACTGCGTTCTTTTTCGATAACCGGGTCTGTAGATACTGAAATCTCCTGAATAACTTCTCCATAATCCATCCGGCCCTGAATATCGAGAAGTACCTTGCCGACATCATGGAGAAGACCGGCAATATATGCTTCTTCAGGATCAGGGTATCCGGTTTCCTTGGCAATTTCCATACTTAATACGGCAACACAGAGGCAATGACGCCAGAAAAGGAGCCTGTCAAACTCTTTTGCACGGCCTGATTTAAACATTTTTTCAAAGACCGTCATTCCTATGGCCAGTTTTTTTATTTCATCCAATCCTAAAAATACCACAGCTTCGGAAAGAGCGGTTATTTTTCTTCCAAGGCCGTACATGGCTGAGTTGACAATTTCAAGAACCCTGACGGAAATACCCGGGTCAGTCTCCACAATTTTTGAAAGATCCGCCAAAGAGGCTGTTTCATCCCTGGAAACCTCAAGCAGCTTTGTGGCTACCTGGGGAAAGCTTGGCAGTTTTTTGATATCAAGCTTGAGAACTTTTTTTATATCAGACGTCGAAGGGTGATTGAATTTGCTGTTCATATTCTATAATCCTGTAAATTAATGCCTGCGTTCATGACCTAAAGGTCACACGTAACCTGAAGGTCACACGTAACCTGAAGGTCACACGTAATTATCAATCTGATTTTGAACAATATTTTTATACTTACAATAGTCTATTCGTCTTAAACTTTCAACATTATTGAAAATATAAAATAATACAGCTCTCAATCTATCTATAATTCCAGTTGTTTTCATTCAAGTGATAGGTTAAATTATAGTCCAATTTATACGGCACCGGCATAATCAGCTAATCAATGCACTGGAGCAACAAATGGATAGCAGACATATCATCAAGAAGGTGGAGATCACCAGGATAAAAGACAACAAAAAATTCCTGATGAAAGACAGCATTATTGATGAAGACATTCTTGAAATAATTATTAACCGAAACAAAACCTTTCAAATGGTATTTTCCATGACGCATCCCAAAGAACTTGCGGTGGGGTTTTTATTTACCCAGGGTATTGTTCATAAAAAAGCTGAAATAGAGGCTATTGAGTTTTTTAAAGACAAAAAGCAATGTCATGTGACACTAAATGACCAGGCGCTAAAAAGATTAAACAAATTTAAAAAAGACCGGCTGATCAAAGGATCATCCGGCGGGGCACTATTACAGGACCCAGGCGATCTTTTCTCATCCCGCCCAGAGGATCACTTCAGTATTACTTATGATCAGGTACTTACTTTGATTCAACTGCACTGGGATCATTCCGAGTTGTTTCACAAGACGGGTGCTGTTCACAGTGCAGGACTCTGTGATCCGTCAAATATCCTGTCCTATTATGAAGATATTGGCAGGCACAACGCCCTTGATAAACTGGCAGGAGATATTCTTTTAAAAGAAATGGATACACAAAATAAGATCGCAACGCTCAGTTGCAGGATGTCCCTTGAGATTATCGGCAAAATAATTAAAACCGGTATCCCCATCGCTATTTCCAATACTGCACCTACCCTGTCCGCTGTTAAACTTGCAAACAGGACAGGATTGACCATTGTCGGATTTGCAAGGAACAACCGGTTTAATATCTACACCCATGAAAAAAGGATAAAGGCAGATCACCTCGGTTCATGAAAAAAACCGGGGTGATCTTAAATAAGATATGGTAAAAATAAGATTTAAGCAGACAGCATCTTTTGCTCTTCCAAATCTTTTAATTCAAACCGCTTGATTTTCCCTGTCGGCGTTTTGGGCAGGTCCTCCACAAAATAAATCCACCGGGGATATTTATAATGGGCCAGTTCCTTTTTTACATAAGTTTTTATTTCTTTCTCAAGCTCATCTGATGGTGAAAAGTCTTTATTCAAAACAATATAGGCACAGGGCTTCACAAGATTTTCTTCATCCCGGCCGGGGACAACGGCACACTCAAGCACCGAGGGATGACCGATGAGACAGGCCTCAACCTCAATGGGAGAAACCCAGATACCGCCAACTTTCAGCATGTCATTGGACCGCCCCACATAATAGTAAAACCCCTCTTCATCCACAAAAAATTTATCATCGGTATTAAACCATTCTCCCATCATGGCTTCTTTGGTTTTATCATGCTTGTTCCAATAGTAGGCTGCTGTACTGTCTCCTTTGATCAGCACGGTTCCGACCTCCCCTTGTGGCAGTTCATTAAAATCATCGTCCACCACTTTTCCTTCATACCCGGGCACAAGCTGTCCTGTACTTCCCGGCCGGATCTCATCCACCCGGTTCGAAATATAGATATGAACAATTTCCGTCGACCCGATACCATCAAGGATATCCAAATTGAATCGATCTTTCCACCGGTAAAAAATATCTGCCGGCAAGGCCTCACCTGCGGATATACAAAGCCTGACCCCGTTTACCTTTCCTTCTTCCGCCAGCATGGCACCGTACAGGGTGGGCACCCCAAAAAACAAAGAGGGCTGGTGAAGAGCAATGGTCCTGTAAACAGACTCCGGTGTTGGACGTTCCGGCATCAACACGGTTGTGGCACCGACACTGAAAGGAAAATAAAGCCCATTGCCAAGCCCGTAGGCAAAAAATAATTTTGCAGCAGAAAAACAGATATCGTCTTCCTTAACCTTTAACACCTGCTTTCCATAGGTCTCAACGCTGAACAACATATCATGCTGCAAATGAACCGTCCCTTTAGGTTTTCCGGTTGAACCCGAACTATACAGCCAGAAACAGGCATCATCGGGACAGGTCTGGGCAGGGTCAAGGGAATCGGGCTGATCACAGACAAAAGCATCATATCCCGTGGTACCTGTTACATTCTGATCTCCATTGACGATGATGATTCTTTCAAGAAATTTCAATTCAGTTTTAATCTCTTCAATATTAGGATAAAGAGCTTCATCCACCACCAGGACTCTTGCCCTGCTGTCATTTAAAAAATAAGAATAATCCTTTGACCGCATCAATGTATTTAAACAGATGGGAACTGCACCGGCTTTGATGGACCCGAAAAATACCACAGGATAAAATTCCGTATCCAGCATGAGCATGGCCACCCGGTCTTCCAATCTAATCCCTGATGACAAAAGAGAATTGCCAAACCGATTGACTTCTTTTTCCAGTCTTCCATAGGTCATTTGCCGGTCTTCACACAGAACGGCGACCTTATCTTTTCTTCCTTCACGGATATTTCTGTCCACAAAATAATCCGCTGCATTAAAATATTCAGATTGAAGAACGTTAAGTTTCATATTCGATTTCCTCCTGATAAATTATTTGGTTAAAACCGGGTGAAAAAACAGTTTAAGGCTTTTTTCTTCAGTTTTGCCAGGTGTGGTCAGATAAGAGCCAACAAAAAAAACTATTCCCGCGAGAATAAACGAAGCAAGGAATCCGTTCAGCTGAAAAAAAGATTTTTGAGGGAAAAGAACCATGGCTTTTCCACCAACAAAAAAGAAGACGACATTTAATGAGACACCGACAAGTATGGATAAAATAGCACCGGTTTTGGTTGCTCTCTTCCAGTAATAGGCACCCCAAAGGGCAAAAAAGGTCACTGCCACCGTACCAAAGGCTATGATGGAAAGTTCAGCCACCGGGGTATTGGGATTCCAGGCAATAAACACACAGATTGCCATAATAATCCCTACAAAAACCCTGGCAATGGTAATAAGTTCCGATGGCCTTGTTTCCGGTCGCAATGTCTTGATAATATCCACTGAAAGATTAGTGGCATTTCCAAAAACAAGACCGTTGACCGTTGACATGGCAGCGGTGAATCCGCCTGCTACCGCGAACGCCGCCAGCCAGTCCGGCATGGTGGCCGAGGCAACAAGCCCGTAAATTTTATCTGCTTCAACCCCTTTAAGCCCCGGAATGATAACATTGCCTGCAATACCGATCAGGGTGGGCAGGGTAATGACCACCAGGCATATGCCGCCAAACGAGAGGAACATGGCTTTAAGTCCCCTTGCCGAACGGCTGGAATACGCGTGCATATAGGGCTGTGGGAAACAGACACATCCTATGCACATAGCTGTTGCCATACCAAAAATCATGGGATAGCTCCAGACCTTGCCTCCTGCCCAGCCAATCTGGAAAAGAGTGGGATGCTTTGCCATGACCATTTCCATTGTAGGAACAAACCCACCGTTTTTCATCATGACAAAAAAGAAAAGGACAAACACCATGATGGAAAAAAAGACACCCTGGATCGCATTGACCCAGGCAGCCCCTTTCATCCCACCCATCATCAGGTATAACGCAATGAAAAAAGGAACAAAAAACAAACCCATATGAAAAGAAATAATGCCTTCGCTCATGGCCTCCAGCATGACGCCGATCCCCTGGATCTGTGCGACCAGGTATGGAATGGATGCCACAAGAACCACAAGTACCAGGATAATTCTCGTGGCAGTGCCGTATCTTTCACCAAAAGGAGCGCCCATTGACATCCATTTTCTGGCCCTGCCCAGGAGAAATGTTTTTTTATGCATGAAATACCATAAAAACCCTAAGGGAACCAGGTTGGCTGTCAGGACATAAAGGCTGCCAAACCCCAGGCGGTATCCAAAACTTGACATTCCAAACATGGAAAAGGCACTCAAGAATGATGCCATAAGGCTGAAAATAAGCACAAAATAACCAAGACTTGATCCTGCAACAAAATAATCATCTGCACTTTTTGTAAACCCTTTTCGAAACGCTATATAGCTGATATAGACCGATACCAGGCAAAGGCCCGTGATAATAATGACGGCTACCATTTTAATTGTCCTCCATGATGGTTTCTTTAGTGATTGTTGTTTCAAGCGCATCCATGATTTCCTCAAGATCATCATCATACAATGCCAAATCCGTCCGAAACAGATAAATCCATTCAATTACAAAGAGGACAGCACCAACCAATAGCATGATGAAAGCCCAGGAGGGCATTCCCATAATCAAACCGACTTCGCCATAACTTCCATATCCGACAGGGCACCAGCACAACACAGTTAGAACAAAAAACGCGATTAAAAAAAGAGTGTTTTTCTTTTTGTTTACATTAGACGTCATGCACTTTCTCCTTTTGCGTTAAAGAGGTTAAAAAAAATAGAGATACATTTACCAATGAAGCTTCATTGGCTTTCATAAAGAGCAAATCATGTGCCAATTTTTTGGAAAAATATAAAGAGGTGAAACAACTACAGGAATGATGGTTTTCAAATATTGATGGATTGCTGACCCATCAAATTTATTGGGAAGGATCTTTCCGGACTAGCAAGCTTCTTTCACTAATCCGGGGGAGTAAGTTGATATTTTTGAATTTTTTTTCTTAAGGTGGGCAATGAAATTTTAAGAATCTCAGCCGCTTTTGTTTTATTCCATCGAACCGATTGAAGGATATCGAAAATGTGCCTGGATTCCATTCGTGAAAGAGAATATGTGTTTGTATTTTTTCCCTCTGAAACATGATTATCTGACAAAAGATCTTCAATGGTATCCAAAAGGATTACAGCCCCCCTGGTTTTTATGGATGCTGAAATGATAATATTTTCAAGCTCCCTGACATTCCCTGTCCAGGCATGACGTTTCAGTCTTTCAATGCAGCCGTCTTGAAGGATGGTCTCCTTTACACCCAGCTCACGGGCACTTTTCATGGTAAAATGGTCTACAAGGTCATTGATATCAGACAATCTCTGCCTCAATGGAGGCAGGGTCATTGTTGCCACTTTGAGTCTGTAATAAAGATCATCCCTGAATGTTTTTTCATTAACCATCTTTCCAAGATCCTTGTTGGTGGCGACAATGATCCTGCACCTGGACTTTAGAACACTTTTACCGCCAACACGCATATACTGCTTTCTTTCAAGAAACCCCAAAAGCTTTGCCTGAAGGTTTAACGGCAGTTCCCCGACCTCGTCAAGAAAAATAGTACCTTCGCCAGCCAGTTCAATCTTGCCGGGTCTTGAATTCACAGCCCCTGTAAAGGCTCCTTTTTCATGACCGAACAATTCACTTTCCAGAAGGGTATCAACCACGGCCGAACAGTCAAAGGTGACAAAGGGTTGATTGCAGTACGGACCGCTCAAATGTATCCGTCTTGCCACAAGCTCTTTTCCTGTACCGGTCTCACCCGTGATCAATGCCGTGGCCCTGTTCTGGCAAAGCATGCCGATCATTTTATAAATCTCTTTCATGGGTTTGCTTTTACCGATTATTTCATTTTCTTTATAAGAGATCCTGGTTTCATATTTTTGTGTTGTTTTAGTGTCTTCGTAAAAACTTGCAATCGCATCATTGATTGTTTTTTCAAGCTCATCAGCATCCAGGGGTTTATGAATATAATCGTAAGCCCCTTTTTTCATGGCTTCTATGGTAGTTTCCATGTCCTGGAATGCCGTGATCATAATAATCTTTGACAAAGGATAAACAATATGCATCCGGCTTAAGGCATCCAGGCCACTGCCGTCAGGTAGCCTGATATCCAGAATAACCACCTCGGGATGCAGCTCATTGAATCGACTTAATGCTTCTTTAATTGTTGATGTCGTGTAAACTGCATGCCCTTTTTCCGACATGAACATGCCGATTGATTTACGAATCGGATATTCATCATCAACAACTAATATCTTAACCATTTGTTTCTCCCATAGGTATGAACACTTTAAATATGGTTCCCGTACCTTTTGCATTCAACACCTTTACGATGCCGCCATGGGCTTCTACAATTCTTTTCACATTTGCAAGACCGAGACCGGTTCCTTTTGTTTTTGTTGTATAAAACGGTTCAAAAATATTTATTAATGCTTGTTTTGAGATACCCCTTCCATCATCTTCAACGCTGATGACAAAACAGGACTGCTCATTATTATTTTCCTTTTTTGTTGAAATTATTATTTTCCCGAAATCATCAACAGAGTCCAGGGCATTTAAAAGTAAATTGATAATCACCTGCTCAATTTTTCCTTTATCAGCAGGAAGTTCTTTTAAGCTGCGGTCAATATTAATTTCATAATCAATACTTTTTCTATGGAATTTTATTTCTAAAAGCTCAACACAATAATAAATAATATGGTTGATATTTGTCGGGGTACGTTGCAATGATACTGGTTTTGCAAAATTAAGAAGCTCCCGTAAAATGCCTTCCAGTCGTTTAATCTCCTTTTCTGATATTTGAAGCCGTTCTCTATCATTCCCCTTCCAGAGAATATTTTTGTTTAAAATCTGCAAGTTCATTTTTATCGATGATAAAGGGTTTCTGATCTCATGGGAAAGAGATGCCGTTAATTTGCCGATATATGCCATCCGTTCCGTTTCCCTGCTTTCTTTCTCCATCTCAACCCGCTTTGTAATATCCCTGACAATACAAAGGTTATAATTTTTACCTTTAAATAATGACGGTCTGAAATTAATTTCCGTGGGAAGGTGTTCCTTATCCTTTGTCAATCGCTGGTACTCAAACGCATCTGTTTCAATGCCCGGTTCAATATCTTTAGTAATGATATCCCACACTTTTTCACGACTTTCCCCGGCAATAAAAGACATGAATGATTCTGGAATATTATCATTAATCCGATACCCGTGCATCTTAAAAAAAGCCGGATTCACAAAACTAATTTTCTCTTTATCCAGTACCAGATAGCCGTCACTGATATCTTCAACAAGGGTTTTGTACTTAAGTTCAGATGCTTTCAATTCTGCCGTTCTTGCCGCCACATCCTGTTCAAGCTGATTCGCATACTTTTTTAAATACTTTTCATGCGTCTTTTGAAAATGATGGCTGAACCGATGGATGGTATAGGCAAGGCCAGTGTTGATGGCTTCAATATTTTTGTACAATAATTGTCTTGGTGATTCTTTTACAAGGATTGGAATAACAATCTGCCTGTAAAGTTCAAATGCTTTCTGGACATCATCCAGAGGAAAGCCTGTCTCTAATCTGATTTTTGTGATTTCATTGATAAATTCATTTATCCGGGTATAATCATTGCGGGTAATTATCAGACAAAACGAATCATATGCTTTGCTGGTGGTCATAAATAATTCTTCTGAAGATCTTTTAGTATAATGCTCAGACACATCATGTTTAAGCCTTTTTTCCCACTCAAGCACAATTTGATCTCTATGTCTGCTTAGAAAATCTTCCCACTTAAAATTCATTACGATAAATGACCATAAAATACATTAAACAATTGATTAATCAACCGGCAAAGCAAGACCTTGCATCACCTCTTTTTTCTTTTCTTTGGAATAGAGAAGCTCAACAAGATTTAATGCAAAGTCACAGGCTGTTCCTGCCCCCCGGCTGGTAATACAATTGCCGTCAACAACAACCTTTGATTCAACAATATTACCATTATCAATCATATCCACAAACCCTGGATGACAAGTCACATTACCGGGAGTAACAAGACCGTGATGATGCAGCACAACTGCAGGAGAAGCACAGATGGCACCATAATATTTTTTGAGTTCCGCCTGCTTTTTAAGAAGAATCTCAAGCTCTTTTGAATCCCGAAGATTTTGAGCCCCCGGGATACCGCCCGGAAGAGCAATCAGATCAAATTCTTCATCCATACAGTCTTTGATCAGTCTGTCTGCTTTAAATTCGATCCCCTTTGACGCTTTGATATTAATCTCATCCACAGATGCAATAATAACATTTGCACCTGCCCGTCGAAGAACATCAATGATGGTGATGGCTTCCATCTCCTCTATACCCTGGGCCACCGGGACAAGGACTTTTTTTTCCATGATATACTCCTTTTTCTTTTAAGATTGAAAAGAAAATAATCAAAGATACCAGCTACTTTTCTTGAAGTCAACGCGTTCAGATAATGACAGCTTCCTTTATTTTCACCCACCCGACTTTGCCTTTTGAAAATACTATTTTTAGATATCCGTCTCTTTGTTCTTCAACACTAACCTTGGTTCCTGCATGAAGGCTGAACAATTTTGTAGAAGTGTCTGTCACACCCGAACGAACCGCTATTTCTTCTTGTACAATAACTGCGAAAAGCTGTGCAGAGCGTTTATAGTAATTCACACATGTAATGGCAGTAACCAGAACAAATATTGAACACAGAATGATGCCGGTTCCTGAAAAAACCTTTTGTTTTTTCACTATTTTAATTGCTGCCCAAATAAAAAAAAGAAAAGAAAAGAAAATGGCTGTGACCTGAATTATTTTTGCGGGGATAAGCTTGTCCCAAAAAAAAAGAACGTCCATGATATTCATGGCGTCTTCTTTTTTATCTTTCACAAGGGTATTGGCATATGCAAGGTTAAAATTCAGGTCAGGATCATTGGGGGCCAAAATCTTTGCTCTTTCATACCATAAAATGGCTTGACCGATATCATTGGCCTTCAAATATGCATTTGCAATGTTATAGAAAAGATAAGGGTTCTTGACAGGAGTTTTTGCAACCGTTTCAAATAGTTTAGCCGCCTGTTTGAAATGACCGGCCTTGTAATCTTTAATCCCGTCTATAAATGTGGCGGTAGAATTGGCCATGGCTTTTTGCGGGACAAAAGAAAACATTCCCAGACAAACTATTGCAAGGCAAAGCAGTTTCATCATCTGTTTTGTCTTTGACAAAAGCTGTTTTGCCTTATTTCCATCAATCTTCTTCCCCCCAAACCGAACGGATTCAATTGTTTCAAGCAGGTGAGTGATCCGGTCTATTTGGGTGTCGTCCACATTGGCATCTATTAAAATGGTTTGGGCTTCTTTAATGGTGACGGTTTCACCCTTTCTTTTTCCTTTGGCCAAAATGAGAGCCACCAGACTTGAATAAAGATGCCCCAAAAAACCTTTATCCTTAGCATCCATTTTTCGGGCCTGTTTTAGATGATACCTTGCCTTTTCTTCCATTACCTTTTCAACAGATAATTCCTTTTTTGTAACCATGATAAAAAGTTTAACCCCTGAAAACAAAATTGCAGGAATTGACAGCAATAAAAGAAAGAAGAAAGGCTCTATCTCCTTGTAATCCTTCAATACTGCAAACCCTTCTTTTATCTCCAGAATATCTTTATTAACAAGAGAGACCTCTTGTTTAACAACAGATTTATCCGATGGCCCGGTCAACGACCGGTTCGATGATCCAGTCAATGATCTGGCGGCAAGATGCATTTCTTCAGATGGAGCAACATCTAGCTGGATCTGATCTGTTGAAACCCTCTGATAGACTTTTTTATCCACATCAAAATAGATCAGTGTAACCGGTTTGATCACATATTTCCCAGGGTGAACAGGGACAATGGCTTTTTTAAATACCTTAAAACCCTCATATCCGGTTTGTGTCATATGAATGGTTTCAATTGGATTGTCGTCATATACTTTGAACGCATCAATATCCAGATCAATCTCTGGAAGGCTTGCATCCATGATATTTCCTGATCCGAAAATTTTAATGGTAAACGTAGTCGATTCACCGGCTTTAAGACTTGTTTTATCCATCTTTCCCTCAATATCAAAACGACCCACAAGTCCGGAAAACTTACCCTTACCCTGATATGGGGGAACCAAAGACACTTCAATTTTTATTGGATTTGAAACCACCCGGATAGATTTAAAACTGTTAGATGAAAAAAAAGAATCATTAAAAAAAGAATCAAACCGGGAATCACGCTTTGATTTCACCATCACATTGGCAATCAGAACCGCAGGATCAATATTGAATATTCCCGGATTTGCAGGGATAATGATATAATTGACTTGTGTTACATGGTAAAGGATACCATTAATGTTTTGGGTATAGGTTTTTTCCTTTTCAAATGCTTTTGATGAAAGCCCGTTAAATTCAGGTGGATTTTCAAACCCCAGACCTGACAATCTTTTCGAAGTATAAAATTTCAATGTATAGACTGCCTGCTCACCTGCAAAAAGGTGAGTATTTGTCATCTCTGCCCTGGCAAACAATGCTTTGACATCACCGGAATTCACTACCTGATCTGATACATGGATGACAATTTGCCTGGTAAAGGCTGTTTGACCCTTCCTTGTAGCCTTTATGGCGGGAATCTTTAATTCTCCTTTTGATAACGGGATCAGAACATATTGATAGGTTGCCTTTCTTTCAGATTTTCCATTAATATAATTGTAACTTGAAGAAGACCCCCGGGATATCACCTTAAAATCCTTTACCATGGAAAGATCCAGATCTGCTTTACCGCCGTTGACTTCCACCTTTAAAAAAATAGAATCATCTTTGGAAATCCGGGTTTTATCCACATGGGCTGTGACATCAAAGCAAAAACCGATTGCAGGTATTGTTACCAGCAACATCATTGTCATGAAGAAAATATTTTTTAAATTCATATCTTTACCAGTCTTTTTCAACATCTTGTTCTTGTAACACAGGTATCATTGCACGACCAGGTTTGTCTTCAAGCCGGTTGAGCATATTCTCCATATTCTGGTTTGTTTTTTCATCCTTTTGGGGCTGCGATGGTGTTTCTTTTGGTTTATCATCCGGCCTGTTTTCAGGTGCTTGTTTATTTTTTTGCTGATTTTGTTCTTTTGTCTGTTTTTCGTCCTGCCCGGAATTTTTGTTATCCTGATTTTTTTTCGGGTTATTATCTTTATTTTTTTCTGAATTTTGGCCTTCTTTATTCTCCTGGTCTTCTTTCTTTTCTTTATTATTTTTATCTTTATCGCATTTTGATTCCTGTTCCTGCTTCTCCTGCTTTTTCTGTTTGACAAAGGCAAGGTTTTCTTTTGCCTGTCCGTCTTCCGGGAATTCTTTTAAGATATTTTCATAGCCTTTGATGGCCTCATCCAGATTTCCCATTCGATACTCTGTATTGGCAAGGTTATACCAGGCATCATGGCGCAGGTTGACATCATCTGTTCTGGTTGCCTGCATGAAGTTTTTTTGAGCCTGTTCATACTCTTTATTCATATAGGCTGCCGCACCAATATTATAATAAAGCTTTGCATTTTCCGGATTCTCAAGCTGGGCATCAATAAAATGCTTTTTGGCCTGTTCATAATTTTGCGCATCAAAGGCTTGTATTCCCTGCTTAACGCTTGAAGAAACCGTTTGGGCATAAACAGGCCCATTTTGGGACAGGAAAATGCTGAAGCCAAAGACAAAAATAAATATGAACAATCCTTTTAATTTCTTTTTTGAAGACAGGATAAATTCTATCAGCAATAAAATCAGGCAGGGGAATAAAAACCATTGATACCTGTTTTCCCAGACTTTTTTCTTTCCGGATGTCAGGGTCTTTCGTTCCATGGTCCCAAGGATTTTATCCTTATAGATCAGGTCAAGATCCATATCCCCGGCCACGGACCTGACATAGGTTCCGCCTGTTATAACGGCCAGTTTTTCAAGGGTCTTTGTATCCACCTTTGATAAAATAATATTACCGGATGCATCCTTTTTAAACCCACCCTTTTCATCGGGTATGGGTGCACCGGCAAGATCTCCGACCCCGATACAAAAAATTTTGATCCCCTGTTTTGCCATGTCTTTGGCTGTTGCTTCCACATCACCCGTGGTACTTTCTCCATCTGTAATAATAATGATGGCCTTTTCAGTGTCAGACTCTTTTTCAAAACCATTATAACTTTCTTTAATTGCTAAAGAGAGGTTGGTTCCGCCCACAGGTAAAAATCCGGGCTTTAGAACCTTTAAAAAAATATTGAATGCTTCATGGTCAAGGGTTAACGGGCACTGGAGGATAGCTCTTCCTGAAAAAGCCACAAGCCCTGCCCTGTCAGATTTCATCATGCGCAACAGATCAATAATTTCTCTTTTTGCCCGTTCAAGACGGTTGGGCTTGATATCCCGGGCCAGCATACTTTTTGAGCAATCAAGGGCAATCATAATATCCACCCCTTTTTGCGTTGTCTTTTCCCATTTATAGCCCAATTGCGGCCCTGACAGGGCAACAATGGCAAACCCGGATGCTATGGCAATCAGGATGGCCTTTATCCACCTTCTTTTGGGATCAAATCCCGGAATAATCAAAGAAAACATACTTTGCCTTGCAAATCCAAACAATACTTTTTTTCTTTTCCTAATACCATACACCATGATACCGAACACCGGGATTAACGCCCATAATAAATTCAACAAATATGGATGGGTGAATTGCATATTTACGGTATCCTTAAAAACCTTGTATTACTCAAAATAATATAAATAAGAAGAAGAATTAAACCGGTCACAAGAACTCCTGGATATAATTCCTTGTACTCCACCCATTTTTCAACATCCACCTTTGTTTTTTCGAGGTTGTTGATCATCTCATAAATCCGGCCAAGCGAGTTTAAATCCTTTGCTTCAAAAAAGTCAGCCTGTGTTTGCTCAGCAATTGTTTTTAAGGCATCCAGGTCAACATCCACTTTTTGATACACATACCGTTTGCCAAACAGGCCGTCCACAAGGAATGGGGCTTCTCCTTTTGTGCCGACCCCGATGGTATAAATTTTCACCTTTCTTAAGGCAGCAATCTTTGTTGCATCCTGCCAGGAAAGTTCCCCTGAATTGCTTTTTCCATCTGTCATCAAAATAATAATATTGGATTTGCTTTGAATATCTTCAAGCCGTTTTAATGAGATACCTATGGCGTCTCCAATGGCTGTTTTAGGTCCTGCCGCCCCGATTTTCAACCGGTCCAGAATAAAGGCAATGGTATTATAATCCCGGGTCAACGGCAACTGGGTAAAAGCATTTGATCCAAAAACGACCATACCAATGCGATCCCCTTCCCGTTTCATGATAAAATCCCGGACCACAATTTTCACGGCCGCTAGCCGTGTGATAATCTTTTTGTCCCCTTTAAAATCAAGACTGAAATCAAGGGCTCGCATGGATTCGGAAAGATCAACAGCTAGGATAATATTGACCCCTTCGGTGGTCACATTAATTTTTTGATCACCCCACTGGGGTCTTGCAAGAGCCAGAATTAAAAGGATCAGGGATATTGTTTTTAAAATCGGGACCAATTTTGAGAGCCTTACCATAAAAGAGTATGAAAGCGGTTCAACTCCTTTTAACGAGGACACCTTAATATGATTGGCACTTTTTTTTCTAAGCCGTAGAAACCAGACAAAAACAAGTACAAAAAGCAATAATAAAAATAAAGGCGAGGCGAATCTGAACATTATGGACTCTCCTCTTCTTTTTCCTTAAGCTTTATCTGATCTTTAAGCTTTTCTCGGTTTTTAAGTCTTCTTTGATCTTTTTCTATTTGATGAATCTTTTCTTTGATAAATAAAAGGTCCTCTTTTGCCCGGTCTTTTTCCGGGACAATGCCGGCATACCTGATCGGATCAGATCTTTCATGAAACCCTGCGATATCTTTTTTTACCACTTTATCAAGGTTAAGCCGGTTGATGCCTTTGATAAATTCCTGTGAGGTCATCTCAACGGCATTGATCTCATAGGAACGGCCGATATATTTTTTTAAGACAGCGGTTAAGTCAAAATAAAAGAGCCTTGGATCAAGAATCCGACTTTGAGAAAGAAGCTCCAGTTCTTTTATTGCAGCCTCATAAGGTGCCATAGGTGCTGGAAGATATTTCAGGCCTTTAGGTTGTTTTCTCTTTTTTAAATATTTCTTTATCAGAAAAAACAATAAAACTAAAAGAATAATGCTCCCCAATACTGTTAAGACAATTTTAATCAGCATTGGATCAAAACCGACCTGAATCGGGGGTCTTATGTCATGGATATCCTGCATTTACCTCAATCGCCTTTCCCTGAATCTAAAGTATTGCAGCAGAGTATCAGAAACGGAAGCACCGGTTTCAAGCTCGATCACATCACTTTTGGCTTTGAAAAAAATATCCAATGTTTTTTTGTGGTGTGACAATTTTTTGGACATAAATTCTTCTTGGATCTTTTTATTAAATCCGTCAAAAGCAATTTCTTTGGAAGTTTCAAAATCAGACAGGGTGATAATACCTTTTAAAGGAAGTTCAAATGTCCCTTTATCATAAATCATCACCCCAATGATCTCATGTTTTTGTCGAATAGTTCTCAAACTTTTCAAATACCCATCATCCAGAAAGTCGGACAGAACAAACACAAAAGATCTTTTCTTTGATATTTTGGCCAGATAGTCCAAAGCTTCTGATATATTGGTTCCTTTCCCCTGGGGCAAAAAGGTAAATATCTCCTTGATCACCCGCCAGATATGGCCGGAACCCTTTTTAGGCGGTATATATTTTTCCACCTGATCCGTGAAAAAAATTGCCCCTACTTTATCAGAGTTTTTAATGGCATTGAACGCAAGCACCGATGCCACCTCGGCTGCTCTCTCAAATTTCGGCCCTGAAAATGTCCCGAATTTCAAAGATGAACTCATATCAATCAGCAGCATGACAATGCTTTCACGCTCTTCCTTGTAAAGTTTAACAAAGGGTTTACCCAGTCTTGCCGAAACTTTCCAGTCTATAATTTTGACATCATCTCCAGGGCAATATTCTCTCACTTCTTCAAATTCAATGCCCGATCCTCGGAACACAGACTTATACTGCCCTGCCATGATACTGGTTACCGTACGGCTGGATTTAATATGGATCCGCTTTATCTTCTTAATTATGTGAGCCGGAATCATCTGGTATCACATCCTTTAGGGCACTTCAACAGAATCAAAAACGGTCTGAATGATATCGTCGGAACAGATATCTTCAGCCTCGGCTTCAAAACTTAAGATAATTCTGTGTCTCAACACGTCCGGCCCCACAGTCTTGATATCCTGGGGCGTGATATAGGCTCTGCCGGATAAAAATGCCGTTACCCTGGCTGCTTTTGCAAGAAAAATAGTGGCCCTTGGAGATGCGCCATACTCGATATATTCGGCCACATCCATCCCGTATTTCTCAGGCTGCCGCGTACTGAATACCAAGTCTACGATATACTCTTTGAGTTTTTCATCCACATAGATCTGATCAATCAACTCGCCCATGGCGGCAAGCTGGTCACAATTGATCACCGGATGAATGGCTTCGGGCTTTTCAAAGCTGTTCTTTTTAAGGATCATAAGTTCCTGGGCCTTGTCCGGATAATCAATGAGCACTTTAAGCATAAACCGGTCCACCTGGGCTTCCGGCAAAGAATAGGTCCCTTCCTGGTCAATGGGATTCTGGGTCGCAAGAACCAGAAAAGGCGATGGCAGGGGATAGGTTTGCTCTCCTATGGTTATCTGCTTTTCCTCCATGGCTTCCAACAGTGCAGACTGTACCTTGGAAGGTGCCCTGTTAATCTCATCTGCCAGGATAATATTATTAAA
>NZ_JAIOSW010000038.1 GCF_021107415.1 Desulfobacula sp.
AAACAGCGGGACCTGCAAGTAGAGTTTTGTCAATATTTTGAGGCATCAAAGCCATAAACTCATCGGCGGTCATGGCTTCTGGTAAATTTTCAAAAAGATATTTCAGATACCAGTATGGTTCAAGGCCATTGGCCCTGGCGGTTTCAATCAGGCTGTAAATGCATGCACTGGCGCTGGCACCTTCGGGAGTGCAATTAAATAACCAATTTTTTCGGCATAGAACAAAGGGCCTTATGGCATTTTCAACTACATTATTATCAGGACCGACCCTGCCATCTTCTGTATACCGGATCAACCGGTGCCACTGATTAAGTGTGTAATTTATCGCTTTCCCTTGACAAATAGCAACCTCTTATCTTAAAACCTTAACTCCCATGATATGGAAGGACTTTTGATCCTTTCCGTTCATTGGGTCAACATTCTTAGGGAACTATTTGTTATGAATCAAATTGAGTATGAAAACTATCAGGATATATCAAAAAATTACGACAATACTCGTATTCCTATCGGGATCGAGATTATTTTAGGTTGTTTTGCTTTTACTCCCCGACCTTTGCTTGAGCAAAGCATTATAGATTGTGGATGTGGCACTGGAAACTACCTGCAGGCACTCAAGGAAAAAGTTGGTCATTTGTATGGCTTGGAATTAAATGGTGGCATGTTGGCTCAAGCACAAGAGAAGTGCCAAAATGATGCTAACATCAATTTTGAGCAAGGCAGTCTACTTGATCCCCTTCCCTATCACGATGGTATGTTTGATGGTATGATGTGCAACCAAGTACTTCATCACTTGGTGGCAGCTTCAAACCAAGACAATTTTGATCCGGTGTATAAACTAATAAAAGAAGCACAACGAGTATTACGCTCCCAAGGCGTATTGGTATTCAATACCTCTAGTCATCAGCAACTTTATTCGGGTTTTTGGTGGGCTAATTTAATTCCAAAAGTGATAGATAGAATTGCTAAACGCTATCCGACAATAGAAATTATCACCTCAATGTTAAAGAAAGTTGGCTTTCATAAAGTAGGTATTGTTGTACCGGTGAATATGGTGCTTCAAGGTAAAAATTACTTCAATCCAATGGGGCCGTTGAATAAAAACTTTCGAGATGGTGATTCTGCCTGGTCTTTGGCAACCGACAAAGAACTAAAACAAGCCCAGTCGCAAGTCCAATTAATGAACCAGGAAGGAAGTATGACAAATTATCTTGAAGAGCGGGAGAATATACGTAAAAGTATTGGTCAAACCACTTTTATTTTTGCCTATAAATAATCCTAACAAAGCAACCCGGTTGGAGTAAGGGCACTCGACCTAATGTCTTGCGCTTTGCATTATTTCCACACCATGGTTTTTTATTTCTTTCTTTGCGATCATCAACGCGGTATCGGTGAAAACCATTCTGGATATCGCGTTAAAAGATATTGATAAAGCTCTGCTGGTTCAAGTTTTTGTCTTTCAACCTCCTTCCAAAAGCCTGTCTTGGAAAATCGCCATAATTTGTCCGCATCCTTGACAATTTGTTCTTCTGGGTCATGAGCTGTAATCCCTGAATCATACCGTTGAATAATGGAAATAATTTTATCCGTAAATTGTAGATCATACTTTAGGGATTGAAGGATCTGCAGGGCGGTCACCGCACCTTACCGCTCATGGATGCGGTTGAGCCGATCCGCCTCTTTCCCTCCAGATTTAAGACTTGAACCACCAGCGTTCAGCGTTCTTGTGCCCATCCATTTCCATATGGGCTGAGATAGGACCATGGTCCAGTTTATTGGAATGGGCCTCAACAATCTGATTAAACATAGGAATTATGGTGCCACTGTCGTTTCTGCAGATTTCCTGCATTTCACCATAAAGCTGTCTGCGTTTGTTGTCATCCAACTCTGATTTTGCTTCTATGAGCAGTTTATTGAATTTATCATTGTTCCAATGGGTATCATTCCAGGGAGCACCGGCTGCATAGGCCATGGAAAATTGCATATCCTCTACCGGACGTCCTGACCAATAGCACATACACCATTCTTTCTTGGTCCATACATTACTCCAGTATCCATCACTGGGTTCCCGGACGACATTGATCTTAATGCCGACTTTTTTTGCACTCTCCTGTAAAAGTACGGCTGCATCCACAGCACCGGAAAAGGCAGCATCCGAAGCATGGAGATTAAAGGTGTGGTCCAGCATGCCCGCCTTTTTCATGTAAAATTTTGCTTTGTCAGGGTCATAGCTTCTTTGTTCAAGATTTGCGGCATGGTAACGGTTTACTTTGGAGATGGGTTGATCATTGCCCACTTCCCCATATCCCTTGAGAATTATTTTTACCATTGCTTCACGGTCAACGGCAAGTTTTAATGCCATCCGGACATTGTTGTCATTATATGGCTTCATGTCTGTCATCATGGGAATAGAATAATGCATAGTCCCGGTGATGGCAGTCACATTGATGCCGGACATTCTTTTCAACAGGTGCACGGTTTTGACGTCAGCCCGGTCTATGGCATCAACTCGTCCGGTTTTTAAAGCATTGGTCCTGGCATTGACATCAACAATAGCAAGGGTTTCAATCTCATTAAAATGGGCTCGATCTGAATTCCAGTAATTGGGATTTCGTTTTGTCAGGGCACGGACACCGGGTTCCCAGTCTTCCAGCATATACCCGCCGGTACCGATTCCTTTGTCCCAGTCTTTACCCTGGGTTCCGTCCGGACAAATTCTTAAATGATAATCTCCCATGATAAAAGGAAAATCCGCACTGCCCTGGTCAAGCTCAAACACGACAATGTGTTTTCCGTCCGATTTAATATTTTTTATACTTTTTAAGTAGGGTTTGGCTGCAGATTTTGATTCTTCGCCCCTGTGGTGGTTAATGGAAAAAATCACATCTTGGGCTGTCAAGGGTTTGCCGTTGTGGAATTCAACACCTTTTCGGAGTTTAAAGGTCCAGATTTTCGCATCGGCCGACGCATCCCAGCTTTGCGCCAGTTCAGGAACAGGTTTGAAATTATGATCAATTTCCACAAGGCAATTGCTCAATTGGGTGCTGACATTAATGTTCTGGCTGGCAAAAAGGGTTGCCGGATCAAGAGAGTCAGAGGTGGCACCCCCGGTCATTGCCTGCCTGAAGATCCCCCCTTTTTGGGGCGTCGCTGCCATGGCATTACCAGATAAAAAGGCGGGGGACAAGGCGGCTGTCAGCCCCAGGGCTGAGACGCCTTTAATAAACTGTCTTCTGGAGATTTTTTTTTGATTAAACATCTGTGTTAAAAATGATAGGTCAGTCATATTCTCTTCTCCTGATAAAGTTAATGGGTTAAATAATTGAATCAGATAAATGTTGAAGAACGGTTTTCCAGAAGGTTGTCCAGCCAGTCCGGATCCATTTCGGGAATGGATGCCAAAAGCTTGTCTGTATATTCATGATGGGGCGGAGACAAAACCTGTTTCTTTTCGCCCTGTTCGATGATCTTCCCTTCCAGCATGATAACAATCTTATCTGCAATGGCCTTGACCGTGGCAAGATCATGGGTAATAAACAGGTAAGACATGTTTGTTTTATTTTGCAGATCCTGTAGAAGATTCAGTATGCCTTCTGCCACCAGTTGATCTAAGGCTGATGTGATTTCATCGCATATGATCAGGTCCGGCTCCGCTGCCAGGGCCCGGGCAATGCAGATTCGCTGTTTTTCCCCGCCTGAAAGCTCTGTGGTTAAGCGGTCAATATAGATATCCGGATCAAGTTCGATGTCCCTTAACAGATCCTTGATTCGATCTTCCGCTTTTTTGCCCCTGATCCCAAAGTAAAATTGAAGGGGCCGGCCGATGACCTTTCTGACAGTATGTTTGGGGTTTAAAGCCGTATCCGGCATCTGATAAATCATCTGCATTCTTCGCAAATCCTCTTTTTTTCTCTTTTTCAATGACCTGGGCAATTCTTTTCCAAAAAAAATTATACTGCCGTTGTTGGCGGGAAGAAGACCTGTAATTACTTTTGCCAAAGTACTTTTTCCACTGCCGGATTCACCGACCAAGGCAATTGTTCTGCCTTGTCTGACGATAAGATCAATATCTTCAAGGACATTATCATGGCCAGTGTAGGATGCAGCAACATCCTCGATCTTAAGGATTATTTCCTCTTTTTGGGTAACATTTTTTTCTTCCCTTAATGTCCTGACATTCAGCAGTTCACGGGTGTACTTTTTTTTGGGATTTTTAATCATTTCACGGGTTTCACCCTCTTCAACAAGCCGGCCATTCCTTAACACCATAATTCGGTGGGCGACCTGGGCCACAACAGCCAGATCGTGGGTAATATAAAGGGCGGCTTTGTTCATCTTTTCCGTGATTTCCTTGACCGCAGCCAGAACTTCAATCTGGGTGGTAACATCCAGAGCAGCGGTTGGTTCATCATACACAATGATATCAGGTTTGCAGGACATGGCCATGGCCACCATGGTTCTCTGGAGCTGGCCGCCTGAAAGTTGGTGGGGATATCGGTATCCGGTTTTTTCAGAGGCGGGTAAAAACAAACGGCGATAAATCTCGATCGCTTGTTTGTCGGCTTTATGATAGATCATTA
>NZ_JAIOSW010000506.1 GCF_021107415.1 Desulfobacula sp.
CGGACAAACTAGTCCATATATTTTATTTCTCTTATAGATACATACATGTAATAAATCTTGAATATGTAAGGCTGACCAATGCAATGAAGATACGTTGTTTTATCCCCAGGAACAATCTGCACACCTATAAAAGCTTTGCCTATCTCATAGGGATGCTTATTCTTAAAAGCTATGAACGATCACATCGCATTTATAATGCTATGCTCTGCCGTGGTTTCAAGGGAAAGTTCTATATACTTGAATCCTATGAAATTAATGCATCTGATTGGCTTTTCGGAATTATCTCTCTATTATTCATTGCCGGACTGGTGGTAATTCAATGGATACCAACAAGACTATTATAAAACTTGAGGGAATAAGCTTTGCCTACCCAGGGGAATCCATACTCTTTGATCGGCTTGGTTTTGAGTTCAGTCAAGGGGACAGGATCGGCCTTGTGGGGTCAAGTTGAATCAAAAGCAATATCTCCGTCAAAAGTCAGGATAATAGCCCTGATTTCAAGTTTATTGTCTGAAAATCTTGTTGCATTTTCTTTAATTTTTTTGCCTACATGGCAGATTAGTTCCGGGTATTCAGGACTGATAAATGAAAAAGCATGACGGGCCGTGTTGGCACCTGCAATCAGCCTTTCAAGCTCCCGGCTGCCTGTTATTTTCACAGCCCATTTGGATAATTTTTTCAAGGTCAGTTCTGCTTTTGCCGCATGGGTATGTTCAAATCCCAGGGCCATTTTTACAGCCTTGCCAAAAAAAACCGTATAAATAATGGTTTGAATTTCAGGCAGCAGCAATGCCATGTCAAGGGATGCTTTAAAAAAATCCCCCGTCTGGATAAAGGCCTCTTCACCAAAATTTTTAAATTTCTCCATGGCAAACCGTTCACTTCGTCTGCCCGTAGTAAAGACAAGCGTGTTTATACCTTTGGCAGCTGCCACTGAAATGCTTGATTTGATCGTGGCAATATACGCATCGTGGGACATGGGGGTAACAATGCCTGTGGTACCTAAAATGGAGATCCCCCCCATAATTCCCAGCCGGGCGTTCAGGGTTTTTTTTGCAAGTTCTTCACCCTTTGGAACAAAAATTTCAATATCCACCTGTTTATCTTGAATATTAAACCGGGCAAAGACCTCCTCCACCGAGTTTTGGATCATTGCCCTTGGCCCGGGATTAATGGCAGGCTCACCCACCGGTAATTCAAGGCCTGGTTTTGTCACTGTTCCAACCCCTTTTCCGCCAGTAATATTTATTATAATTTCATTTGAATCAGACAGGGTTACCTTGGTCCCAATTTGTGCTTTATGCGTGATATCCGGATCATCTCCCGCATCTTTGATGACAAGGGCTTCAACTCTATTTTCAGATATTTTTTTTACGGATAGGACATTAATTTGTTTTTTTTCACCGGTTAAAAAATGAATTTCAACTGATTTGGGGGCTTTAGAGAAAAAAGAGAGCAGGGCGGCTTTAACAGCTGCAGCTGCAGCTGCACCGGTTGTAAATCCTTTTTTGAGTGTTTTAGATGACATCTTTATTTTTTTTTTCCTTAAACCATTTGCAAGTATCTACAAAATGTTTTGCACATCCTTCATTGCTGCCAAAATGGATATGAAGATAACTGCCCAGGGTGTTGGATACCTGGTATCCTTTAAGGGAGATATCCTGCCCTGCCCGTGTAGTCACGTGATATACATTGGATATGCTGCCGTCATAATTTTCCAGGGAAGAATAGTGAAATTCATGCCCCCTCAGCACATCCCCTTTTTTCCCGATAATGGTATCTTGTTTTAAAGTGATTTCCCTGTACCCAAGGGACCTGAGGCGCTTTGACATCTGAACATTCAAATCAAAACAGCCGGACATGGGATATTTTTGCATTTCATCCATGCTGGATAGTTTGTTGCAAAGGAACATGAATCCACCGCATTCCCCGTAAATGGGCATGCCGGAAACACTTTGTTTTTTGATTTCCTGCAAAAGCTTGTTTTTTTCAGACAATTTTTTTGCAAACACTTCGGGATATCCCCCGCCAAAATAGATTCCGTCAATATTCTGTGGCAACTTGTCGTCATTTAAAGGTGAAAATTCAACTAGTTTTGCCCCGAATTTTTTTAATATATCTAAATTATCCTGGTAATAAAAACAAAAAGCCTTGTCCCTGGCAACAGCAATGGTCGGACCCTGTTCTTCAGAAAATTCTGATATTTCAGGCTCAGTGTTTTCGGCGGATTCAAAAGCATCAAGACTATTGATCAAACCCTTCATATCCATATGGTCTTTGACCATTGACGTAAGCGTTGAAAGAACATTTTTTCCTATATCAAGCTCATCGGCCGTAACAAGTCCCAGATGCCTTTCCGGCATAACAATACTATCATTTCTCGGCATAAACCCAAGACATTTTGTTCTGCAATTTTGTTCAACCGCTTTTTTCAGATAGTCATAATGCCGCAGGCTTCCTGTCTTGCTGAAGATGACACCTGCAATTTTCAGGTCCTTATCAAAATTTTCAAACCCCTGTACAATGGCTGCCGCACTTCTGGCCTTTCCTTTAGCACTGACGATGAGCACAACAGGCAGGTCCAGCCATTTGGCCATCTGGGCGGTGCACCCTGCTTCCGACAAGCCGTCAATGCCGTCAAAAAGTCCCATAACCCCTTCAACTACAGCAATATCCGAACCCTTTGTATTCTCGTTAAAAATCCGGGTATTATATTGCCTGGAAAGCATCCAGGAATCCAGGTTAAAACTTATTTTTCCTGCAATCTTGGTATGATGGCCGGGATCGATAAAATCCGGGCCCACTTTAAAAGGGGCCACTTTATATCCCTGGTCAGCAAGATAGGCCAAAATAGCCAAACTGATGGTGGTCTTCCCGGTTCCGCTTCCAGTGGCACCAATGACAAATCCTTTAATAATTTCCTCCGGTGTTTTATTTATTGTTGTTCGGCTGCCATAATGGCAAGGGCATTGACAATGCTTGCCGCAATATTTGATCCGCCTTTTCTTCCCTTGTTGGTAATATAGGGAAAATCAAGGGCCATCAACTCATCCTTGGATTCTGCTGCATTTACAAACCCGACGGGAAATCCGATAATTAACGCCGGACTTACTTTTTTATTCTTTATCAATTCAATCAGTCTTAAAAGAGCGGTTGGGGCATTGCCCACTACATAAATGCCATCTTTCATTTGCTCACAGGCCATATCCACAGCTGCAAGGGCTCTTGTGGTTCCGGAATCCTTTGCTTTCTTTGCAACCGCTTTATCCGCGATCAGACAACTTATCCTGCCGCCAAATTCATGAATCTCTTTTTTCCTGATCCCCACCCGGGCCATATTGGTGTCTGTAATAATTTGACATCCCCTTTGTATGGCAGCAATCCCTTTTTGAACGGCATCGGGATAAAATCTGATGGTGTTGATATATTCAAAGTCTGCTGATGTATGGATCATCCGTCTGACAATGGGCCACTGGTCTTCAGTAAAGGCGTGATCCTTTGCTTCCTGTTCAATGATGTTAAAGCTCAAATTTTCTATTTCTTGCGGTTTCATTATATATTACCCGTAGTTAAGGATGGTTGCCAATATCCATGTTCTGTTTAAATACCATTTTTTCCTATAACTTAAAAGAGGTTGGCACCTGAAGGGATAAAACCTTGTTGCAGGCAACTCTAAGGAGTGCTGGATCGTGGCTGATGAACAGCACGCCCATCCGGCGTTCTTTTGCAAGCCGGATGAGAAGGCGGACTATTTTAGCCTGAACGGATAAATCAAGTCTTGAAGTCGGTTCATCAGCCACGAGAAATATCGGTTTAAGTAGCAGAACCCGTGACAATGCAAACCGCTGTATTTCTCCACCGGAAAGTTGTCTGGGATATCGATTGAGAAGCTCTTTATCAAGGTCAACATCTTTAATTGCTGCTAAAATCCTTTGATTGATCATAGCCTTTTTGTCGACGGGGTTCTTGTTTTTTACAACATCTGTAAGAGCTTCTTTAATTGTCTGGTGAGGAGGAAAGGATGTGGGCGGATCCTGGTATATTTTCTGGAAATATGGGCGCAAGGACATGCGGCTGTTCCTGTCCGACCCATTAATACCATTTCCGTTCCAGAATATTTTTCCCGTATCCGGGCGTTTTAAACCTAGAAGGATGTCTCCGAGAGTTGTTTTCCCGCATCCTGAAGGCCCGGAAAGACCTACGATTTCACCTGGTTTAACTTCAATGGAAAACCCGGAAAAAAGTTTTCTTTTTTTTTCACCTTTTCTGCAAAAAGATTTTGAGAGATTTTCAGCCTGAATGCAGTATTTATAATGGTTCACGAGCAGGCCTCTATTTGCTTTGAATCGGAATTGTTCCAGGCTGTTTTCATTGAGTTCAATACATGATCGGGTATAGGTTCCATGCCGTTTTCAGGAGCAGCTTTGATCAGGCCCCGTGTATACGGATGCACTGGGGAATCAAGCACCTTTTCGGCCGGGCCTGTTTCGATTATATAACCGCCATACATTACTGCAATATGGCCACCGAGATCGCGTGCAACTGATAGATCGTGGGTGATACACAGCAAAGTCTTTCCCCGCTCCACAAGGTTTTGCAATAATTTTACAGCAGAATCCCTCAGGTCGGCATCAAGGCCTTTTGTAGGTTCATCTGCAACAATGAATTCAGCAGGAATTGCAAGAGCAATGGCCAGAAGTATCCGCTGCTTCATTCCTCCGGAAAGTCGAAAAGGGTAATGCCTGCCGTCACGGGACGAAGACAGGCCAAGTTCGGAAATAAGTGTGCCGGCATTGATTAGAGCATTCTTTGGCTGTTGACCTTTGAGATATGTTAAAACTTCAGCAACCTGCTTAATAACACGCATGCTGGGATTGAGTGCAAGCCCTGGTTCCTGGGGAAGAAGGAACATTTTTTTCCCCCAGAGTTTTCGTTTTTCTTTTTGGCAAAGTTTGACAAGATTCATTCCATCAAATTCAATACATCCGGTTGCTGAAAGATCTTTGGACAACGCACCGGTCAGGGCCTGGGCTATAAGTGTTTTACCGCAGCCGGTTTCACCGATTAATGTAAAGGGCTCTCCTTGCCGGATAGAGAAACTAACGCTTTTGACAAGCGTTTTGTGCTCAGAAATCGAAGATATAGACAGATTAGTTATATTCAGGAGTATTTCGTTCATTTTTTTAAGGCCCGTGCCAGGGGTTGACCGACAAGAAGAAAACTGAAAACAGTGAAGGACACAGCGGCTGCCGGAGCGAGCACCAGATAGGGTGACTGGCGAAGGTAGGGCAGACTTTCGGCGATCATGGCACCCCATTCGGGCTCGGGAGGAGCAAGCCCTATACCCAGAAATCCCAGGGAGGAAATATTTAAAATTGTGCGGCCGAATCCAAGTGTGGCCAATACGGCAATTTGGGGCAATATTTCAATAAAAACATATTTTTTCAGGATAAATTGTCCGGAAAAACCGGCAAGTACTCCGGCTTCTACGTAGGGACGGGATACTACATTCTGGGTAATTGCCCTGGTGATGCGGCAATAGTCGGGCCACCCGGTTATTGTCAGGGCGCCAACGACTGCTATCTGTCCGCCTCCGATGAGTCCTGCAATCAGAAGTGCCAAAAGGATTCCGGGAAAGGACATGGTAATATCTACAAGCCGCATAATTGCCGTATCAATAAAACCGCCATACCATCCGGAAGACAAACCCAGGAGAACTCCAATTAAAACCGATCCGATAACACACACAGATGTATTAAATAAAGTATTTGCACCGCCTTTTACCAGACGGGCAACAACGCTTCGGCCAAGATGGTCTGATCCAAGAAGATATTCGGAACACGGATCAGTAAAAACGCAGGAAAGATTTTGAGAAAAAGGATCAGGTGTGAAATAAGGTCCGATTATTGAAAATAAAGCTATAGAGAGTAAAATAAAAGCGCCTGTCGCAATCTGCATTCGGCTGTTTTTCGGAAGGGTTGCAATTATTTTCATTGAATTGCCTCAAGATCGCGCCGGCACGGGTCCAAGGCAATGCATATCAGGTCAACCGTTGCATTAACAGCGACATATATAAACCCGATAAGCAAACCGGCTCCCTGAACCACAGGGATGTCACGGGCGAGAATGGAGTCTAAAATCAGCTTGCCGATTCCAGGCCAGGCAAAAAGGGTTTCAACCACCACCACACCATCAAGCAGGTGTGCCGTCTGCAGGCCGATAAAAGTAATAACAGGGATTGAAGCATTTTTAATTCCATGCCCAAAGAGCACACGGGTTTCAGTCAATCCTTTCATCCGTGCAAACTGATAGAAGAATGCTTTGCGTACATCAACTATGGCTGTTGCGACAACCCGGCTTGAGAAAGCAGCCAGGCCGATACCAAGGGTTGCGGCAGGCAAAACCAGGTGGCGCAATGTAAAAAATCCGGCTACGGGGAGCCATTGCAGCTTTATTGACAGTGCCAGTATAAGCAGGATGCCTGTTACAAAAGATGGAACTGCAACAAGCGCGCTGGATACCAGACCGGAGATATTGTCAAAGCTCCCCCCCGGATAAATGCCGCAGAAAATTCCCCAGGGGAGGGCGATGATAAGAGAAATCAGCATGGCAGCCAGAGATAGCACTAAGGTATGGCGAAAATGGTACAACAGCAGATCAACGACTTTTTCTTTGCTGACAAGAGACCTGCCCAAATCAAAGGTAAATGTACGTCCGATCCACCGCGCATATTGAATCCAGAGGGACTGGTCGAGCTTTTCCTCAATACGGATCTGCTCGACAAGAGCCTCATTTGTAAGAGTAGTGCCGTGCCGGGCTATGGCGATTTCAAGCGCGGTATCTCCCTGGCTCAGATTAACAACAACAAAACTTAAGCTGGACACAACAAGGCCTACAGCTACCCCGTGGAAAAGGTGAGTGCGGAGAATTTTAACTATTTTGACCATTCTATCCCTTCTGGATAGGGCCGAAGTTCAAATGCATCCAGTTTAACTCCGGTAATACCATTGCTTACCGCCACATGGTGATCATACCAGGATATAGGAATTACAGAGAGTTCCTTCTGGAGAATCGTTGTTATTTTTTTTCTTATTTTAGATGCTTTTTTTTCATTGAAGGCATTAAGGTAGTTATCGATAAGTTTGTTCAGTTCGGAAGAGTCCCAGCCTGATGCGCCCCAGGAACCCCTTGAACCAACAGGACCAAAGTCGGCATTAATCGTACCCACAGAGTCCGGAACCAGACCGAAGTTTCGACCCAAAAGTGCGGTTTCTATTGTGCCGTCCTTGTGACGGGCCGGAATCTGAGTAGATTTTCCGACAGATATCTTCATGCGTATGCCGACAGCAGCGAATTGTGACTGAAGAGCTTCTGCAACAACAGGCAGCATGGGACGACTTGAATATGTGATCAGCTCAAAGGCAAATTCCTTGCTGCCTTTAGCATGGATGCCGGCTGCATTTTTTTTCCATCCGGCTTTTTCAAGAAGACGGCATGCCTTTTCCGGGTTATATACAAGGGGTTTCAGCTGGGTATTGTGCCACATGGAAACTTCCGGCATGAGCTGGGTTGCTGCTGTTTTCGGATTTTTTAAAATTGCTTTGGCAATTCCCTTGCGATCAATGGCAAGGGAAAGGGCAAGACGTTCTTCAATTGTATCGAAAAAGTCAAGATTTGTATTGAGTTTTAGCAGTCTTACGCGTGGTATGGCCGTGCTGATTATAGAAACTCCTGATGTTTTTTGCAGACGTTCGGCCGCAGTGGCTGAAAGGGTTAAGGAAATATCAGCTTCACCCGATTCCACCATGAGGGCCCGGGTTTCGCCGTTGGGTACGGCAAGATAGCGGGCTTTTTGAATAGCCGCCTTTTTGCCCCAGTATTTGTCAAACGCTTCGAAATCAAAAACGGTTTTATTGTTTGTAGAAACAAGATTATAAAAACCGCTGCCGATAATTTTAGCGACGCTTCCGTCATCGTTATAGGCTGCCGGTGCAATAATCCCTGTGCTGTAATGGGAAAGATAGGCAGGTAATGCGGCAAACGGGCTGGATGTTTTGATGATTATATTCCGTCCTTTGGATGTGACCGATTCAACCGGTGTGCCTTTGAAAAGTTTTTTCTTTGTAAGGACCCTGTCCAGGGCTTTTACGACGGCTTTTCCTGTTAGCAAGGTTCCGTCGTGGAACAGGACATTGTCCCTGAGGGTGAAGGTCCATGTCATATTATCCTTGGATACACGCCATTGTTTTGCAAGTTTTGGTTCGATCCCGCCTTTTCCGTCGGAGATTGTAAGGGTCTCTATACATCCCATCCGGGTAAAGATAAATCCGGAAATAAC
>NZ_JAIOSW010000205.1 GCF_021107415.1 Desulfobacula sp.
AGCAACCCCCAAAGATGCGGGTCTGTTTGTTGCCCAGGCTTTATTTACCACTATCACAAATGCAAATTTTGATGATGAAAAGCTGAATGAATGGATTCAGCAGGCACAGAAAGTCAAAAAAGAATTATTTGAAAGAGTAAAGGATAAAGTGGGGTCGGATCTTCATGAAAGCGCCACCTGGTATTCCGATGATGTGGCTTCCTTTGGTGCCAAGGCACAAGCAGTAGGAGTCCTTGCCACGGAAAATGAGGATGTCCGATCTCTTCGTGAACTTCTTATCATAGGGCTAAAAGGCATCGCCGCTTATGCAGACCATGCATCGGTTCTGGGCATTGAAAAAGATGAAATTTTTGATTTCATGTTTGAAGCCCTTGCATCCACTACCCAGGATCTTTCTGTGGATGAAATGGTGGGGTTGGTACTTAAGGCGGGTGAAGTAGCCGTCACCACCATGGCAGCTCTTGATGAAGCCAACACAACTGCCTATGGCCATCCGGAAATAACCGAAGTAAATCTCGGTGTGGGGTCTAACCCTGGAATACTGATTTCCGGACATGATCTTAAAGATATGGACGAACTTTTAAAACAGACGGATGGAACCGGCGTGGATGTATATACCCATGGTGAAATGCTTCCTGCCAATTCTTATCCTGCTTTCAAAAAGTTTGCCCATCTTAAAGGCAATTACGGCGGTTCCTGGTGGCACCAGAATGAGGATTTTGAATCCTTTAACGGTCCCGTTCTCATGACCACCAATTGCATTATCCCCATGAAAAAGAAAAATACTTACAAGGACAAGGTCTTTACCACTGGCGTGGTCGGCTTTCCAGGTATAAAACATATTGCAGACAGGGTGAATGGCGGAGCCAAGGATTTTTCTAAAATTATCGAGCTTGCCAAAACCTGCAATGCACCGGAAGAAATTGAAACAGGAAAGATTGTCGCCGGTTTTGCCCACAACCAGGTACTGGCCCTTGCAGATAAGGTGGTTGATGCCGTAAAATCAGGCGCTATCAAACGCTTTGTTGTCATGGCCGGTTGTGACGGCCGTCAAAAAGGAAGAAACTATTTTACTGAAGTAGCTGAAAAACTTCCAAAAGATGCTGTAATCCTGACTGCCGGATGTGCAAAATACAGGTACAACAAACTGGATCTGGGCGATATCGGCGGTATCCCAAGGGTGCTTGATGCCGGACAGTGCAATGATTGTTACTCACTTGTCGTTATTGCACTTAAACTCCAGGAAGCCTTTGGTCTTGATCATGTTAACGACCTGCCGATTTCCTTTGATATTGGATGGTATGAACAAAAGGCGGTTGCCGTTCTTCTGGCTCTGCTTCATCTGGGCGTAAAGGGTATCCGACTTGGACCCACACTGCCGGCCTTTGTTTCCCCGACAGTATTGAATGTTCTGGTTGAAAATTTTGATATTAAACCGATTACAGATGCTGATGCTGATATAGAAGCTATGATGCAGGGAAAATAAATAAAGAAAATTTAAAGCCGGTGTATGAAAAGATCATGCACCGGCTATAAACCAAAGGTTTGCAAGGAGGCTTAAAATGAAATGCCCGGGACAAGATACTCAATACTGGAATAAAGATGCCATCTTTGAAACAAAATGTCCGGAATGCGGTCATCCCATGGAGTTTTTCAAGGATGATGCCACTCGAAGATGTGCAAACTGCAAAAAAAAGATTGTTAATCCCAGGATGGATTTTGGCTGTGCTTCCTATTGCAAATTTGCCGAGCAATGTCTTGGAACGCTGCCTGAAGAATTTATTGCCCAAAGAGATGATCTCTTAAAAGATCGGGTGGCTGTAGAAATGAAAAGATATATGGGAACGGATTTTAAACGTATCGGGCATACAGCAAAGGTGGCCAATTTTGCAGAAAAAATCGGAAAGAAAGAAAGGGCAAATCTTGCCGTGGTTCTTTGCGCGGCATATTTATATGATATCGGTGTAAAAAATGTTCTTGAGAATCATGATTCAATCAAACCTGAATACATGGAAAAAGAGAGCCCGAAAGTAGCCAGAGAACTTATGGAAAAACTGGGAGCAAAAGAAGAATTAATCAATGAAGTCATTGATATAGTGGGACACCATAATCGTCCGGCCCAAGATGACAGTTTGAATCGAAAAGTTTTGCATGATGCGGACATGCTGACCCATATGGTAAGTTGCGAAGGAAAAAACGGTGTGGATGATAAGGAATTTTTCGCCAAACTTGACAGACTTTTTTTAACCACAGCCGGAAATGAGTTGGCCAAACAGGTATTGAGGCAGACAAATTAGAAAATAATGTTGAATAATATAAAATACACAAAAAATTTATATTATTCAAATCAATATAGAATGAGGTGGACTATATGAAAGTGATGAGAAAAATAATCGAAATAGACGAGGAATTGTGTGACGGCTGCGGCAATTGTGTGCTTGCCTGTGCAGAAGGGGCAATTCAAATTATAGACGGCAAGGCAAAAGTGGTTGCAGATAAATATTGTGATGGTTTAGGTGCGTGCATAGGCGACTGTCCCCAGGATGCTTTAAAGATTATAGAACGAGAAGCAGACGATTTTGATGAAGAAGCTGTGGAAGCGTTTTTAAAACAGCAGAAAGTCCAAAAAAAAGAAGCAGAACCCATTGCCTGCGGATGTCCTTCCACGACAATCAGTACATTCCCGACAGTGAATGAGGGGTCTTGTGACTGTGCCAATAAACCAACAATACAGGCATCCGGTGGTGCATCCTGTTTAGGGCACTGGCCGGTACAGATCAAGCTGGTTCCGGCGGGCGCACCCTTTCTTAAAGATTCAAATCTTGTAATTGCAGCCGATTGTGTGCCCGTAGCCTATCCGACCTTTCATGCAGATTTTTTGAAAGGAAACACTGTCATGATCGGATGCCCCAAATTTGATAATGCAGAAGAAAATGTAGAAAAGCTTTCCCAGGTATTTAAAGTGTCCGGGATCAAGACTATAACAGCTGTCATCATGGAAGTGCCCTGTTGTTCTGCCATGCCCATGATTATTAAAAAGGCCATTGAAAAAGCAGGTGTAGATATCCCGTATAAGGAGGTTATGGTCAGTTACCGTGGAGAAATCCTTTCATGAAGTGGTCCCGGGATGCAGACAGGGCCATAAAAAAAGTTCCTTTTTTTGTAAGGAAAAAAGTTAGAAAGAAAGTTGAAGATTTTGTTGCGCAAAAGGCAAAGACATCTGTTGAATTGTCAGATGTGAATGAATTAAAGAAAAAATTTTTGTCCAAAGGCGGGATGGAAAAAGACATCAAAGGATATGAGGTCTCCACTTGCTTTGGGGATGCAGGCTGCCCGAACACGGCAAATTCTTGCACCCGGCTTGCAAAAGAGATTGAAACAATTATTGCAAACGAGAATATTCTTTCCTTTTTAAAAAAGACGGTAAAAGGGGACTTAAAGTTTCATCATGAGTTCAGGGTTGCACTTTCTGACTGCCCCAATGCCTGCTCAAGACCCCAGATCGTGGATATCGGCATCATTGGAGCGGTTCTTCCAGGGATTTTTGATGAAGACTGCACCCTTTGCAATGCCTGTGTAGACGTTTGTGATGAAAACGCCATTAGGCTTGATGAAGAAAATCTTAAACCTGTAATTGATTATCACCAATGCCTCATGTGCGCCAGGTGCATAACGGCCTGTCCCACCGGAACCATTGGAAAAAAAGAAAAGGGCTTTCGGGTGATGCTCGGCGGAAGATTGGGACGCCATCCCCGGCTTGCCATGGAAGTTGCCGGACTCCATACCCACGATGAGGTATTGAACATAGTTCAACAATCCCTGAAATTTTATAAAGAAAATTCGAAAAACGGCCAGAGGTTTTCCCATGTTCTTTCCTCACTAGATCAGATTTTTAGCTGACAAAAATATCATATTTTTGTAAGAAATTTACCTACACCAGAATCAGAAATCCTCCAATTGATTCATTGACTCCATATTTGCTAATCTCGTAGACGGTAAAAAAAAAGAAGTTTATGTTTTAACACAAACAAACAGGAGGAACGTATGAAAAGTAAGCATTTATTAATTATTGGTTTTATCGCAGTACTCACCATGGCATTTTGCCAGTCAGCTTCTGCAAAACAGAGAATTGTATTCGGCGGAGGCCCTGCCGGCGGGACATTCCAGGTGGTTGCAAATGGGATTCAGGTATACAAACCCATGAAAGCTGTTTCCGAGTTTAAGGTACAGGCACAGTCTTCAGCAGGTTCTGTGGAAAACTTAAGAAAAACAAATTCCGGCAGACAACAGATGAGTGTTGTTTATTCCGGCCATGTTTATCTGGGCCGAAACGGTATGATGAAAAATGACACCAAAAAATATGAAGATGTTCTGGCGGTTTCATGGCTCTATGGCGCACCGGGTCAGCTTATTGTTCGTGCGGGTTCCGGAATCAAAAGCGTAAAAGATCTGGTGGGTAAAAAAGTGGGCGTTGGAAATGCCGGTTCCGGGGCATTTGCAAATTGTGAGCTCTTTTTTGGTCACATGGGTGTCTGGGATAAAATAGAAAGAAATGCCATGGGGTATAATGATGCTGCACAGGCATTTGGAAACAATCAACTGGATGCGTTCTGGCTGTTTACTGCTTTCCCGAGCGGTGCTGTTATCATGGCTGCCCAGACCAATGATATTGCTCTTGTAGATCTTGATGCAGATGCCACCGCAAGCGGATTTTATGCTAAATATCCATACTTTGCAAAACTGTCTGTCCCTGCAAATACCTATAAAGGTGTAGATTATGAATCCCCTTCCTTTCAGGATTCAGCCCTTTGGGTTGCAAATTCAAAAGTATCCGCAGATGTTATCTATAAAATGTTGTCTTTGATTTATTCAGATGAGGGCCTGGCTCATATGAAACAACAGAAAAAGACATTTAAATACATGGCTGTTGCAACCGGTGCAGATGGTGTCGTAACGCCCTTCCATCCGGGTGCTGAAAAATTCTGGAAAGAAAAGGGTTCTTTAAAATAGATTTGAGTTAGTTTGATTCGTATCATTGGGGACAGATTTTAAATCTGTCCCCCTTAACAAAACAGGAAGGCACACCGTGTACGAAAATCTAAATAGATTTGAGCAAATAGTCTTTGATATATGCTCAGTGGTTCTGGTCGTTTTTTACTCCTATGCTGCGATACTTCAGCCCATGGCAACTCAGTATCACAGGGGAGTTTATGTCATTATAACTTATGTTCTGGTCTTCCTGGCTTACAAATCAAAATCCAAAATTATGAGGGCTGTGGATTATCTCCTCATTTTTCTTTCCCTTGTCTCCATTGGCTATTGGATGCTCAATTTTGAAGTAATCAATTACCGCACAGGTGCAGAAACAACAACAGATATGGTATTTGCCATTATTGGTGTTTTAATCGGCATTGAGCTTGCCAGACGGGTGGTGGGCAATGTCTTTGTTATTTTAGGCACCGTAATGCTGCTTTATGGTGTTTACGGATATATGGCACCGGATCTGATTTCCCATGCAGGGGCACCGTTTACAGAATTGTGTGTCAGTATATTTTATAAGAGCGACGGGGTATTTGGTATTATGGCCAATGTTCTGGCCACTTATGTAATTTTATTTGTCCTTTTTGGTGCTTTCCTGGAAAAATGCGGTGCCCAGAAATTTTTCATTGACTGGCCCCTTGCTGCTGTTGGTCATACAATAGGTGGCCCTGCCAAAGTATCTGTTATTGCATCGGGACTTTTTGGGTCCATTTCAGGATCAGCCATTGCCAATACGGTTTCCACAGGCATGTTTACCATTCCAATGATGAAAAAAGCAGGATTTAGACCCCATATTGCCGGTGGAATAGAGCCTGCCGCTTCTATTGGTGGAATGTTCATGCCTCCCATTATGGGTGCCGGTGGATTCATCATGGCTGAGCTGACAGGTGTGCCCTATTCCAGAATTATGCTTGTGGCCATATTTCCGGCGGTCATGTATTTTTTTTCTGTATATGTCATGGTTCATTATGAAGCCAAAAAATATAATATTGTGGGTGAAAAATCAGAAGTTTCAGCCATGGAAATTTTTAAAAAACAATGGTTTTATGCCATTCCTTTGATTGGCATCACCATTTTTATGCTCTATGGATTTTCTCCCGGATACTCAGCCATTATCGGCCTTCTATCCTGTATTGTCATCAGTTATGCCAGAAAAGAAACAAGGATCGGTCCCAAAAGATTTGTTGAGGCTGCAAGAGAAGGCACTGCCAACAGCCTTAAGATCGGTGCAACTGTGGGTATTATTGGTATTATCATAGGTGTTCTGACTTTTTCCGGTCTGGTGCTGACCTTTGCTGATATTGTGATTGAGCTGGCAGGCGGTTCGTTATTGCTGACGATTCTGCTGATAGCTCTTGCATCACTGGTGCTGGGAATGGGTGTGCCGGTGACGGCAGCCTATTTGATCACTGCAGTGGTTGCTGTCCCAGCCCTGACCCATCTGGGAGTCAATCAAATTGCAGCCCATATGATTGTTTACTGGCTGTCACAGGATTCCAATATAACCCCCCCGGTCTGCATAGCCGCCTTTGCCGGTGCAACCATTGCAAAAGCCAACATGTGGAAAACAGCCTTTACATCATTTAAGTTTGCAAAATTTCTATACCTGGGCCCCGTTCTTTTTGGTTATGTACCCGGATTCTCCCTTGATGGCAGTTCAACCGACATTATTAAGGCATTTGTTCTGATTCTGTTTGGAAC
>NZ_JAIOSW010000228.1 GCF_021107415.1 Desulfobacula sp.
ATAATAATATCTGCAACCGTTGTACCTTCCCCTTCCTCGTGTACAAACAAGGGATTAATATCCAGTTCTTTTATCATGGGATGGTTATCTGCCATGGCTTTGAGTGAAACAATATGTTTTTCTACGGTTTCAATATCCGATGGTTTCTCTCCTCGCATTCCTTTAAAGATCGGATACCCCTTGATACTTTTAATCATTCTTCTGGCAACATTTCTGCCCATGGGTGATAACCTGAAGGCAACATCTTTATAGACCTCAACAAATATACCGCCCAATCCAAACATGACAGCATGCCCGAAAACCGGATCTTTTGATAATCCCAAAATAACTTCCTTACCTTTTGGGGCCAGTTTCTGAATCAGAACACCCTCTATTTGTGCATCAGGGTTATAGGCTTTGGCTTTTTTCATAATTGTTTCAAATGCTTCTTTTACACCCTTACTATCTTCAAGCCCCACAACAACACCACCGGCATCTGTTTTATGCAAAATATCAGGAGAGACAATCTTCATGACAACCGGGTATCCAATCTTTTCCGCAATTTTGCAGGCCTGTGTCTTATCTTTAGACAAGGCCATGGGCAAGGTATTGAATCCATAACATCTGAGGATTTCATTTCCATCCAGTTCACCCAGGACCAGTCTGCCTTCTTTTAAATATCTATCAATAATCTGCTTTGCTTTAGCCGTGTCATATTCCAATTTATACTGTGGTAAAATTTTTCTGAAAAGCCATTTCATTCCCTCTCTCAGGGCACCTAAAGATCTGGCAGCACTCTCGGGAAACTGATAAACCGGTATTTTATGTTTCTGCAAAACCTTGACGCCATCCGACACATCCACAACCCCCATAAACGAGCAGACAATTGGTTTTATACTGTTCCTGGCAATATTAACAATGGCTTCGGCCGTGCCAATGGCATCGGTCATGGATTGAGGCGTTAAAATAATCAAAACAGCATCCACGCCTCGATCAGCTAATACGGTGGACAATGTATTTTCATACCGGTCCTTAGCCGCATCCCCGATTACATCCACAGGATTGTGGAAATTGGCTGTAGCAGGGAGGTATTTTTTTAATTCTTTAATGGTATCTTCTGAAAATTGGGCTAGTTTCAACCCGGATTGTTCACTCATGTCTGTTGCAATAATACCGGGTCCGCCTGCGTTTGTGATAATGGCAATCCTATCACCGGTGGGATATTTATTGGCAGCAAATGCCTGGGCATAATCAAATAATTGGTTGACCGATACACACCGCAAAATTCCAGACATGGTAAAAATTGCATCATACAAGGCATCAGAGCCTGCAAGGGCGCCTGTATGAGAAGCAGCAGCCTTTGCACCGGCAGCGGAAGAGCCTGATTTTATGGCAATCACATGGGTTGGGTTGGTTCCTGAAGTCATTTCTCTGACTTCTGTAATAAATTCTTCTGCGCCCCGGGAAAGCTCTTCCATATATATCATGACCACATCTGTATCAGGGTCATTGTGATAATACCTTAATAAATCCAGTTCATCCACATCTGCCTTATTTCCGATTGAAATAAATTTTGAAAAACCAAACCCTTTGTCTGCCGCATAATCAAGCACTGCGGTACAAAGTGCGCCACTTTGAGAAATAAATGAAACATTTCCGGGAGTGGGCATTCGGGCTGAAAAGGAAGCATTCAGGGATACTTTTGGTGATGGATTGATCACCCCCAGGCAATTAGGTCCAACCAACCTGACGCCTGCATCGGCACAAAGCACCTTCATCTCTTTTTCAATCTGAGCCCCAACACCTCCCACCTCTTTAAAACCGGCAGAGACAATCACTATCCCTTTGACACTCTTGGCAATACAATCTTTTACGGCCTGCAAAGCAGCTTTTGGGGGAAGAATAATCATAGCCAGATCAATGGGATCAGGAATAGTTGCTATACTGGTATAACACTTTACACTTAATACGGATTTTGCTTTTGGATTAACCGGATATAGGGTTCCTGTAAACCCTCCGGCCAGGATATTGGCAAAAATATCATGCCCAACCTTTCCTTTTTGGGTTGACGCCCCAATAACAGCTATAGTTTCAGGTGCAAATATTGCATCCAGTTTATCCATTTTTCCTCCTTAGGTAATATGAAAACACTTAATTAACATCTCTAAATTCTTGCATTTTTATTAAGGACATTGGCTTTATAAATTTTAAACTGATTGAATAATTATTAAACAATCTATTGTAAACACTCAATACTATTCCTTTTTCAGCCACTTTCAATCCTGTTTTATTAGAAATCATCTTCAATAATACAAATCTGCCAAGATATGATCGTGCTGTTTCCCTATTTGAGTTAATAATGCTGAAAGAAAGCCCTCCTTCTGATAAATTCTCAAGCATGCCATGAAAAGGAGTTTTATTGGGCTGCCCTTTAGAATCTAACATATAAATGGCAACTTTCCCCGAGGCTTTATACCGATTGTGATACCGCCGTTCAATTTCTTTCTTTTTAAGAATATCTTCAATTTCCTGCTTAACAAGTTTTCTGCAAAAATGCTCCAGTTTCCCGTCAAAACCTGCAAATTTTTCCACGAGCCTGGAATATTTTTCTCTTTCAAGGAAATGTAACTTAACCTGCTCCATGGAAATCACCGAAGCCGTGGCCACACTAATTGAAAAAAAAGTACACTGCCCTGATGTTTCCCCTTTGGTAATGTTTTTTAGAAATAACTCATGACCTTCCTTGGAATAAACAACTTTCAATATCCCCTGATCAATAAAAAAAAGTTTATTATTTAATTTACCCTGTTGAATGATCTCTTTGGCCGGCATTATTCTGACTTTCTTTAAAGCAAAATAAAAAGCATTGGCCTCTTCATTCGTTAATCTATCATATAAGGCAGCCCATATTTTTTTATGATTAAGGTCAATTAGTTTTAACTTTTCAACCTCAATTATTTCTGCTGAATTAATAATCTCGTTTAAAGCCATTGAATCTACTTGAATCAACTTCTCTCTAAGCTTCTCAGCTTTATTAAATTGTTTTGAATTCGCATATTTAACGATCATTTCAAAAATAAATTTTACAGCCTTTTCTTTTTGATTTTGATCAATTAATTCATTGATTTGTCTTGCAATTTCTTCAGAAGGCATGATTTTTCTCCCTTTATGAAATCAGGCATATAATATGTTGTAACTCAAAACAAATCAAATGAATAAAAAAAACCGGGATCGACTATAGTCGATCCCGGCTGTTTTTATTATATTCTTACAAATAATCTAAGTCATTAAAAATATTAAAGGCTCAATTTTGCTGATTTTAGTGTATTTTTCATGAGCATGGCAATGGTCATAGGACCTACACCGCCCGGAACAGGTGTTATGGCTCCTGCAATCTCTTTGGCTGCGTCAAAATCTACATCACCTTTAAGAATCGCTTTTCCTGTTTTCTCATTCATTCCCACCCTGTTCACACCAACATCTATTACAGTAGCGCCCGGTTTTATCCATTCGGGTTTTACAAGATCAGGAACACCTGCGGCAACAATAAGGATATCAGCCCGTTTGCAATGAAACGCAAGATCTTTAGTCCGTGTATGAACGATTGTCACGGTACTGTTGGCACCTTCACCCTTCTGGGCCATCATCATTGCAATGGGTTTACCAACAATATTGGATCTTCCCACAACAACAACTTCCGCGCCGGATGTTTCAGTGCCTGATCTTATGATCATTTCCTGGATACCGGCCGGAGTGCAGGGAAGGAATCTTGCTTCATCACCACCGATCATCAAACGTCCGACATTGACGGGATGAAACGCATCAACATCCTTATCCGGATTGATGGCAGTGAGTACTTTTTTGTCATCAATATGTTTGGGTAAGGGCAGCTGAACCAGGATACCGTGAATATCGGGATCATTGTTATATTTATCAATCAATGCCAGAAGATCTGCTTCTGAAAGATCTTCCGGCTGGTCATCCTGTATTTCATGAAATCCAAGACTGATTGCCGTTTTAACCTTTAAGGTAACATAGCTGATGGAAGCCGGGCTTGATCCCACAAGGATAGTTACAAGTCCTGGCACCTTGCCATGTTTTTCTTTCATCTGATCGACTTCCTCTTTGATCTCCGCGAGGATAGCCTTTCTTATCTCTGTTCCGCTAATAATTTTAGCAGTCATGTTTTTTCTCCTATTATTTAGAATACACCCTGTACTTTGCCTGTCTCCACATCAACATCAACCCGTTTAAAGGCTGGGTTAGATCCGGTACCCGGCATCAGGCTGATAGCACCTGCAACCGGAACGATGAATCCTGCGCCGCCATAGGTAAGGACTTCTCTTATGGTCAGCCTCCAGCCTGTGGGCACACCCTTAAGTGCGGGATTATCAGACAGGGACAAATGAGTTTTAACCATACACATACCAAGTTTTGCAAGTTCCGGGTCTGCCTGAATTCTTGCAAGGGCTGTATTTGCTTCTCCAGAATAGTCAACACCGTCTGCACCATAAACTTCCTTGGCAATCAGTTCAATTCTCTCTTTAACCGGCATATCAAGCTCATAGAGGAATTTGAACTCTGTTTTTTCTTCACAAGCCGCAACAACAGCTTCAGCAAACTCAACGGCACCGTCACCGCCATGTTCCCAATGACGGGAAAGAGCAACTCTTGCACCTTCAGCTTCACAAAGTTCACGAACTTTTGCAATTTCAGCATCTGTATCAGTATAAAACGCATTGATACAAACAACTGGTGAAATACCTGCTTTTCTGACGTTTCTAATATGATGGATAAGGTTTGCACAGCCTTCTGCAACCCACTCAACATTTTCCGAATTATACTCTTCAGGCATGGGTTTGCCAGGAACAGGAACAGGAGCGCCACCATGGCATTTAAGAGCACGGATGGTTGCAACAACAACTGCACAGTCAGGAATGAGACCGGAGAAACGACACTTGAGATTCCAAAATTTTTCAAACCCAATGTCCGCACCAAATCCTGATTCAGTCACATGGTAATCAGCAAGCTTAAGACCGACTCTGTCGGCAATAATTGAACTCTGACCAATGGCGATATTGGCAAAAGGCCCTGCATGCACGATAACGGGCTGGCCTTCAAGGCTCTGTATTAGAGATGGATTCAATGCATCCACCATCCATGCTGTCATAGCACCTGCTACCTGGAGGTCTTCCGTGGTAACGGATTTTCCTTTTTTAGTATATGCGACAACGATTTTACCCATTCTTTCCCGCATGTCTTTAAGGTCTGTGGCAACAGCAAGAATCGCCATGACTTCCGAAGAAACCGCAATACCGAATTTTGATTTCATCATAAAACCGTCGGCCTTGCCGTTAACGCCATCAATACCGATGATGATATTTCTTAACGCCTGGACACAAAAATCCATGATCCATCCCATTTCCACTCTTGTGGGATCAATGTCGATTCTTTCCATGCCGGACAGTCTGTTGAGCTGCTCATCCGTATAATTTCTTTCATGCTGCATGCGGGAAGTCAAAGCAACCATTGCTAGGTTGTGTGCATTCATGATGGCGTTGATGTCGCCTGTAAATCCAAGAGAAAATGGTGTTAAAGGGATACATTGTGCCAGACCGCCGCCAGCGGCAGAACCCTTGATATTCATGGTCGGCCCGCCTGAAGGCTGACGAATGGCTGCACAGACATTTTTACCGATTTTTCCAAGACCCTGGACAAGCCCCATTGCAGATGTTGATTTGCCTTCACCAAGGGGGGTCGGTGTGACAGCGGTCACATTGATGTATTTGCCGTCTGGTTTATCTTTAAAACGATCAAGTACTGCTCTGAAATCTATTTTGGCAATATAGTGACCCTGGGGAAGAAGTTCTTCTTTGGTAAGCCCCAGTTTTTCACCGATTTCATAGATTGTAAGCATTGTTTTTTCTGCGTCTTCTGCAATTTCCCAGTCCAGATGTTTGGTTGGATCTAGTGCCATGGTTTACTCCTTTGTTGCTGTGGACTCTAAAAATGAGTCGTTTAAAAAAAAGTGATAATAAAACCTATAGATACATTTTGACCATAAAAATCTTAACTGCTTCATCTACCTATTAAATAAAAAGTAAAAAATCAACTTTTTTCGCTTATAGGATTTGAATTTATTAACTAAATTTCATTCAGCGATATACTACATTGTGACGAATTTTCAGGATACCCTAGAGCTATAAGGGATTTGGGCAATTTTCTCTCAAAATCATTAAATTCACTCCTCTATTGACAAAAAACCGCACAGATTATAAATCATATCCTGTTATCAATAAATTAAAATTATGATAAGGGCACTTAGATGGAAAGATATTTCAAGTTAGTGTTATCTGAGTTTGATTTAGCTATTCCATTTTATATTTGTCCTTTTCCGATGACATCCTGTCAGTTTAATCTTAACCCCCCAACTCATCACAATCTTTAATATAGGAGGTAAAAGTGGGATTTGAAATAACCAAAGAAACTTATGCCGGCAGTATCAAAGGCATCACCATAGGAAAAGGTGACAATGCCCTTACCGTCGGCGGCCAGACAAGTTACCCTTTTTACCAGTTTGAAGGAGAAATGCCCAACAAACCCATTATTGCAATGGAAATCTGGGATATGGAACCTGAAGACTGGGCAGAAGCAGCCATGGCGCCATTTAAAGACGTTCTGTCTGATCCGGCGGCATGGGCAAAAAAATGCGTGGACGACTATGGCGCGCAGGCCATTGTTCTGCAATTAAAAAGCATTGACCCCAATGACAAGGACGCCGGCCCTGATGAAGCAGCGGCAATAGTAAAAAACGTCCTGGGAGCCATCAATGTTCCCCTGATTATCTGGGGCTGTGCCGTTCCTGCCAAGGATGAAGAAGTATTGAAAAAAATCTGTGAAGTATGTGAAGGTGACAACCTGATCATCGGCCCTGTTGAAGAAAAAAATCACAAAGGTATTGGTGCTGCTGCCATGGGATATGGCCACACGCTCATCTCCTCTTCTCCCATTGATGTCAACCTTGCCAAACAGGTCAATATTCTTCTTGAAAACCTTGGCATGCCTCTGGATAAAGTAATTGTTGAACCCACCACAGGCGGCATTGGCTATGGGCTTGAGTATTCCTACTCTGTTATGGAACGTCTGTCACAAGCTGCCATGACCCAGGGGGATGACAAACTCCAGAACCCCATGATCAACAACCTGGGTAATGAAGTCTGGAAATGCAAAGAAGCAAAACAGACGGTTGAAGAGGCACCTGAAATGGGGGACCCTGAAAAACGCGCCATTCTCATGGAAGCAGTCGGTGCGGTATCCTACCTGCTTGGCGGTTCAAGCATATTGATCATGCGCCACCCCGAATCCATCAAGCTGGCCAAGGCATTTATTGGTCTTATCGCTGACGGTGGTTCAGCCATGGATGTACCCGCCATTGAGAAACGCATGGATGACGTAGAAATTGATTTTACAGCTCTCTCTCCTGATGTTGACCTGACCATTGAAGAAGAAAAAAAGAAAGCCGCGCCTGCTAAAAAAGCAGCGCCTAAAAAAGAAGCGCCCAAAGCTGCTGCAGCACCGGCTCCTAAAAAGGAAGAGGCAAAAGCCGCTCCTGCGCCTAAAAAAGAAGCAGTTGCAGCGCCTGTAGCAGATCCGGAAGCAGAAGCAAAAGCCAAAGCAGAAGCTGAGGCCAAGGCAAAAGCAGATGCCGAAGCAAAGGCAAAAACTGAGGTTGAAGCAAAGGCAAAAGCGGAAGAAGAGGCAAAAGCCAAGGCAGAAGCAGATGCTAAAGCCAAAATAGAAGCTGAAAAACAGGCTGCAAAAGATGCTGCTGCAAAACGAGAAGACGAAGAACAGGCCTTAAGACAAAAGAGAGCAAAAGAACAGGAAGAAAGAGCGGCAAAAGCTGCCACACCCAAGGATAAAAAGGTTACAATGACAGCAGCCAAAGCCCAGAAAGCCGGCCTGTCTAAATTTAAAAAGATTAGAAGATAATGCAGCTGAAATTCTTCAAACCTGGTGTTGATAAATGAGCAGGCTTGAAGATATTAAAGCTTTTTTAGAATTAATTGCAGTTTAAATTATGAATTTAGTAACATAATAATATGAGGAGGAACCTCTAATGGCAGAAGAAAAGAAAAAAGTGAAAGCTCCGAAACTGGCTGATCCAATTGCATCTTCCATAGATGTAGCATCACAGGAGATGATAGCACGATCCCATGAGCTTGGGGTTGAAACGATTTTTGACAGAGCCCTTACAATGAAACAATGCGCAATAGGCGTGCAGGGCACATGCTGTAAAAACTGTTCCATGGGCCCCTGTCGCCTCCCTCTTCCCAAAGCAGGGATTGAAGGAGAAGACACGAGAAAAGGCCTTTGCGGCGCAACAGCCAACACTATCGCAGCAAGGAATTTTATAAGAATGATAGCCGGCGGCGCAGCAGCCCACTCTGATCATGGGCGGGGTGTTGCAGAAGTCTTTTTGTCTGTAGCACGAAAAGAGACAGATGCTTATGAGATTAAAGATTTTGATAAACTCCTTGAAGTTGCCAAGTATCTTGGCGTTGCCACCACCGTTGAGGTGGATGGAGAAGAGCTTGACAGAGACATGGATGAAATCGCAGTTGAAACTGCAGAAATTGCATTAGGCGAATGGGGCAAGCCAGAGGGGCACGTCCTGAGCGTAAAAAAGGCACCCAAAGCCCGTTATGAACTCTGGGAAAAAATGGGTGTCCTTCCAAGAAATATCGACAGGGAGATCGTTGAGATCATGCACCGCACCCATATGGGCGTTGATCAGGATTATAAAAACCTGATGAAACAGGGTACCCGTGCAGCCATTGCAGACGGATGGGGCGGCTCCATGCTGGCCACCGATCTGCAGGATATTCTCTTTGGAACCCCTTATCCGCTTCATTCCGAGGCCAACCTCGGCGTTATGAAGGAAGATCATGTAAATATCGTTATTCACGGCCATGAGCCTGTTTTGTCGGAAATGATCATTGCTGTGGCGCAAAAGCAGGAGATGATTGATTATGCCAAGTCAAAAGGCGCAAACGGGATCCAGCTTTCAGGGATGTGTTGTACAGCCAATGAAATGCTCCAGCGCCACGGAGTACCTATTGCCGGCAACTTTCTGCAACAGGAGCTTGCCATCATAACCGGCGCATGCGATGCCATGGTGGTGGATATCCAGTGCATTATGCAGAATATCGCCAATGTAGCCGAATGCTTTCATACCAAAGTGATCACCACCCATCCCATCGCCAGGATGGAACAGGACAGCGTTATTCATATCGAGTTTGACGAACACCATGCCGTAGAAGACGCCGAACGGATCATTAAATTGGCCATTGACAATTTTGAAAATCGCAGTGCAGAGGTTATGATTCCGAAGCACAAAGCACCTGTCGTGGCCGGTTTTGGTGTTGAATCC
>NZ_JAIOSW010000360.1 GCF_021107415.1 Desulfobacula sp.
CGTACCAGCGATTTAACCATTTTGAATATATTCCATTGCCTGGTGGTGACCAGGTTACCAAAGAACCCTGGCGGACTGGGATTTCATATTTGTATAAATTTTTTGGAAAAGAATTGGTAAACATTGACCTCCCGTTTTTAAAGGCAATTGAGAGTGTCAAACTAAACGTGATAATTCAGGCCATTGAAAAAAACATCAATTGTCCATTAAGTTCGAGTGCCGGGAGGCTATTTGATGCAGTTGCTGCCATTACCAATGTTTGTCCGGTTTCAAAATTTCATGCAGAGGCACCCATGCGATTGGAGTCTGCCGCAAGTGTAGGAATTGATTTTGCTTATCCGTTTGATCTGGGTAATGTTGTTTCGTTTGAATCAACCATAAAAGCAATTGTGGAGGATTTATTGGATGGCACAGATGTGGCAGAAATTTCAGCCAAATTCCACAATACTGTGATAAATGTTATTTTTGCAGTGGCCAGCCAAATCCGTAAAGAGACAGGTTTAAATAAAGTAGTTTTGTCCGGTGGGACATTTCAGAATAAGTATATTCTTAGCCGGCTTGAAAAAATCCTGGATAAAGAAGGATTTGATGTTTATTCCCAACTAAAAGTTCCTTCAAATGATGGTGGAATAGCATTGGGACAATTGGTGATAGCGGCTAAAAGAAGGGAATTGGGATTAATAAATCAAAAATCGTAAATCAAAAATTAATATGTGTTTAAGTATACCGGCAAAAGTTGAAACCATTGAAGATGACATGGCAGTAGTTTCTGTAGGTGGCACAAAGTACAAAGCCAGCCTTCAAATGTTGGATGATGTTAAAATCGGTGATTACATCCTGATGCATACCGGCTTTGCAATTCAGAAATTAACACCCGAAGAAGCAGAAGAGTCATTAAAAGTTTTTGAGGAATTTGAAGAGTTAAATAAGAAATTGGATGAGGAGGAGAAGGAGAGAGGGGAGAGAATTGTATGAAGTTCATAGAGTACTTTAGGCACTTTAACATACTTAAGACACTTTAGGCACTCTTTTTATGAAATACATCGACGAATACCGAGATAAGGAACTGGTAGGAAAACTGGTAGATCAAATTAAAAAGGTTTCGAAAACACCTATAGCCTTGATGGAAGTGTGTGAAGGTCATACCATGTCGATTCAGAAATTTGGGATTCCTACTTTGTTGCCTGATACAATAAAACTGATATCGGGACCTGGCTGCCCGGTTTGTGTTTCCGACCGTAAATACATCGATCAGGCCATTGCCTATGCCCGGATAGAAGACGTTATTATTACCACTTATGGTGATTTAATCCGCGTACCGGGATCAACCTCTTCCCTTGATCAGGAAAAAGCCAAAGGAGCAGATGTTCGGATTGTTTATTCAATTCTGGATGCTTTGAAAATTGCAAAAGAAAACAAGGATAAAAAAATAGTTTTTCTGGGTATTGGTTTTGAAACAACTGCACCGAGTTCTGCAGCAGGGATAATCAAAGCGCAAATGGCAGGGATCCGAAATTTTTATTTGTTCAGTTCGCATAAGATCATGCCACCGGCCATGGAAGCGTTGATTGATGAAGGTGTAAAACTGGATGGATATATTGCCCCGGGCCATGTAAGTACGATCACAGGAATAGGAATTTATAAAAATATCCCTAAAAAATTTGGTTTGGGGTGTGTGATTTCAGGTTTTGAGCCTGTTGATCTTTTGAAAGCTATTTTAATGCTTGTAAATCAAATTGAGAATAGTGATCAAAAAGTAGAAATTGCATATACACGAGTTGTAAAGCCTGAAGGCAATATTAAAGCACAGCAAATGCTGGAAGAGGTTTTTGAACTTCGTGATGATTGGTGGAGAGGATTTGGAGTACTACCAAAAAGTGGAATGAAGATAAGAGAAAAATACAGTGATTTTGATGCTGAAGCCAAGATTCCTGTTGAGGTGGAGCCCACAAGAGAAGATAAGGGTTGTATTTGTGGAGAGATTTTAAAAGGCATCAAAAATCCGAAAGATTGTAAGTTATTTGTAACGGTTTGTACTCCGGCCAATCCGGTGGGTGCATGTATGGTCTCACATGAAGGCTCATGTCATGCTTATTATAAGTATAATAGATAATAATACATTTATTGCTAATTTTGCAATAATTGGTTTGCGATTTTGAAAATCAAATGCAGAAAAAGATAATAAATAAGATTAAAAAGGTTTTTGAAAATCAACCGATAGAAAGAGCTTGGTTGTTTGGTTCATTTTCCCGAAATGAAGAAAATAAGGAAAGTGACATTGACATTATGGTAAGGTTTTCGCAACCAAATAACATTTCGCTTTTATCTTACATTCATTTAATAAATCAGTTGAGCGATGTTTCCGGCAGAAAAGTTGATCTGGTAGAGGAAGGACATTTAAAGGATTTCGCATTAGAAGATTTTGAACAGGAAAAAATACTCATTTATGAGAGAAAAACTAAAGGACAAAGAGAGACTCAATCATATACTGGAAGCAATTGAAAACATCCTTGAATTTACATTGGAGGTAGATTTTAATAGCTTTTCTAAAAATAGAATTCTTCAATTTGCAATTATCAAAAATCTGGAAATTATTGGAGAGGCTGCTAATTTTCTAACAATAGAATTAAAGGATCAGGCTGTTGATATCAAATGGCGGGATATAATCGGGTTGCGACATGTATTGGTACACGGGTACTATCAAATCAGCAATGAAATTATTTGGAAAACCATTGAAAATGATTTACTTCCTTTAAAAAACAAAGTACTTGCCATATTAGATGAATTTGAATAAAATCAACCTTCAATTAAGAAAATTAATCCTAAATTTCCAATGCAAAAAAGTATCCTTCTCGGACATGGTAGCGGAGGCAGATTATCCCACGATTTGATAAAAGATCTGTTTGTGAAATATTTTTCCAATGATATTTTGGATGAACAGACAGATGCAGCTGTATTAAAAATAGATTCAAACAAACTTGCTTTTACAACTGATTCATTTGTTGTAGACCCGATATTCTTTCCGGGTGGGGATATTGGTAAGCTGGCAGTTGCTGGAACTGTAAATGATGTGGCTGTTTCGGGTGCAAAACCAAAATATTTGAGTACTTCTTTTATTATTGAAGAGGGGTTCCCCTTTAAAGATTTGGAGATCATTGTTAAGTCGATGGCAGAAGAAGTCAAAAAAGCAGGGATCATAATTGTTACCGGAGATACCAAAGTGATCAACCGGGGTAAATGTGATAAAGTTTTTATTAATACAACCGGTGTGGGAGAATTACCTCAGAAAAATATACACATTGGTACAGGTAAAAATATTCAAACAGGTGATAAGATCATCATCAACGGCACCATCGCCGATCATGGTATGTGTATCATGGCGGCAAGGGAAGAGATTACCTTTACAACAGATATAAAGTCAGATTGCGCATGCTTGAACCATCTGATTAAAG
>NZ_JAIOSW010000235.1 GCF_021107415.1 Desulfobacula sp.
ATAAATGTAATACTTTGGGTAAAAGTTTTCATAGGAGTTTTTACCTAATGTTTATAAAATAAAAGTTTTTTCTTGTCACAGAAGGCCATAGATTTGAGCCTCTTTTTTTGATCTTTAGCCGGGCTCTTTTGATTTTTTTTGTGTGCATTCCGGGCCGGGGTTCCTATCTTGAAATTATCTAAAATTTTAGTGGGGTGGCTGGTTAGGTCCTCCTGCCGTATCACCAAGAATATCCGTGCGTAACTTTCTCATCTGTAATTGGGCTAGTCGCAACAGCTTGCTCTATCAGTCGTCGAAAAACTAATCCACGACTACTGGAAGTTCGGCGATTGAAACGAAAAGTAAACTCTTCTAAATACGCTCGTAAATGTTCGGGATCAAACGATCCTTGATGAGTGCCCAACATCCAGCGTTTGAACAAACTTGCAATGCGATGTACTCCTGGCAAGTTAACATGAGCAGGATCACCACTGTCGGAAAGTACAATCTTTTCATGTTTAAAACCGCACTTTAGAAGATCGTTATAACCGCCCCAGCCGTCGGTATATATTGTTGCTCCCGGCTTAACCGTTTCTTGCACAAACGGAACCAAATTATCCCCGGATGCATCTGTAACAGGTCGCATCCGTACTCTTCCGTATCCTTTCGGGGATTTAAGCTCAACTGCAATTACGACAATGCACTTGTGAGCGCCACGACCCCTCTTACCATTTTGTTTAACACCTCCTACTAAAGTTTCGTCTACCTCGACATTGCCACCCAAAAGACTTCTGTTGGGGCGAACCATTGCCACCCGGTAACGTTGCAACATGGCCCAGGCCACACGATAACTGGTCCCCAATGTGCGTTGAAGTGTCTTTGCCGACATACCATTTTTTGCGGTAGTCATATGCCAAGCCGCCTCAAACCATGTTGTGAGAGGAGTGCGAGTTTTATCGAAAATTGTTTTAGCTGTGATTGATGTCTGGTGGCGACATGCAGAGCATACCATACGGCTGCGTGTCTGGCTCCATGCTTCTTTCCTTTTGCCACAGGCAGGGCAAATAAATGTATCTGGCCATCGCAACTTTAGCAAGTATTTTGCGCATGCCTCATTATCTGGAAACATAGTCACAAACTCACGGTATGTATTCGGATAATCTCGCCCTGCAACAAGACTGGTTGAAAGCAGCACCATTTCATTCTGTGAATTCATTGGGCAATACTATCACAGGAGGAGCTAACCGTCCACCCCACTTATCAATATTAACGTATACTGGCTCAACTGTCTGTAATATTATAATATCACCGACTTGATCAGAGCCAGGGTTATAAACAAAATTGATCCGATCATAAAATTCATCATGCAATTGATCGGGTTGTAGACCATAAAAATTTGCATTAATATGGGCATCTGCTGATCCACCACCAGAGTAATTTACATTTATTGAATATTCAAATTCAAAGGATAAAAGAGCCAAATATGAAGTAGGGCCATCTTCATATCCAATTATTTGGAATTCTAACCCCGATTTTGCTTCGGAGATACTTGAGGAAAAATAATCACCCATAACTCTAGCATAAGCATTTGTACCATCTGAAAATGCATCACCTTGGTATTCAACTCTATCCCCAGTAGTAAAAACAGTATCTTGCCCTATAACAACTTCTTCTACACTCAATACATATGGTGGATTAAAGCTAAGGAACAACAATAAAACAAATCCTATTAGAATCTTTATTTTCATCTTCAATTATTCCCTCCAGTGATTGATCAAAGCAATCTTTTTTTTTGCGTATTAATTTAGAATATCATGCAAAAATTGGTCCGAACAAATTGCATCCCAAAATCCCTTAATTTAGGCCATAGGTATTTTTACCTATGAAAAAAATGTAACAATTGTGGGTAAACTTTTTCCTATTTGGTGAAGTACATTATTTTGTCAAATTTTAATAAAAATTCTACTATATAGAAAAATTCAAAATCAAATAAATCAAGACTTCATTATAGTAATTGGAGATATCGAACACATTTTTGTTCCAGCCCTGGAAAAATTCCAATCATTTTTTAGCTCTCTGTGAAAGTTTGACTTTGTTTCCACATTACCAGAGGGTATCATTTTTGACTTTTGAGTTTTCTAATCTCTTCAATCGTGTCATGCAGACTTTGTTCCATTGAAATTTGTTGTTGCCAGCCCAGAACATCTTTGATTCGCTGATTGCTGAAATTCCATAATTTTCCCTTCATTGTTGCCATGAACTCTGGTGAAGCTATCAGAGGTGTCCCCAATGTCAGACGGTTGAATTTATCAAAAAATCCCATAGCACCCATCATGAAATTCGGCAGGGTCATGAGTGGCAATGGAATTTTGGAATCTAAACTGTGCATGGTTTCAATAATATCACGAAACATCGGGGATATGTCATTGCAGACAATAAATCGCCCTTCACACTCTTTTTCACCGGCAAGGATATGTGCAGTTACTACATCCCGAACATCTACATAGGGGTAATTCATCTGCATTACACCCAGTCGCATGGCACCCATCATCAGAGCTTCCAACACGTCAATGGTAGGCGTATTCCTTGCGAACCCAGGCCCTGCAATAGTACCAGGCAGAATAGACACCATATGAAGTTTCTTTTCCCTGGCAATTTTCCAGGCCAGTTTTTCACCTTCCGTTTTCGCTTTAATATAGGGGACCCTTTTATCATTAGTCCAATTGCTTTCATTTGAAGGAGGGGTGTTGGGCAAGGTCATTGGAAGGGTGACAACTGAGGACGTCAGTACAATTTTTCTGACTTTTGCCTGCACAGCAGCATAAAATGTATTTTCGATTCCCTTAATGGAGGCATCAATAATTTCTTGTTTCCTGCCTGGTTCAGTATATGAATAAACCGCAGCTGTGTGGAATAATAAATCGATACCTTCCATGGCAGCCTCAAGTTGGTCCGGTCGGTTCAAGTCCGCTTCAACAAGGTCAATATCTCCAAGAGATTTAAGTCGCTGCACTTTTCGAGTGTCTTTTAAAGAGCGGATACTTCCTCGAACTGTATGCTCTTTTTTGAGCAACCCTTTGATTAAATTATATCCCAGATGTCCGTTTGCACCTGTAACAAGAACTTTCATGGGTCTCTCCTTTCTTAGGGTTATGATTTCCGATTTGAAACTTTTGATCTGCAATTCAGTATCAAGATAAAATATTGTTGTAAATAGGCATGAACTCCTAATTTTGAATTGAAAGTTCTATATGGGCAACATTTGGTTTGCAAAAACTTTTCATTCAAGTATATGGAAAATCGCCGCTATCAAGTAAATAAGGCCTCCGTTATATTTTATTGGACCAAGTTGATTCTTGTTCAAGCCTGGAAAAAAATATTTCAAAATAAATTTGCTATATTATATCGTGGAATACGAAAGAATGTCTTTTTACAATATGTTTGGCTCATATATTTTAATGTGAATTGAACGTTTCCGGCAAGCAAAAACTACGATATATGGAATTTTAACATTAAGAAAATTATTTAGCAGGGCCATTTAAAGACCCTACTAAATTTTATGTTAATAATATTTTCAGTTAAAACAATCAGTTCTCCCAAATTCAGATCCAAAACTTTCAATGTCGGATGCATTATAGGGAGGATTTATAAACTGATACAGATCGAAACCATCGACATCACCATCCGGTTCTAAATCCCAGATACAACCGCTTGTGGTCATTGTATACCAGAAACCTGCGTAAAGGTCATAATTTTCAGATGACACCGGTGCGACAGGCGAGGATTGGCCCAGTGTTGAGTGAGTCTGAAAACCAGTTGAAGCCATGGGTATACCGGCGCCTGACATGACACTGCTTGTTATGGAATAGCTGGTGCTATGCATCCTGCTAAAAGCATTTCCAGAAAAGAAGAAAAGCAATCCCATCACAAAGAACAAAATAAATATTTTTATTTTCATGAACAACTCCTTATATAAATTCAATTTTATACCCGTTATATTTTTTATAAAATTCATGGCGGCAAATATTAATCAGCCTCCAAAAGTATCACTGCCAGTCAGTTAAACACCTCAATAAACACTCAGAAACTGATCTAATTTTAAGCAGATGATTCCAAAAGACGATCATGGCCTCAGCCGCTAATCATCCTGAAACAAATCCCCTGCCTGCCAGTTGTTGAAATCGGATACACTACGATTATACCCCCCGCTGACGCTGGATGATGGACCGCTGGCTGTATTTTCAAAGCCTCCGCTGACGCTGGATGATGAACCGCTGGCTTCATTGAATTGGCCCCCGCTGACGCTGGCATGATTGGTAGTGGCCGTGTTGTCTCTGCCCCCGCTGATGCTCGATGTTCCTCCGATAGCTATGTTGTTCCAACCCCCGCTCACCGTTGAAGCGTTACCCATGTAGTGATTGGTGAGCGCTGGGTCACCAGAGATATTACTCTTACCCCCCAGGATGGCTGAATAATTGCCAAAGGCCTGATTGCCCTCATTGCCTACGTAGATGGTGTAACCACCGCCCCCGCCGACGAATGAATAATCACCGCTGGCTTTATTATAGCTGCCCCCGCTGATGCTGGCTGTATTGCCGCTGGTTTCGTTATTCCCGCCTCCGCTGATGCTGGCACCATCGCCGCTGGTTTCGTTATTCCCGCCTCCGCTGATGCTGGATGATGTACCGCTGGCTACATTGCTATAGCCCCCGCTGATGCTGGATGATGAACCGCTGGCTACATTGCCATAGCCCCCACTGACGCTGGAATAGGTTTCCATTGCATGATTACCTTGGCCCCCGCTGACGCTTGTATGTATGCCGCCGGTTGCGTTATTATAGCCTCCACTGACGCTGGAATAGGTTCCCATTGCATGATTACCTTCGCCCCCACTGACACTGGCATATGGACCTGAAATTGTATTCTTCATTCCTGCAACCAAACCTCCATAGGAAGAATAATTTTGTTTTGCCCCAACCACAATATTATGTGAGCCAGTACGATCATTGGGATCAGGAACTGGGCGTGATTCATTATATCCAACAATCAGATTTCCAAGTCCATTGGTGCCATCAGTTGTCCCCGTTCCATTGACAACGTGGACATTCACACCGCTGAAGGTGATATCGTTGTCGTTTCGGGTGACATTGGTCAGCAGAGTTTCCAGTGCCGCTATTTTACTTTCCAGGGATGCGATGCGGGTCTCCAGGGCATTGACATAGGCCTGGGAGTGACCTGCACTCATCTGGGCAGAGCCGTCCGGGAATATGATCCCGTTGTCGTTGCCAGTCACCTTAATATTCCCTGCAACCTCTAATTTTTTGCTGGGAACTTCTGTACCAATTCCGACATTGCCCTCGTTGGATATTACCATTCGACTCCACTTTAATGTTGATCCATTCGGTGTTGTAAAAAAATAAATTTTTGTTCCCTTGGATGTATCATTAAAATTTTCTGAGGCCAGAAGACTAATTCCTGCATTGGAACCAGAACCCCACGATGTTCCACCATAGCCTTTCCCACCAAAGTAATTCAGTAAATCATGTTCGTGAACTGCTGTTGGGGCTGTGGATGTTCCTCTCGCCTTTCTTCCTACATACATGGGAGACGAGAACTGGCTGTCTCCATATGCCGAAGAATAATAAGATACCGCTTTGTTTTCATCACTTATCTCAAGCTTGCTGATGGGATTTATGGTGCCTATACCCACGTTACCGGTTTCTTGCTGAATGACCAACGCATCTTCTGCATTATAGGCTCCGATGCGGACCCCGTAATCGTAAACGGCCTTGATGTAATTTCCGTAATCCCCCAGATAAATAGTCCCTTCCTCCCCCGTGGCATCGAAGCTTCCAAGGCCCTGAACCATCAGATTATTGAGATCAAGATCAACCATGCCCTCGTCTGCGCTGAGGAAAGCAGTAGAGTCAATACCGTCCAGGGTATCTGCATTATCGGCATGAAAGGCATAGGCAGTGCTTATCAGGCGCTGGCGCGGGGTCAGGATTTCCCAGGTTGCTTCGTCTAGATTGTAGATCTCAACTTCAATACCCACAAAAGGAACAGAAAAAATATCTTCAGAGAGTGGCACGACCGCACCAAGATTGACATTAAAAATGCCATCGGTTATCAGAACATTCTGTTCCTCACTCCAAAGTTTATTTCCGCCAGTGAGGTCATCATAGAGATGAAACTTCATGTCATAGGTTGCATTTAAGGAATTACCGTCTGTATCGGTTGCTTTCCCCTGAAAATTTATCTGCCCCGGCACCTGTGCATGGGATACCAATGGGAATAATACCAGCAGGAACAATATGCCTGTAATGAATGTAAATATTTTCATCTGCTTCATCTTAACTTCCCCCTTTAGAATTTGGTCTGTAATACCAAATTTGTGAACTCATAAACAAAAAGCCGGGATGCTCAATGGCAACCCGGCTATCTTTTATGACCCGTGGTATTCCGTCCCTGCTTCTCAACAAGTTTGGCTTTATCTTTGTTTGCTATAATATATGCAAAAAGTATACCTTGGTTTTACAATATCATGAACCCCAGTTTTCAATATTTTCAAGGTTTTATAGGGGTTTTTACCTATGAAAAAAATGTACTAAAATGAGAAAAAAATGTAACAATTATGGGTAAAGTTTTACCCATCAATGGAAATGAAAAATTCAATTTACTAATATAATGAATGGAAAAGGGATTAAAAAAGAGCAAGCTTTTTCAAGGTATATTCAGGTCAGATGTCAGCGTCTAGAATAAGTCCTCGTCCGCTTTTTATCTGCTGGACCAGATTTTCAAGCTCTGCATGGGAGATATCATGTTTAAAAATCTGATCGATTTTTCCTGAGTCATCTATCGTGACAATATCAATAAAAATATCATCACCTTCCTGATATACACACAGCCGGAACGGAGAATCATTTTCTTCGAGTTCCTGATGGGTTTCATCTACAATTTGTGTCAATTCATCAAAATGCTTTTTCGCTTCCTGAAAGAGTTTTTTTTTCTTATGTTTTTTTTTCTCAAAGGAAGCTGCATTGGACTTATCCGGATTTATGGGTTCACTCTGGTATATCTTTGATATGTCTTCCATCATTTTATCCATTTTTAAAATAGGTGAATAAAATAGGCCTTGTAATTTAATTATCGCTTCTTTGGATAAAAATCTTTAACAAAGGGCTAACCGGCATTCTTCATATTTGAGAGTGCATCATCAAATACCCGGATAAACATGTCTGCATCTTCTTTTGTTATGACCATTGGGGGTTTGATTTTAATGACATTATTAAAAGGGCCGTCTGTACCCAGTAAAATCCCCCTGTTTTTCAATCGATTGACCATTTCAGCCGCTTTTCGGGTAGCGGGTGCCAACGTGCTTTTATCCTTAATCAGCTCTATACCGATAAAAAGGCCGATGCCCCTGACATCACCGATAATATCATGCTTGTTCTTGAGACCATTGAGTCCCTCAAGCATCCTTGCGCCAACCTGTTTTGCATGTCCCTGCAGGCCTTCGTCTTTGATAACATCCAGAACCGCCATTCCTATAGCACAGGATACCGGGTTGCCGCCAAAGGTTGCAAAAAATTCCATGCCATTGGCAAAAGAGTCTGCAATTTCTTTTCTGGTCACAACGGCTGACATGGGGTGGCCGTTTCCAATGGGCTTTCCCATGACGACAATATCCGGGACCACGCTTTGAAGTTCAAATGCCCAGAAATGCGAGCCAACCCTGCCAAATCCGGCCTGGATTTCATCTGCGATACAAAGACCACCGGCATCTCTGACATGTTTGAATGCCGTTTTAAAATATCCATGGGGTGGAATTACCTGTCCGCCGCAGGACAACAGGGATTCCGTGATAAATCCTGCAATGGGTTTCGGAATATTTTTAAGGATTTCACCCACTTCGTTGCCATAGGCTTTGCCTGTATCTTCTCCCCGGCCCTTGAATTTTCCTCTGTATCCGTCAGGTACGGGCACTACATGGACCCAGGGTTCAGGTTCTCCTTTGCCTCCTTGACCCATAAATTTATAAGGGCTGATATCTATCATTGAACTGGTATGCCCATGAAAGGCATTCTCGACAACGAGCATATCCTTTTGATGAGTGTAGACTCTTGCAATACGCAAGGCAAGTTCATTGGCTTCACTGCCTGAATTGACAAAAAAACAGGTGTCCAGTTCCCTGGGAAGGGTGTCACAAAGCTTTTGGGCGTACTGGGTCAGTCCATCGTATAAATAGCGGGTATTGGTGTTGAGTCTGGCCATTTGTTTCTGGCCGGCTTGTACAACTTTGGGGTGGCAATGACCCACATGGCAGACATTATTATAAAGATCAAGAAAGGGTCTGCCATTGTAATCGTATAAATATTGACCTTTTCCTTTCAGAAATTTTAATGGTTTGTCATAGGAAGGTGAGACAGACGGGGCAATAAGTCTTTGACGATTTTTTAAAAGCTCGGTAACAGATGCACCGCGATTTTCAAACGGTTCAAGATTAGTCTTGCTTGCCAGGATAATGGCTGCCTGGGCCGGGCCTGTTGTGGAAAGAACCTCCAGTTTTTTCCAGGCTCGCTTTTCCGATACAAACCAGTTTTCCATGGTTGGATCAATTTTTTTTCTTTGAGCCGAAATGATGACCGAGACAGCCAGTCGTGCACACATCAAAGGGAAAATAGCCATCATTTCATCTATGGATAAGGGGCGGATCTTGTGATAGGCACCGATAATGGTTGCTGCCGCTTCCAGGGGATTGTCTTCATCCAGGGTATGATAGGCAAGGGCAATGGCAAGGTCACAGACCGTGGGGTTTGTAAGACAGTCCCCAAAATCCAGTATACCGACAACCCGTTCGTCAGATACCAGGACATTGTCATCATTAATATCCCCATGAATCAGGGATTTGGGTAAAGATTCAAATAAAGGTCTGACAATGGCGGCATAAAGATGGAAAACCCATTCAAGGATCTGACGTTTTTCCAGGCTGTCAATCAAATAGATTTTGGAGCGATGCTGATCAGCCCTGGCAAGATCCCAATGATGGGTTCTTTTGGAATCCGGGTGAACAATAAAAGACATATCCATATTCATCTGTGCGATGATGGTTCCAAGATTTTCCAATAGCTCATTTGTTGCTGGAAGTGCCTGACACCAGGCTTTTCCTTTAACAAATTCCAGAAGCCGTCCCCGGATTTCTTTCCGGTCCTTTGTCATCAACCGGGCCTGGACAGAGCCGGTCCGTGTCAGGATCACCCGTGGAAGACGGATAGGAAGTTTGGCATTGATGAGTTGATCCACTGCAAGATGTTCAATCTCTATCATTCCGGCAGTTGTATTATCATCAGCCAGCTTAAGGACAAAACAGGTGCCGTCATCTTTTTTTATCAGATAATTTTCATTTTCACCGGCCAGCCTGGAAATTTCACCGGAAAAATCATATTCGATTTCCATCAGCTTTGTAATGGTTTCAGTTAAATAAGATGAATTTTTATCCGTCATAATGCAGCTTTTATTTTTCTTCTACCTGTTGGTTGAACATATGAACATCCTGTTGCGGATAGGGAATGCTGATGCCTTCTTTATCAAAGGCTATTTTGATTTTCTCTGTTAAACCAAAATAGACACCCCAGTAGTCGGTAGTTTTTGTCCA
>NZ_JAIOSW010000122.1 GCF_021107415.1 Desulfobacula sp.
GATTTGAAATCAATGATCAGGGTTTTGTTCTCAAAATCATAAATATTGCTGTACGCGATTGAAGCAGATTTGATATATTCAAGATCTATTTCCAGGGGTCTTGAATGAACAATACCAGTGGGAAGGATATCATTTTCAGGATTTGAAAATTCCCGGGTATATATGACGGAAGAAAGCCAGGATACAAAATACCCGGTATGGGTGGAGACTCTGCATGTCAGGTCACAGGGAAAATAATAAATCTGATGATTCTTTACTGCATCCACATCTTTCCAGCCCGATTTGGAGAAATAATTTTTTGCCGCCTCTTTGTCAGGAGCACAGCCATAAATAACCTGGGGGTTAAATTTCATCCATTCTTTTTTTGTGACATTTGTGATATTTCCTTTTTTGCCAAAATCAGGGGGGATACCTCCGGCAGCACGTATGATCTCATTTTGAAAGGAATCACTGCCCGGGGTCATGATCGTCTCTTTTCCCATGAGCCGTATGACGCGTTTCTTGTTTAAATTATCAATTTTGGCCAGTTTTCGTTTGATGTGATTCATCTCAGACGTATTTTTTTCAATGATCTTTTGCGCCTGTTTCTCCCGATTAAATATTTTGCCTAAAGCAGCAATACTTTTATAAGAATTTTCAATGGTGTCGGTTTGAAAAACAAACAGGTTGCAATCTGCTTTATCAAATTTTTTGATGATATCTTTGTGGATCGAAGAAAGGATAATCATATCCGGATGGGCATCTTCAATCTTATCAAGAATGGGTCCCAGAAATCCGCCTATAATTTGTTTGTCAACAGCACCGGCAAGGGTTATATCATGGTAGGTAATGGCTTGAACAAAATCTTTTGCACCTATCTCAAAAAGAATCTGGGTAGCCGATGGTACAAGGGACACAACCTTGTGTGGTGTTTTGAAAAATTTTAAATGATTCCCTTTTGAGTCCTGAACACTTACAGGGTATGCAGCAAGGGATGTGGTGCAAAATACGAGTAACCCGAAAAGTATTAAAATACATGTGTGAATATCAAATTGTTTTTTCATTTGTAATTTTCTTTTAATCTTTATTCAGTAAATTCTTTATGAACTTACTGAATAAAGATTTGGTTTTAAAATTGATAATTTAAAGATAAAAAGATCGACCGTCCTGCACCAGGATATTTTGACAGGGTTTGTGTACCAAATTGATCATAAAAATTTTCCGAATATGTAGTATAATCTTTGTCAAACAGATTGTTAATCCGGCATGACAATGCCCAGTTTTCACCAATTTGCTGATTTGCTTTCAGATCAAGCATCCAGTAGCTGGAAAGTACAGCCTGAGGAGCCGTGTCTGTATCCAGAGCATAAACAGCAGGCCGTTCGCCAGTGTAGCGAATAATACCGGTCAAATCCAGACCAAAATCAAACCAATATGTGAGACTGGTTTTAAAAAAATTATTTGCTGTATAGCGTGCTTTTCGTTGCACACCTCCTTGTTTTTGTTCTGTTGCATCTGTATAGGTGTAGTCCAATGAAAGTGTCATATTATTAAAAGGTCCGATTTTGGTTCCAACCTCCCAGCCACTTGCTTCATATATAGAAAGATTGTCCGGCCGGTAGAAAAAATTACTATCAGGCACCCATGAAATTTTATCTTTAATATCCCATTTAAAATATGTCAAAAAGATAAAAATTTTTTTGTCTGCAAATGTCTGTTCAATACCGGCATCACTGTGCCATCCGGTTTCAGGCTTCAAATTTGGATTGCCCTCGGCACCCATGCCCCATCCCCAATCTTCTAGTGGCCAGAATAAATCATTGGGTGTGGGAGCTTTAAAGTGCCTGCCTGTATTAAATTTAAGAGTTGTGGTCTCAACAGGGGTAATAATTAATCCATATCTTGGAAGAACTTTTGTTCCAAAGGTTGAATGATCCTCCTGGCGAACACCTATTATACCTTTAATATATTTATTGGGTCGATACTGGGCTTCACTAAAAATTCCTGTTGTATAAAGGTCATTCTTACCCATTAATTGTGAAGATTCATTTCCAAAACCATCCAGAGTCGTACTGGTATTTTCCCAGTCATATTTTTTATACTGGATTCCTGTCAGCAAAGTTCCGCCTTTAAATGGGTTTATCTCAACATTGCCTTCTACGCCCCAAATTTTATTTATAACTTCGGTTTCGCTTCCGGGCAGGTTCCCTGGTGTGAATGAACTATAGTACCTGGAATAGTTATTGCTCTCCATGTCTGTATAGTCGGTTTGAAAATTGAAGCCAATCCAATCCAAAGGCTTGCTTTTTATCTTAAAAACCAGATGCTTGTCTTTTTCTTTGAGTTCGTTGAGCAGACTTGAAGATTCAGAATTATAGACGGGTATCCCGCGTACAGTGAACAAAGAAGTCCCCGTCGGCGGTTCGACGCCCGGCCGCCCCCCTTCTCGATCTATATAATCACCATAAAGGCTGATATTCAGGTTCTCCCCTTTATCCAGCACAAGTTTCAGCGATACATCACTTTGTTTGTAATCAGCGTTATCCCGAAACCCATCTGTACCTGAACTGTTGGCAGTGATGTAATAGCCAAGGTCTCCGAAAACAAACATTCCCTGCTCTGCTGAGATCTGATATGCGTTTTCGGACCCATAACCTGCATTTATTTTTAAATCAGTCTGGTCACGTTTTGGGCTCTTTGTAATGATATTCACGATGCCGCTCATTGCCCCGGAACCGTATAAAACAGATCCTGAGCCTTTAACTATTTCGACACGTTCAATATTGTTCATAGGTATTTTGCCGGCATCAGCTATCCCCAGTGAAGGGGAATTTATCGTCACACCATTGACAACAATCTGGGTGCCGTCAGCGCTCATGCCGCGGATATGGATTTCCTGCTCTGCGCCGCCATAATCACCACGGGTCCGCCAGTCAATGCCTGGCTCACCTCCCAATAAATCACCAAAACTGGTTGCCGGAGAATCTTTAATATCCAGATCATCGATTAAAATTACAGAATTCGGCACATCTTTGCGCAGCTCTTTGGTTTTTGTGGCAGTTACGATAATCTCGTCCATGGTTGCAACTGCTTCCTGGTTCCTTACATTCTCATCAGCAAAAGTCATTGTCTGAAATAAAAAAAAACCGGCCAGCACCATCATTAAATGAATTTTTTTCATCTTTCTTCCTGTCTCCCTAATTTAGAATTTGCCGGCCCGAAAATAGTAAACCCCGAACCGAGTTCATCGATCCGGGGTTTTCCCTTTTTTCCTCAAGATCTAATTCCCTTGTCCACGGGGAATGCATCAATTTGTCAGGCAGGTCTTCTGACTTTGGATTATCCTAATCACTTTGCCTTCCCATCTGTTTTACAATAGACAGTGGCGGTGTAAAGCTTTCGTTCCCAATTACAGCGGCGGGCCCGTCCCTGAATTTCACAGGCGTTCCCTTTTAAGCATTTTAAGCACCTGAACGGTTCTTTTAATATTTAGAACTGTCTTAAAAGTCAACTCTAAAGTTAATTTTGCTAAAATTTTAATCAGATGGTGAAGATTGAACAAAGATATCGGTAACAGCGTCATATGCTGACGGATAATTTTTAATAAATTCAAGTATGGCTTGATCCTTGGATTTGTTCAGCAGGCAGAAAACATAAAATCTGAAAATATCAAAAGAATTAATATCGGGGTCAGTTAAAAGAGCTTCAAGGGGGCTGTGGCCAACTAAGTTATTGTAAGTATCTGAGATATTTTTCATTTCATCTTTTAAAAGAAATTGCATCATTTTTATTTTGATTGGATTTTTTTGTACATAGTAAAAAATAGACTTAAGAAAAAAAGATACAGCAGACAGCTTTGACGACAGGCAGTCTTTTTTTTTGCATAAATCCAGGTGAGTGGTTATCTTTTTCAAATATAAATTTTTACTTTTATTTGGCAGGTCTTTGAAAGCAGTCTTTAAAAGAAATTGCCTTTTTAACCGTTTCAATACAGCCGGTGTCATTTGTTTTCTTTGAAGTCGCGGTTTTTCTTCAAATATGGAAAGATATTCTTTAAGGCTTCTCATTCCCGGTGGGGTTAATTCGTCAGCACCGTTATCAAGGATGATGGATTCTATTTGTACATCCAGTAACCCGTCTAAATGATATCGATTTTTATATAGATCATACCCTTCAATGGGTTTGAAATAGTCCACAAGAAGAGCCTTTCGGCCGGTTTTTTTTATAGGAAAAAAATTTGTTTTTGATGTAACCCGGATTTTTTTGTGCCCAAAAGGATGCAGAGCGCTGGTAAAAGTAGGAATAATGATAAAACTGCCGTCAGGTGTTATTTCCGTACCATACCCGTCGGTGATGGAAGGCTTGATGGAAACAAAGTCTTCATCAAGTCCTGCAGGAATCAAGAGTTCGTCCAGGTCATGCTGCTTGCTGATGGCCTTTCCAAGCTCCTGTTCTATTTTTTTGATCCGGGCTTTGTTTTTTGAAGTGATGCTGACAGAAAGGTTGGCGTTCATTTTTATGAGCTTTTTTAACAAAGGAATCTTTCCCTTTGGAACCTTTGTTAGAATGCTGTATTCAATTGGTAATTTTTTTAAATAGTCAATGATGTCGGATATGGTTTTTTCATCTTCTGCCCAGTCCAGGGGATCGGAAGCACCGTAAAGGGAGATATCATTATTGCCTTGATCTGCCATATGGTTGACAATTTTCAGGATGGCTTTATAGGAAAAGTGCGATCTTACCTTTGGCAAAGCCCATTCATTGCATCGTCTGCAAAAATTACTGCATCCGGATGTCAATTGAAACGTCATGGCTGTTTTATATACCAGATCCTTCTGAAAATGGTCTAAACCAAGTTTTGTTTCCCATGTTTGGAAATTAACATAAAGGGCGTCTCTGGATGATTGTTTAATGGAAAATAGAATGAGTTTTTTAAGCCGGATATGGCACTCCCTGATTTTGGGGGAAGAGTGTTTTTCAAGATCAGGGTAGAATTTTTTAATGATGGCTTGTATCTGGTTTAACAGTTTTTTCGTATTCTCACTGAAGTTTGAATTGGTTTCAATATAGTTGAGAATATCATGATAAATCTGTTCGGCAGACTGATGATGACCGCCATAGATCGCACTCAAGAGTTGATTCTTTTTTTGTTCTAAAAAAGAATCATTGGTTTGTATGGTGAGAGTTTTTTTTTGTTTTTCCACTGACAGAAATTTGTAAACTCATTCAAAAGAAAATGATTCATTTAAATAAAGTATCGCACAAAGCCACAAAGGATATAACTCGCTTTGTGGCTTTGTGTCTTTATGCGAGGATGAAACCAAGCATATTTTCAATAATTGTTAAACTATCCGTGAACCTCTTCTTTAACTTGAGTTGTCAGTTTGTAAAGAATGGTCAAAACCAGGAAGCCCGTGCCATAAACAGCCAGGGTAATCATGATTTCCGGTCCTGTAGGTGCGTATTCTGTCACATGGTGCAAAGGTGACGGTACAAATCCGCCTGAAATCATACCCAGGCCCTTATCTATCCAGGCCCCGATAACGATCATGGCACAGGTGAACGGTAACAGAGTATAGTTGTTTCTCAATTTTGGAATCAGAAGGAAAATGGCGCCTGTTCCCATGAGTGTCAGACTGGTCCACATCCAGGGGACAAGTTGAGTATATCCGTGATATCCGAACAAGAGATACTGAATATGTACCTTATGGCCCGGAATATTGGAATAGTAGACAACAAAGACCTCACACAAAAAGAAAAACAGGTTGGCAATAATGGCATAGCAGACGATTTTTGACAATGTCTGCATGGCATCCCAGCCTGGATCAAATTTTGTGAATTTTTTGATAATATAGCAAAGAATTATCAGAAATGCCGGTCCTGCAGCAAATGCTGATGCCAGAAATCTGGGTGCCAGAATGGCTGTCAGCCAGAATCCACGTCCCGGAAGACCGCAGTAAAGATAGGCTGTTACCGTATGAATACCAATGGCAAAGGGAATGGAAAGATAGACCAGGGGTGTTGTCCACCATACCGGTTTGACTTGATTTCTTTCCGCTTCCAGCACCTTCCATCCCACAACAATATTCAAAAAAAGATAACCGTTGAGAACCAGCATGTCATAGAACAGTATTGACTTGGGTGACGGATATAACAATACGTTCAGCATACGGATGGGCTGGCCTAAATCCACAACAATGAAAAGAAGACACATGACCAGAGCACTCACTGCTAAAAATTCGCCTAAAATGGTAATCCTGTGAAATTTTTCATAATCATGGAGATAATAGGGGATGACAACCATAACCCCTCCTGCGGCAACACCCACAAGATAGGTAAAGTTTGCAATATAAAAGCCCCATGA
>NZ_JAIOSW010000116.1 GCF_021107415.1 Desulfobacula sp.
AAGGCAATAAAAATCTATACTTTTACCCAAGGGAAGAATGGTGTGGCAGTTACCCGGTTAATGTAACAAAAAGTTGAAGTGGAAAAAATCAACTGGTATGATTTGCGGATGATTATGACTCTTTTTTCCATTTAACTTAACGTTTTTTTATGCGATTATGGAATAGCTTGCCTGCTGTCGGATTAACCAATATATAAAACTTTTATAGGAGAATATCTAATGATTACGATAAAAACCCGCAGATTAATCTCTTGGATTTCTTTTTTTTCTTTTGCCGTTCTTGGTATCACAGGATTGGTGATGTACTTCACTCCCCAAGGTAGAATCTCTAATTGGGCTGATTGGTATTTTTTGGGTTTGGCTAAAGAAGATTGGAGCAATATTCATATCATCGTATCAATGCTATTTTTGGTTACAGCAATTTGGCATATTTATTTGAACTGGAAACCTTTGGTTAATTATCTTAAAAATACCCACAAACAAATATCCTTCATCAAGCCTGATTTTATCATAGCCTTGATAATAACTATAGTATTTTCATTGGGAGCATATTTCCATTTACCCCCCTTCAGTTTGGCTCTAAACGGTTTAGAAAAAGTTAAAAATTACTGGGAGGACGAGTATGGGAGTCCACCTTGGGGGCATGCTGAACTGGCTTCAATTAAAGTATTTTGTACCAAAATGAATTTTGATTTAGAAAGTAGTATTGAGTTGCTCAAGAGTGAAGGTTTTAAAGATGTTTCGACAAAAATCAACCTTAAGAATTTCGCCAGTGCAAATAATACATCTCCAAAAGCAATATTAGATCTTTTGAAGACGAAAACCAAAAAAATTAATGATAGGCAAAGTGACAATGATAAAAGCAGAGGGGCAAGCGCACTCAGTGGCCTTGGACGAATGACTTTGGAACATATGTGTCAAAAAGCTGGTATTGGGATTGATAAAGCGATCAAACGACTTGCCAAAAAAGCCGATATACAGGCAACACCCAATATGAAGGTCAAGGAAATTGCTGAAAGAACAGGGGAAACACCTATGGATATTTGGAATATGATACAGAATAAGGGAAATTGAGCCTTAAATAAGACATAGAATATTTATAAAATGGTCAAACATTATGAAAATTGCGGGGAATACAATTCCTATTAACAAGCAAATGAAATAAAAGCCCCGAAAGGCAAAAAGCACGTTTATGAATGGATCAATCAGGTACCCTTAAACGGGACAGCAGATGCTGACCAGGTAAACTTTTTCCAATTTCAGATAATAAACAAGGACAACAAAACGACCTATAAAAACAGCTGGGTCACAGATATTCATATTGATAAAGGTAATATCAGGGATTTGGTTAAAGGTGGGCGTGCTCGATGGGAATGGTTTAAATAACGCATGGGACCTTACAATAGTAGCTCCCAAAAGAATTCACATAGGAAAAAATACTCAAATTATTGTTTTTCATAAAATCAAAGCAAATGACTTTAGATCTTACCTTACTATCAGCAACAACAGATCAAACTATGAGATAAAGGACCTTAAAATCGAAGAGAATACATCCAGACATTTAGCCGTCCCAGGCAGTAACGAAAGAGGGGATTCCAACAGGCCAAACAAATTTGTTGTAGATATTGTTACATACAGGGACACTATGAACCCATTCTTAAAAAAGAGAATAGATAGTGAGGCGGTATATGCTTATCAAAGAGCTTGTTTTAGAAGTCCTTCGGCAGATAGAAGAATCTGCTCAAAAGGTAATTGATCGCTTTCAGGTCATAGACGAGCCAGGCGACTTTACAGATACCCCGGCAGGTATGGAAAAAATGGATGCCACAACTTTTTAGTACAATTCAAAAAATGACAAATGATTTAAAAAATTGAATCAATTTGTATTGTTTTGATCTTCCCCCAAAAGCTGTTATCGCAGTTAATCTACTGGTACTTTTTTTGGAAAATATTTAACAATCAACATGCACTGGATTTCATCGGTGATGTTTATGTTCGCTTTTAAAGTTTTGACATAAAAACGTTATGGCGTTATAGTGTTGGTATTAATAATTTGGAGGTGCAATTATGGCAACATTATCAAAACGTTCAACCATATATTTAGACCCAACTCTTCATCATGCATTACGGATTAAGGCTCTTGAAACATCCTGCTCAATGTCAAAAATAATCAATGAAGCGTTGAGAGAAGCTCTTTCTGAAGATGCTGAAGATCTCGCTGTGTTTGATGAAAGATCTGATGAACCTTTGGTAAGCTATGAACAGATGATCAAGAGGCTTAAACAAGATGGGCGTATATAAGATTTTTTTCAAAAAATCGGTTTGGAAAGATTTTAAATCTATTCCAGATAAAAATTTAATAAAAATTCTTACCTGTATTGAATCTCTTGGTGAAAATCCACGTCAACCCGGATGTAAAAAGTTAAGTGGGAAAGAAAAGTATCGTTTAAGATATGGGCGATACCGTATTATTTATTCCATTCAAGATAAGGAACTTACCATCTGGATAGTCAAAGTTGGGCACCGCAAGAATATATATAGCTAAAGCGAACAAGTCGCCGGAGTGGATCGGGGGCTACTGAGCGGCTCTTAGAGGTTTTGGCTTTAACATAAATTTTAATCATGCAGAGTGTGTCGGCATTAAGCTCCAGGCAGCTAAGCACCGCATTGTTGCATGTATAAAGTAATAATTTGTTGAAAACGGGGCGGATCAAACTGAGCAAGGTGCTGGCGGATGGTAAGGAGGTGATCCTGGAGTAAACGAAACAGTATCAACAATTTTACTCTTAAAAAAGGATCTTTTGCTTGGTGTTTTGGGGTCAAATTTTTAATCTTAATAAAAAAAATATTGCACTATAAAAACAGCCATATAACATGCTACGGATAGCCGCAGTATTTTTTTTCAAGTGATTACCAGCCGTTAGGCAAGTTTGTTCAGCAAAAAACATTCGGCTTGACAAAAAAGATGAGCATAGGTACAATTGTACCCATGAAAATTATAGCAGATACAAATACGTTTTTAGCAGTCACTCTTTATGAGCCAGAACGAGATGAGATTATTAGACTTACTTTAGGTCATGATTTAGTTGCACCTGATGTATTACCCTTTGAAATTGGGAATGCGTTATCAGCTATGCTTAAAAGACGCAGGCTTGAGCCTGACAATCTGCTATCGGTTTGGGATGCTATACAGCAAATACCTGTTGATTTACGCAGCGTTAATATTCGTGAAGCACTAAAAATAGCTTCTCAATTTAACATCTATGCATATGATGCATATTTTTTAGTGTGTGCTATTTCTTTACACAGCCCACTACTTACTCTTGATCGACGTATGAATGAGGTCGCTCAGAGTTTGGGGATTCATATTATGGAGGTGACCTGATGAAAGTCTACACATATTCAGAAGCCAGACAAAAATTTTCTATGGTTCTCGATATTGCCCGTTCTGAAGATGTCATTATCAAACGCCGAGGAGGTGAGACCTTTAGGGTTATATTTAACAAATCACCAAAATCTCCTTTTGATGTTGCAGGGATAAAAACAAAAGCAACAACAAAAGATATTCTTAATGCTGTAAGAGAATCTCGAGCAGGATGTGCCGAACCAAACGCTTGTGGATCGGGGAGGGCTGAGCCACTTTGAAAAGCTTTTTTTCTGTGGTAAATATTCTGGTCCTCGGGGCGGTGAAAAAGAATCGGGATTTTCCGGAACCGGGTACATTTAAACCACGACACTCCCGGATATTCATCGGTATTTAAAGCTCAGTTTGAAATCCTGATTTGAAAGGCGCAGGATTACCTCATCCTTTCCGATATTAATAATGCGGTAGCTTTGGACAAATTCTCCTTCGCCCACTATTTTATTGCTAATCACAGCGATCCGGTCTACAGGGTCTTCTGCCCAGGAAATGGCCTGGATTTTCAGTATCCCGTCCTCCATCGGCATGATATCAGTACCCGGGTTGTTATCAACGGGCTCTTTTTTTTGATCTTGGTTGGAAGGCGGTTGTGAAATTGTTGCAGGTATTATCTTTTTTATATTCATTTTCGGGAGAGTAAAAATTGTTTCATCAACAGGGGGTGACACAGGGGGGATGCTCACTATTTCAGAGACAGCATTGTTTTTCTGAACAGCAGCAGGCAGGGCAGGTATTTTTTGATCATCTTTTTGAGCAGGTGCCATAAAAGAGGCTTGAGGCACGATTTCACAGGGGGATAGCTCGGGCTGAAAATTCTTGTCCGTAAAAAATAGAAAATAAGAAGCAGCAGCTATCACAATCGCAAAGGCCATGGTAAACATCACTTGTTTGGAGCTTATGGGAAATCCATTCCGTTGCCGTTGCATTCTTGAATCCAGCGTGGTCCGAACATTAAATTTTAATGAAGACCCATTTTCGTTTCCCTGTTCGGGGCAATCCTGCTCTGCTCTTTTTAAGGCCCGTAAAATGGTGCTCATTTTAATT
>NZ_JAIOSW010000308.1 GCF_021107415.1 Desulfobacula sp.
AGGCAAGATAAGAAAACAGGCAAAGCTTGAGTATCTGTATGAGAAAGAATCACAATATTTTGCACAGGTTGCTGAAAGTATAAAAGATATTGCCATACAAGAACTTAAAGAACTTGGGGCCTGTAATTTACAACCGGTTTTCAGAGGGGTATGGTTTAAGGCATCCAAAAAAGATTTTTATCGGATCAATTATTTTTCAAGGCTTTTGTCAAGGGTACTTGCCCCCCTTGTTACATTTGAATGCCATGACAAGGATGATCTGTATAAGGCGGCCAAAAAAATAAGGTGGGAAGAGTTTTTAACGCCTAAAAAAACTTTTTCCATTGTAGCCAATGTGTCTGAGTCAGACATTACCCATTCCAATTTTGCAGGCTTGCGGGTCAAAGATGCCATAGCAGATTATTTCAGGGACAGGACCAATAAAAGACCGAGTGTGGATTCAAAAGATCCCTATATCATCATTAATCTTCATCTTCATAAAAATCGAGCAACCCTTGGGATTGACGCCTCGGGCGGGGCACTGCACAAACGCGGTTACAGGGAAGAATCCGTTTCCGCCCCCATGCAGGAAACGGTTGCTGCATCCATTATCCGGCTGTCCGAATGGGATGGAACGATACCTTTATACGATCCCATGTGCGGATCAGGCACCCTTTTGTGTGAAGCACTCATGATGTATTGCAGGATACCGGCACAGGTGTTCAGAACCTGGTTCGGATTTGAAAGACTGCCTGATTTTGATGCCAATTTATGGGAGCAGATTAAAAAAGACTCCAAAGACAATGCCAGAGCGCTTAAAAAAGACACGATTGCGGGAAGCGATGTATCTGAACATTCAATTAATGCCGTAAAAACAAATATTATGGGACTTCATTTCGGTAGCGAAATTACCATTGAACAAAAGGATTTTCAGGATATTGAATCCATAGAAAACTCTCTGATTGTAACCAACCCTCCCTATGGTATCCGAATGGGGAAAGACCAGAATCTTAACAAGTTCTATCAAAGTTTTGGCTTTTTTTTAAAAAATAAATGTAAAAAATCAACCGCCTTTGTCTATTTTGGAGAGCCCAGATATATTAAGAAAGTACCTCTTTCACCCTCCTGGAAACGCCCATTGAAAATCGGTGGTCTTGATGGTAAACTTGTAAAATACGAACTATATTAGAATCGGTTTGAAAAAGTGTTAAGATATGGAAAAGTCAAAAAACAGTGGACGATATACCTGCAATGAGTACAGGGAGGAGATGATCCTTTTGGGATTGCAAAAAAGGCTTTCTTCTCCTGATTTGATACCGGAAGAAAAAGAAAGCCTTTTAAAGGAGATTGCCAAAGTTGAAAAGCAGATGGGAATCGATTAAGAAAAATTTATTGATTACACCCTAGTGGCTATTGTGAGTAAACAACCCCGAGAAAGATTGACCTTACAAGATGGAAGCAGGATCGTTGTCCTGGGCGGAGGACCTGCCGGTGCTTTTTTTGCCATTCATCTGCTCAGACAGGCAAAAAAGGTTCATCAAAATATCAGTGTCACTATCATTGACAAGCGAATGGCTCTGGAACCTTCCAGGCATATACACGAATTTAAAGGATGTAATTTTTGTGCGGGAATTATTTCGCCCAGATTGCAAAAAGAACTGGTACGAAGCAGTATCCAACTTCCTTCTGAAGTGATATGTGAAAAATTTACCCATATATGGATCCATGGGCTCTGGAAAAATTTTCCTTTTAAAGTTCCGGCAGGACAATCTATTTTTTCAGTATTCAGAGGGACCCTGCCCTCCAAACGAGAGGGCGGGACTCAGGGATTGGATGCTTTTTTTTTAAAAAAAGCGGTTGAACAAGGAGCGGACATCATTAACGGGGAGGCCCAAACTATTCAATATAGTCCCGGGAATAAGCCCTCTGTAATGATAAAGCCTCCTTTGGAAGATGTATTCACCATTGAATCGGATTTTATCTGCATTTGTACAGGGATTAATTCCAATCCCGGAAAAGAATTCAAAGAAGACAGGTTTTGGAGGTCATACCAAGGAATCAATCCTTTGTTTACACCGCCAAAATTAAGACCCACATTGATCTTTGAGCTGAAACCGGGCAGTCGTTATCTGAAAAAGTATATGTACAAGGAGCTTTACATCATTGTATCCAGGGCAAAAAAGATAAATCTTGAACATATCGCCCTGATACCCAAGGGAGAATACCTTACCGTGGCTCTTGTGGGAAAAAGCATTGACAGGGCATCTTTCCCTGAAGATACCGCACAGATTATCCAAACTGTTATGTCTCTTTCGCGGATTCAAAATATTTTACCTCACATCACCCCTGAGAATACACCCATTGCCTGCACCTGTTACCCCTATATGGCGGTTGCGCCTTGCAATGGCTCTTTTTCGGACAGGATTGCCATGGCCGGGGATGCCCTGGGCGCTCGGCTCTACAGGGACGGGCTCTTTTCAGCCTTTATCAGTGCCCGGGCCCTTGCCCAAACCGTGATTCACAAGGGCGTGGATAAAAAAAGCCTTTCAGACGGTTATGGGTGGGTAAGAAGATGGCTTAAAACAGATAATCAATACGGCAAATTTGTAATCAATGTGCTGCAGGCGGTATTGAAATTCCCCCTTCTGAACAGGATACTTTATCAGACATTTGCCACTGAAATGAAATTTAAACAACGGGATAAATGGCCGCTGGGAGGTGTCCTCTGGAAGGTAGGAAGCGGAGACGCCGATTACAAAGACGTATTTAAGGCTCTGATCCGTGGTCCTGTTTTCCTTTCAATCCTGACAGGGGTATTTAAAACATTCAGGAATATTTTTACGGAAATTTTCTTTGGTTTAAACTGGGAAGTCTATGGAAGGTATCCAACGGTCATTATTAAGGAGAAACGCGATTATATTAAGGAATCAATTGCAAAGCCCCTGGGAATAAAACTGGATGCATCGCCTGAAATGGAACGGATGTATGCCATAAAAATCAGGGCCTCATCTGGAAGAATTTTCAAGGAACTGGGTAAATTCGGGGATCCTGTGAGCAAGTTTCTCAGGATCAGGTTTGTGGATGTAAAAAGAACGTTTGGTTTGTCCAACAAGGAAGGGGCAGTGGTTAGTTATAGCATGGGAATGCTGCCGGTTCTCATGAATGTTTGCCTTGTCAAAAGCCTTCCGGGAAAGGCCCTGCTGTATGAACCGGCCGGATTTTTTACAGAGCAGGGTAAGTTGCTTTTTGATATTACGCCCACCAGGGACGGAAATAATCGCCTGGTTCTCTATACAGCCTTTGATTTTAAAAAAGGCAAAAGCCCATTGGGCAGGATATTCTGGAATCTGTTCAAACAGGTATTCCCGGACTATGCCCATGATGTGGTATGGAATCATGCCATTTGCTGTATAAAAGGAGAAGCAGAAAAGAATGCCGGCTTAATGACCGGACCCTAATCAATCAGAAACAGTGACTGATCCGTTAAGTTCCGCATCAATCCAGCTGAAACGCTTCCTAAGAGCCATTGTTTAATCCCGGAAAGCCCGCGTTTGCCCATTACAATAGTTCCATATTTTTGAGCTTCAATGATTTTAATGAGGGTCGAGGCCACGCCTGTTTTTGTAAAGATAAGCTGCAAAGGTATTTTTTTATCAAAACCCACAATCTTTTTTATCTCCTTCCAGCGTTGTTCTTCCTGACCGGAAGATTTAGTTACCACATGGACAAAATTGAAGGAAAATATTTTTTTCTCAATATGGGTTTGTTTAAGGAATATCATTACCAATAAGGTGGCATCAGAAAGATCAACCGGCACGATAACCCTGTGGGGATAAGTATTGGCGTTAAGGTGCACCAGCACCTTGCCGCGCTCTTTGTACAGCAAGCGGTTACGCCAGGGTTGTTCCTGGTTTGAACAGATGAAAATCTGACCATGGTTGCCATGGAGAATTTCTTCATGGACGGTTTTTTCCCAATTATTTTTGGATTCCCTGACAATGTAATACCGGGGTGTGTCTGTTAATCCAAGGGGATGGAGCTTGTTTTTAGTCCATTGTATAAAATTTTGCTGGGCTGAATGAAAGTCCTGATGATCAAATATCCCTTGGAGGAACAAAATAGTGGGAAAAGATCTATCCTTTTTTTTCTGGACAAGAAGCGGGAGAGACTGTTTAAACGTCTGTATATCCTTAATATCTGTAATTATCCACAATGCCCTGTAATTCCGTGTTAAAAGCTTATGTTCCAGTTCAGTCCTTTTCCGGAGTAATTTGGGCCAGTGGCGGCAATTGAACCCTTTTTCCAGCACTACCTGTTTCAAGCACCAATTACAATTGAAACATTGAATGATTTTTTGATTCGGGTCTTTGGCCTTTATCGCCCATCCGGGATCGGCTCTAAGCGGGCGGCCCAGCCCAATGAGATCTGCGATACCGTCCCGGAGCAGTTTTTCACCACAAGAAGGGGTGGTGATCCTTCCGGATATGATGGTCGGAATATTGACCTGGGTTGTAAGCTTTGCCATGTCATGCCTGAGATATGCGGGTGTGGCCATTTTTTTTAAGACTGCAGGGGAAAACAGGGAATTATACGTGCCTGCCGAGGCAGAAAGATAGGCAATTCCCTCTTTCTCCAGGAGTCGGGCAAAGGCCAGGGCTTCAGGCAGATGAATGCCGTCCGGCACCCATTCTTGCAGGATAAGTCTGAAACCCAGTGGGAAATCTTCCGGGAGTTTTTTTTTCACTTCCCGTATTACTGCAAGGGGAAAGGCTGTCCGCCCTGTAAAATCGCCTCCGAAACCGGATTCAATTTTATTGGTAAAAGGCGAAAGAAACTGGCACAGGAGGTATCCGTTTGCCCCATGGAGTTCCACCATGTCAAACCCGGCCTGATATGCCCTGAAAGCAGCCGTGGCAAAATTATTGATCACTTTTTCCCGGTCCTCTGCGGTCATGGCCTGTCTCCAGGTCTTCACCTGGTTGATGAAATTTTGTGTCAGGCTGAAGCGCTGTTCAAAAGGAAAAAATTCCATAAAGCTCTTTAATGATTCCACGTTAAAGGTCAAGTTTGAACTGGTTATGGGCGATGGCAGCAAGGGTTGCTGCGTTCTTGCAAACCTTCCGGCATGGTTCAGTTGAAGGCAGGCAACAGCGCCTTTTTGTTTGATGGCTTTTGCCAGTTTGCTCAAACCCGGGATAAATTTATCCCTGTCGGCTCTGAGGTTGAATCTGGAAACTACTCCGTCCGGGGAAACGGCTGTGTTTGCAACAATAACCATGCCTGCGCCGGAATTGGCCAGCCTGGCATAAAAGTCGATCATCCATGAACTGACACGACCGTCTGTATGGGCAAATCCGGTATGCACCGGCAGAGCAACCAGCCGGTTCCAAATCAGATACTTTCCTATCTTTAACGAGCTGAAAAGAATTGGATAGCCGGTTTTATTTCCTTTTTTGATTTTATTCATGATTGAATATTTACTTTATCATTTTCAATGAACAGCTTACTATATATTATACGTCACCGCTGCAATATTGGGAAGTGTTTGTTTTAAAGGAGATAAGATGGACCGCACAATCCTTGTCACAGGCGCATCAGGTTTTTTAGGGTCCGCGCTTTGCGTGGATCTTTCTCGTGATCATAAGATCATCGGGCTTCACAGACGCCCCCTTCCCGAAAAACTAAAAAAAGCCACCCCTTTGGTTCAATGGGAAAAATCAGAAGTAGAGGATAGGGATTGTATTGATTGGATTTTTACACAGAATGCTTTAAAGGGACGGCCCATAGATTACGTGATTCACTTTGCAGCATATGTTGGTTTTAAAAAAAAATGGCAGGATGAACATAGCGATACCAATGTGATCGGTACTCGGAATATCATAGAGGCTGCCAGTAATGCAGGCGTTAAGCGGATCCTTTTTGCCGGAAGTGTTGCAGCGCTTGATCCCCTTCCCATTGGCAGGGTTTTAACGGAAAAATCTTTGGCCGGCGGAAAAATTGCCTATTCGAGAAGCAAGGCCCTGGGTGAAAAAATGCTTTTTGAAAATTCATACAGGGTCCCGGCTGTGGTGTTGCGGCTTGGCGGTGTTTTTACGGATTGGTGTGAACTTCCCCCCTTGTTCAGTATTATGAACATGTGGACCAAGCCCTTTATCGGGCGAATGATGCCGGGACATGGCATGTCTGGTTTTCCTTATATCCATCGCAGGGATGTGGTGCAAATTGTCCGGAGAATCATTGAAAAGAATAATAGTCTGGGCCGCTTTGAGACCCTGTTTGCATCCCCTGGTGGCTGCACCTGTCATAAGGATTTATTTCCCATTATTCGCAGGGAATCCAATGAAACCTTTTCCATAAATCCATTACATGTGTCATTGTTTTTTGCCAGAATGGCCTTACATGGAAAGTATTTTTTTAACACCCTGAGAAACAGGAAAACCTATGAGCGCGCCTGGATGCTTGATTATGCTGATCGTCCTCTTGTGGTGGATACGACCTATACCCGGGAAAAACTGGACTGGGAGCCAAGGCCCGGGCTGCATATTCTGGAACGCCTTCCCATCCTGTTACAAAAGTTCAACCGTCATTTCGGGACATGGCATATCCGCAACATAAACCGCAATGACCAGAAATATGAATATAATCCGGATTGATTTTATTCTCTGATAGAAAAAGTTTCCAGCGGTTTGACAGAACCATACTCCCCGAGTTAATATGAAAAAATTTTATAATTGGGAGATTTTTTTTCTCCCCGTGATTTAGGAACTTACTAAAACTTCTTATTGGAGATATAGTAATGATTCAAGGAATGTTTATAAAAATTTGGCCTCAATCATTCATTCGTTTTTATGAAAAACTTAATATCAGAACCAAGCTGATCTATGTATTTGTTTTTCTTGTTTTAATGATAGCCTGTGCAGGTGCTTCAGGATTGTTTTTCACAAGCCAGATCAAAAAAAAAGTTGAGACTATTTCAGATATTGCTTCCCAGACAAAACTGCTGTCTTTAAATGCTTCCATTGAAGCGGTCAGGGCCGGAGAAGCCGGAAAAGGGTTTGCTGTGGTAGCAGATGAAGTCAAAGCTCTTGCCAACAGGAGTGCACTGGCGGCGGCCCAAACGGGTCAGTTGATTGCTGATTCTATAAAAGAGGTTGATAAGGGTGCTCAAAATGTAGATCAGAATGCTGCTGTGTTAAAGAATATTCACAGTATTATGAGCCAGGTAAACACACTTGTTCTGGAAATATCGAAATTTTCAGCCGAGCAGAATTCAAATATTGAAGGAATTACAAAAGGCCTCTCCAATATAAATCAAGCCGTACTTGAGAATGCTTCCATAGCAAAACAGACTTCTGACGCCTATGAACAGATGTCGGACATGTCAAATCATATGCATGACATTTTAAAGGTTTTTAAATTGCGGGAAATACGCTAATAAATAGTTAAAAAAAATATAAAGGTTTTATGGAAATGGATACCTCCACTAACTTAAGTAAAGTTCCTTCTCTTAAATTATATCATGAATTAATGGCCAACAAGGTGGGTGAAATCCTTCTGGTATCCTGTCCATATGATGCATTTATCATGGAGGAGGAAGGCCGTCTTTCAACAAGGATTATCAATGAATACAAAGGGCTTAACCTTTCAAAGCCCCCAAGACTTACATGGGTGTCTTCTGCATCTGAAGCATTTAAAAAACTTGAAACAAAAAAGTTTGACATGATCCTTGCCATGCCGAGCCTGGATGAAATGGATGTATATGCCTTTGGTGCACAAGTAAAGAAAAAGTATTTTGATCTGCCCTTTTTTATGCTGCTGCATAATACCTGTGATATTGACCAATATATTTGTGTGGATAATTCAACGGCCATTGACCGGACATATATCTGGGGCGGGAATGCAGACCTTCTGCTGGCTATTATCAAGAATTTTGAAGATGAAATGAATGTTGCTTTTGATACAAAGAATGCCAATGTCAGGGTGATCATCATGGTGGAGGATTCACCCTATCATTATTCTTCTTTTTTGCCGGTGCTCTATAAACAGATTGTGATGCAGACACAGTCTGTTATTGATGATTCCATTAATGAAGAACACCGGCTGTTAAAAATGCGGGGTCGGCCTAAAGTATTGGTTGCCCATAATTATGAAGATGCCATGGCCCTTTATGAAAAGTATAAACCATACCTCTTGTCAGTCTTTTCAGACATGCGGTATTCCAAAAACGGTATGGAGGATGAATCCGCCGGATATAAGCTTCTCACAAAAATTAAAAAACAAATCCCGGATCTGCCGGTATTGATCCTGAGTACGGAGGAGCATAACAGGGAAAAGGCGGCAGATATCCCGGCGGTATTTATTAATAAGAATTCAAGCACTTTAAATGACCGGATTAAAAATTTTTTTGTATCATATCTCGGGTTCGGTGCCTTTATTTTCCGGCTACCCAATGGAGAGGAGATTGTCAGGGCTATTGATTTAAGGACCATTGAAAAACTTCTGCCTGAAATTCCCGATGAATCCATTGTTTATCATGCCATGAACAATGATTTTTCAAGATGGTTCATGGCCAGAAGTGAAATTGATTTCGCACTCAAGCTTAAGCCTTATCAGATCAGTGATTTCCCGGACCCCCAGGATATGAAGAAATTTTTAATTGAGAGTATTCATGCCAGACGGAAGGGATCAAGGCAGGGGCAGATTATTGATTTTGATTCTGAAAAATTTGATTCGGATACGGATTTTATGAAAATCGGGAACGGATCTCTTGGCGGAAAAGCCAGGGGATTGGCTTTTATGGCATCCCAGATAAGGCGGGACTCTTCTTTGCGAGATAAGTTTCCGGATGTGGACATCAGCATTCCCCAGACTTTTGTGATTTCAACGGAAGGGTTTAAAACATTTAATGAGGAAAATGAGCTGGCAAAGATTCTTGAATCTGATGAGGAACTGGAAGACGATCAGATCGTTGAACAGTTTATCCAGGCCAGATTTCCAGACTGGTTGAAAAAAAATCTGGAAGCCTATTTACAGAGTGTCAGATATCCCATTGCCGTCCGGTCCTCTTCTCTTTTTGAAGATGCCCATTATCAGCCATTTGCAGGACTTTATAATACCTATATGCTTCCCAATTCACATCCAGATTTTGAAATACGACTTGACCGGCTGATCAGGGCAATTAAACTTGTCTATGCCTCTACTTATCTCAAGGCACCAAGATCTTATGCAAAATCAACCATGCATCGAACCGAAGATGAGGAAATGGCCGTGGTCCTTCAGCAGCTGACCGGTATGGAGTTTAATGATTATTTTTATCCGGCAATTTCCGGTGTTGCCCAGTCCTATAATTTTTATCCCATTTCCCATTTAAAGGCAGAAGAGGGTATTTCTCACATTGCCCTTGGACTTGGAAAAATTGTCATGGAAGGGGGGCAGACCTTAAGATTTTGTCCGAAATATCCCCAGTTCTTACCCCAGTTTTCTATTGTAAATGACATCCTGGAAAATTCCCAAAAATATTTTTACGCATTAAAGCTTGATGAATTTCCAGAAGATGAAAAATTTATATCCAGCTCCACTGACGACCCCACTATTGTAAAACTTGACTTAAGTGATGCAACCGATCATCCGATTGTCAGGTTTTTATCCTCCACTTTTCATGTCCAGGATAACAGGATCAGGGATTCTTTTTCCAGTAAAGGATTCCCGGTATTAACCTTTGCCAATATCCTAAAATATAATTCTTTTCCCTTGGCTCGACTCCTTGAAGAGGTTACTAAAATCGGCAGTAAATGGATGGGGTCTTCTGTTGAAGTGGAATTTGCAGTTAATTTACCAGAGGATAAGAGTCAAAAACCACAATTCTCTTTGCTTCAAATCAGGCCCATGGGGCGGTATAAACAAAATCTCGGGGTTAAAATTGGGAAAAAAGAAATTAAGGGGGCTTTTTGTTATTCTACGCTTTCGCTTGGAAATGGTGAATATAAGGATATCTATGACGTGGTTTATGTGGACCCTGAAACCTTTGACCCGGCAAAAACTATTGAGATTGCAGCCCAAATAAATAAAATTAATGCTCTGTTTAATGAAAATAACAGAAAGTACGTTTTGATCGGACCTGGCCGGTGGGGATCATCAGACCGGTGGCTGGGCATCCCTGTGGTCTGGAATGATATTTCCAATGTGGGGGTAATGCTGGAAACCAGTATTGAGAGTATTAAGGCTGATCCTTCCCAGGGCTCTCACTTTTTTCAGAATATCACTTCCCTTGGTATCAGCTATATTACCGTGTCGAATAAGGGCGATGATTTTATTGATTATGAATTTTTCAGGTGCCGGACATTTGAAAATACAACAAGCTATTTGAAACATGTGAAATTTGAAAATCCCATAAAAATTCTTGTGGACGGAAAGACATCACAGGCAGTACTGATGCCCTATAAAAAAGATGATCCGGATGATATCATGGATGACATCCCGGTCATTGATCCGTAGATAGCAAAGGATAGGGATAATTTAGATAAGGAGGTGTTATGAAAATTTTAATTGTTGATGATGAAAATATTTCCAGGACAATATTATTAAAAAAGATGGAACTTATTGGCGAATGTACTGCCGTGGATGACAGCCTGAACGCCTTGGAATTATATGATAAAGCCGTTAAGAACAAAGAACCGTTTGATCTGATTACCCTGGATGTGTCCATGCCCAAGATGGATGGCAGACAATTGCTGCAGTTGATTCGGAAAAAAGAAAAAGCATTAAAAATCATTAAAAAAGACAGGGTTAAGATCATCATGGTCTCCTCCCGGATGAACATGTCCATTATAAAAGAATGCATCAAGCTGGGGTGTGACGGGTATATTTCAAAACCGGTGAATAAATATCAATTACTTGAAAATTTAAGCCGGATGGGGTTTGCCCTGCCCACGAATATTGAAAAAGATGATAAAAAGAAGCATACCCAGATTGTAGCCCGGATTATTAAACGATTTTATAAAGGAAAAATCAAGCTGCCGGTATTACCTCGTATCGTGAATGAGGTACAGCAGTTAATGGAAAGCCAGGACCCATCCATTGAGGATCTGGCAGAAATTGTTAAAAAGGATATCCTCATCAGCAGTAAACTCATTTCCATTGCAAACTCTCCTTTGTACAGAGGTGTTGATAAGGCAGACAGCCTGAATGCAGCTTTGCTCAGGCTGGGAATAGAAGCCTCTCAAGGGCTGATCGCCACCCTTGTAACTAAGAATTTATTTAAGTCGGACAACAAGATATTGAATAGATTGCTGGAGAAACTCTGGATGCATTCCTTTGCCTGTGCCTGTATAGGAAAGCGGTTTGCAGAAGAATTGGGGATACAAAAGTCAGAGACTGTTTTTTTGATGGGCATTGTTCATGATATCGGTAAGATGCTGCTCCTGAAAGCCATTGCGGATATGGACCCCAAGGAATCCTTTGAAAATATGGAAATACAGGTTGCCATCCATGAAATCCATACAACATTTGGTGCAGCCGTTCTTAAAAAAATGAGGTTTTCAAATGAATTTATCCGGATTGCGGAATTTCATCACTGGAATGATTTTTCCAAAAATGATGAACAAGAGCTTCTCATTATCCATCTGTCAGATTACCTGGCAAAAGAAATCGGGTTTAGCTTTTTTGATGTTGAAGAGATTGATGACGAAGCAAAGTCCGATAGCCGGAAAAAGCTGGAAAACCTGGAATCATTAAAGCAGTTGAACCTTGACCCGGATAAAGCCATGGAAATAGCAGATGAAATTAAAGCGATTATCCAGGATTCCGCCCAGGCCTTCTAATCTGTCAGATAATATTCAACCGTTGAAACCACTCGAATAACCTTTATATGGGGATTGTTCTTATCCCTGTCCCGTATGGAGAACTGCCCCTGCCGGGCTTTTTTTATTTTCCCCAGTTTTGAGGCGGAGTCCTCTGCAAATTTGTCGGCCACCTGCCTTGCTTTATTTGTGGCCTCTTCAATCATTTCAGGTTTAATATCATTAAGTCTGGTAAAGATGTATTCTGTATTATGACGGTAATCATCCGATTTAAATACTATCCCTTTTTTCCCAAGTTCAGCAAGTTTATTGATGGTTTCCCTGACCGTTTTAACCTGTGTTGAATATACGGTAACCACCTGGTAGCCGCTATACCGGAAAGGAGCTTTATAGTTTCCGCCGTACTGCTGGGCCAGCTTATCAACCACAGAAGGTGGAGAAATGGAAATTTCCTTTTTATCAATGCCATTTGATGTGAGAAATCTAAAAATATGCCCTCTGTCTTTTTCAAGGGTTAAGTAGAGTGTTTCAAGATTATTATCAGCCCTTTCAAACTGGATGGGCCACAGGACAATATCAGCGGGCAGTTCTTTTTGAGACAGTCCTTTTACTGTTACACTTCTTTCGTATTCTTTGAATTTAATGGCACTGGTTCCCATAAAATACCCAAGGAAAGCAAGGCCTAAAAAGATAAAAAACCCTAGAATAAATGCACTTCTATGTGTAACCTTTAGGTTATGATTTGTTTCCGGCATAAAAATCTCCTTTTTTGTTTTCCGTTTATGTATAACCTGGTTTCTAACCTTCAGGTTAAAGGTCACGCGTAGTTAATATCAGTGTTGGCAGAGACTTCATTACTGATGGTAAAAATATCCTCTATGCATAGTTGATGAATATCAGTATATCCATTTATCCTGGATAGGGTTTCAAGTTCATTCATTGTTGCCTTGCTGAAATTGGTAAATCTTTTGGCAGATGCTTGAATGGAAAATCGTTTTCTAAGTTCAGGGTCTTGAGTGGCAATACCCACCGGGCAGTTTCCCGTATTGCAGATTCTGTACTGCTGGCATCCAATGGCAATCAAAGAGGTGGTTGCAAGGGCAACGGCATCAGCACCCAAAGCAATGGCCTTGGCAATATCTGTGCTGTCTCTAAACCCGCCTGTAACACAAAAGCTTGCCTTTGATCCTGTTTTATCTAAGAATTTTCTCACCTTTCGGATGGTATAGATTGCCGGAAGGCAAATGTGATCCCTGATAAAATTGGGAGCAGCTCCAGTGGCACCTCCCCGGCAGTCAATCGTAAAAAAATCAGGAGACGATCTTAGAACAAAGGCCAGATCCTCTTTGATATGACCAGCCGTGAATTTGACACCCACAGGTTTTCCACCGATGATTTCCCTTATTTCACGGATCATTTTTTTTAAATCATCCGGGCTTTTAATACCCGGCTGAAAATTGGGAGATATAAAATCCTGGCCGGGTTTGATCTTTCTGATCCGTGCAATTTCTTTGGTTACCTTGTCCCCTGGCAAGTGTCCGCCCATGCCGGGCTTTGCAGCCTGGCCAAATTTGATTTCCACCGCATCGGCCTGTTTCATGGCATTTTCATCCCGGCTGAATGAGGCGGTCCCGATTTCATAGATATATTTTTGAGCCTGTTCTCTTTCTTCTTTGAGCATGCCTCCTTCACCTGATCCGATTGCGGTTCCTGCATTGGCGGACCCCATGGCAAGTGCAATCTTGGCTTCACGGGACAAAGCACCAAAGGACATGTGGGAGACAAAAAGGGAACGTTAAGCTCGAGAGGATACTTCGCTGTGGGGCCGATAATAGTTTTTAAAGAAACCTTTTGGCTTTCATTCAAAGGGAACCGGTGAAATTGTGATCCTTTAAAAAGAATGGTGTCAAACCCGGGAAATTGCTTGCGGGTTCCCATGGGTGAGATTTCACTCTTGCCTGTTTTTGATATTTTCTGAATAATTGAAAATTTTTCTTCCTGCTCATACCCTTCACGACTCCAGTCTGATAGATAATGATCAAGGCTGATCTCTTCATTCTTTGCAGGCTGTTCAATTTTTTCTCTGGCCACTGCTGTCTCTCCACTCTCTTCCATCAGAACAAATTTTTCCCGGTCAGCTGCACAGACCGGGCAGTTTGAGGGAAGAGATCCGGCAAAAAACTGATACCCGCAGATCGAACATTTATATTGTTGTTTTGTCATAAAGGATATCCTTTTTTAAAAGTGACTTTTTGTTTTCATGAATTTAGGATCATGGCCATGGTTTCCGCATCAATATTACCCCCGCTTAATATAATACCGGTCTTTTCCTTTGGCACAACCCTTTTGCTTAAAAGGGCGGCAAGGCCAAGGACACCGGAGGGCTCCACCACAAGTTTCATACGAAAGAATGAAAATTGTACGGCATGAATAATATCTTCTTCCGAAACCGTTACCATATCGTTAACATATTCCAATACCAGGGGAAAGGTGATTTTTCCAAGAGATGTGGTTCTTGTGCCGTCGGCAATGGTTGCGGGATTTTTAACCGTGTGAAGGGTCTTTGTTTTAAATGACTTGCAGGCATCATCTGCAAGCTCCGGTTCTACGCCAATGACAGTGCAATCAAGATTCACACCCTTTGCTGCAATGGCACTGCCGCTTAAAAGCCCTCCTCCGCCACAGGGGGTTAACAGCATATCAAGGGGGCCTGCCTGATCAAATAACTCCAAAGTGGCGGTTCCCTGTCCTGCAATGACATCCAGATGATCAAAAGGAGGGATCAGGGTCAGCCCCTGTTCTTCCTGGATTTTTAATGCAAGATCTTCCCTGCTTTCAGTTTCAGGATCATATTTAATCACAGTGGCGCCATATCCTTTAGTTGCAGCAAGTTTTGTGGCAGGGGCATTATTCGGCATGACAATGGTGGTATGAATATCGAGCATCTTTCCCACCAGGGCCACAGCCTGGGCATGATTCCCGGACGAATAGGCGATGACTCCTTGTAATTTTTCTTTATCGGAAAGCTTTGAAATACTGTTAAAGGCACCCCGGAACTTGAACGCCCCTATTTTTTGAAAGTTTTCACACTTTAAATAGATTTCAGCTCCCACAAGGTTGTTTAAGGTTCCGGATGTCATTACCGGTGTTATATTGGCATGTCCCTTTAATCTCTGGCCGGCATTGATGATGGTCTTGAACATTGAATAACTCCTTGAGTATTGTTTTGGATGATTATTATTTCAGGTTGTCTGTGATATGTAAATATCTATAAGGTATATTTTTTTAAAGAAATGGAAGAAGCCGTTGCAAAGAAGGCTTTGGCCGTTGGAAAGGGAAACTGGGTATTGGGGAAGTGATTTCAGGCCAGTTGTTCAACGGTTGATTATTAACCTGTTTTCGGTGATTTTTTAAATAAATGTCGATACTGTTCTTCAGATTTTTTTTGTGTTTGTGATTGCCCTTAAGATAGTTTGGTACTGGTATTGATTTTTAAGGAAAAGATCGGTAAATTTAAGTTAAGTTTGATCGGATCATATTCTGGAGTCTTGAATGCGTCTTGAATGCAATAGTCTGAATTTCACATACCCGGACAGCGAGGCCGCCGTCATAAACAACCTTTCTTTTTCAATGGAAAATTCTGGATTCAAGGCACTGTTCGGGCCGTCCGGGGTTGGCAAAACATCCCTGGCAAAAATTATTGCCAGGGGAAATTTCAGGTTTGAGGGTGACATTGTCACTGAAAATATCGATACGATCCTTTACTCCTATAACCTGGAAAGACTGCCGGGATGGTCAAGTACGGGAAATCATTTAAACAAGGTGACTTCACCTGAAAAACAATCATTAAAAGAACGATTAATAGGGATTTTTGAATTAAATGATGTTTTAGGCTCAAGGTTTTCCCAGCTTTCCATGGGCCAGCAGAATCGTATGAACCTTATCAGATACCTGCTGCAGGATTTTGATCTTTTAATTTTAGATGAAAGCCTTGCCAATGTTGATGAGAAGCTGAGGGAAACCATTATTCTTGCCGTAAAAGAATTGTTTGCCGATAAAATGTTTTTATATATTTCCCACAATCTAATGGAAGTATCAAAATTTTGTGGTCAAATACTTGTTTTTGGGAAATCATCTGAGAATAAAGACTGTTTTATGATGTGATGAACACGCTGTCCGTCACTGTGCTGGGTCAGTGCATATCGACTGTTATGGCCTTTACTGCTGGTATTGCCGGCCGAAAATCATCCTGGATCGGTTCTTTTATTAAAGTAACGGCCTATAATATACAGGCATACCCCATTGTTGCCCTGGCACCCATTATTTTTATTCTTCTGGGTGACGGATTTATTCCAAGGCTTTTGATTGCCTCCATGATTTGCTATTTCCCCCTTCTTTTGTCTGTACTGGGGATCATGGCGACCCCGGTGAAAGATATCGAACATTTTTATATTGTCACAGGTCGGATGCGATGGCAGCTTGAGGTTAAAATCAGGGCATTTGAAAACTTGAGCAAGCTGACAACAGTGATATCGGGAAGTGCAACCCTTGCCATGGCAGGAACCATTGTGGCAGAATTTATCGCAGCAGATGCCGGCATCGGGTATGGTATCAGGATTGCACTCTATCAGAGCGATCTGGCTAGAATTCTGGTTGCTCTATTCATGATTGGCATCATTATATCCATATACCAGGGGATTTTAGAAACAATGGGTGAGCAAATTAAAAGCAAATGGTCCATTTCAAAGGGAGGAGATGTCTTATGAGAAAAGGTCTTTTTTTATCTTTTTTATTTTTATTAGTTTTGGTGTATGCAATACCTGCATTTGCAAAGGAAACCAAATTGAACTACAGGCTTAAGTGGCTGTTTAATGTAAGTGTTGCAGGAGATATTTATGCAGATGCCCAGGGATATTTTAAAGACGCTGGTCTCAGCGTCAATGTCAAAGAAGGCAGCCCTGAAAAAAATGCCATTAATGAGCTGGAACTTAAGCGCGCCAGTTTTGGTGTGGCATCGGCAGACCAGGTCATCCGGGCTCTGGACAAGGGGGCGAATATTTTCGTCATTGCACAGCTTTTCCAGGTCAATCCCATGCAGTGGATTTACAGGACAGATCAACCTGAAATTAAAACACTTCAAGATCTTAGGGGCCGCAACATCGGTATTACATTTGGGGGAAATGATGAAACCATTATGAATACTCTTTTTGCAAAGGCGGGAATTGGAAAAAAAGATGTCACCATCACAGGGGTCAGGTTTGATTTTACGCCGTTTTTTAGAAAAAAAGTGAATGTCTGGCCGGTATACAGAAATTCCCAGGGGGTAATACTGAGGGATAAACTGGCTAAAGAGGGTGAGGATGTTTATTTTTTGAATCCTGCAAGTTTTGGGGTGAATTTTGTGGCCAATTCCGTGATTACCTCGAAGGTAATGCTGAAAAATAACCCTGATATTGTTGAAAAGTTTCTTACTGCATTGCTTAAAGGCTGGGAATCAGCAATGGACCCGGCAAATGAAGAGACAGCCCTTAAGATAGTTAAAAAAATGGATAAGGGAACCAGTGATGAGATTCGAAGAAAACAGCTGAATGCCACAAGGATTCTGATCAAACCGTCCGCATCCCTTAAAATTGGAACCATTGATATTAATGCCTGGAAACAGACTGAAACAATTCTGCTTAAAGACAAACAGATAAAGAAACTGGTCAATATTGAGACCCGTCTGATCCAGATAAGGCAGTAAAGTTTAAGAAAGAAAGATTTCTTTTTTGCTTTTTGAATTAAAACGAAGCATCATCAGAAGTGCGGATGCTGTAAGGCTGATAAGAAGCCCGTACCAGACACCATAAATGCCCATGTCAAGCTTGAATGCCATAAGATACCCGGAAGGGAGTCCTATCAGCCAGTAAGCAGCAAGGGTAATCAGGGTCGGGATTTTCATGTCGGTCATTCCTCTTAAAATGCCAAGACCCACCGCTTGAGTGCCGTCGGATATCTGAAAGAATGCAACAATCACCAACAGCGCAGCACTGATATCTATGACATCTTTTTCAGAAATATAGAGGGTGGGTAAAAAGAACCTGAGCAGGATAAAAATCAATCCGGCCAATGCCATAAAGCCGGCACATAAAAGTGTGGCAGAAAGTCCCGCAATCCTTGTCCCGCGAATATCTTTTCTTCCCACAGCATTGCTGACCCGGATGGTTCCAGCAGAAGAGATTCCCATGGCAACCATAAATGAAATAGAGGCAAGGTTTAATGCAATCTGGTGGGCAGCAAGCGCGACCGTCCCCATCCAGCCGATCATGACCGATGAAGCGGCAAAAGCACTGACTTCAAAAAAATACTGAAATCCTGCCGGAATACCAATTGCAAGAAGACGTCGCATCATGGGAAAATCAATTTTCCTGTAATTCAGGGTGGGGTCAAATCGTTTCATTTTTGGAGATTTTATGATGACAATCATTAGTGTGACGGCCATGAATGTCCGTGAACTGATGGTGGCGATACCGGCACCTGTCAGTCCAAGGGGCGCAACCCCGAGATTTCCGTATATAAATATCCAGTTGGCAAGGATATTAATAATGTTGGCTAAAAGCATGATGACCATGGCAGGCTTCAGATAGCTCACCCCTTCGGCAAACTGCCGGTAGCTTTGAAACAGCATTAACGGCAGCATGGAAACTCCCAATACTTTCATGTAAAGGGATGCCGGTCCCACAATTTCATTCGGCTGGTTCAGATATTGAATGCATTCTGAAAAAAAAAATGTGGCGCCGCAGAGCAGAAGTCCGAAAAAAAGGTTTACTAAAATTCCCTGCCGCAAAATAATGCCGCATTCTTCATCTTTACCGGCACCGTAGGCAATGGCAGTCAGGGGTGTGACCGCCATGGTCAGTCCAAATCCAACAACCATAATCAAGGTGAATATTGCATTGGCTATGGATGCGGCTGCAAGCGCTTCTGTGCCTACTTTCCCCACCATGATATTATCCACCACTGACATGAGCATTTGTCCCAACTGGCTCACAACAATGGGAAGAGACAGGAAAAGGGTCTTTTTTATTTCGTTTCTATACATGCCCTGCCATCTTTTCGATATGCTTGATTGCCACCTTTACGGCATTTTTGATTTGATTTGTTTTGGGTAATGTGCGTACCAGTTCTTCAATATAACAAGATTGCTGCAACAGCCGATACGATTCAGTAAAATTAAGATCATAGACCCAGCTTATCTGTAGAAGCTTTAAATCCGTCAGACAGCTTAAATCTGTAATTCGGGCCATTTTTCCTTCATGTATTGATTTTATTATTCTTGCTGAATAGGCCTGCCCGTTATCCGGAAGATCCTGAATCATAATCTTGCTTGTCTGATTTTTATGCTTTTTGTAATAGTCAACGACCACTTTCCAGATATCAAGCTTATCTGCATCACGAAGCAGTTTGATAAATAAAAGCATTTTATCATCCTTGATATCAGGTGGTTTGTATGCATTGTGCCAGACGATGGGTATCACGATAAACCGCTTTTCATTTGTTGACAGGCCATTCAGGATTTTATGAAGTGATAGTTGCTGTATCCCTAGTTTGGCATGATTAATAGATTTTGTGTCATTAAATGTAGCATACGTCAGATATTGTTTGAAACGGCCGATATCGTGAAACAAGGCAG
>NZ_JAIOSW010000227.1 GCF_021107415.1 Desulfobacula sp.
CTGGCTGGCTCAATCCTTGGTTAGTGATGAAATCAAACCGATTAAAGGTAATTCGTTTTGCGTAGAAGCACTTAATAAACCTGAATTATGGTAAAAAATTTTTTATGGTGGCAACAACAACATGACAAGGTTGTAACCGGTTGACAAACCGCTGTGTAATTTCTCAACCGGTTACAGCGACATTAAAATTCAACTCTATATTTCCTGACAATCTTAATCAATAGTATTCTTCCAGAGTAATTTTTGTAATATATTTGCATGAATATAGCGCACAAAAAAACTGGTTTGCCGCAGTTAAAGATAATTATCCATGTCAGAAGTATTCGGAGCCTGGAATAGTTTTGGATGCCGAACCTAATTGTAACTTCTTTGGATGTTGACATTTTTTTTTATTTCAGTATTTATTTGCCGAATTCAATGGGGTGACTTGTATCCAAAATTATAAGTTCCGTTTTTAGAATCTATTTTGAAATAGGGGAGGGCAGTTACGATGAAATTATAAATTGTGGTGTGGCCCCCATGTGGCCCAGGCGCGTGAAGACTCGCGCCAGTCGTGGTGGGACTTGGGTTCAACTCCCGCCGCCTCCACCAATTATTTATTGTAAATTCAGTCGCTTATGTAAAAAATATCTCTTAAAATAGTGCTGTCAAAGTGCTGTCTTTTTGCATTAGTTTTTTCATGCTTTTCAAACGAAATCAGGTTTCCGTTTCCCTTTGCAATCTTGGCCATTTCAAAGGCCGTATCTTCCTGGTACTGACAGTACCGGTCAAAGGCTTTATTTGATTCATGTGATGACGCTTTTCTTGCGTTGATCGTTCCAGCTCTCCTGGCAATTTCCGTTGTGGTTGTATGACGGGTAGCCTTGGCAATGTCTTTAATTTTTAGATCTTGGTGGTGTAATGTCCTTATTAAATAAGAGATTAAAAAAAACGATAAAATTATTGCAATTAACGCGGGAAGAATTTGCAGTTCTGTGTGGTGTGAGTAGATCTCAATTGTATAGATATCTAAGTGGTGAACAACAACCTGGGGTATCTTTTTTGCAAAATTTACAAAACAAATTTCAAAATGTCGATATTAACTGGCTGTTGACAGGCATTGAACAACCTTCAGATACTGAGTTTTGGTTAGCTTTAGATACAAACGAATCTCCAAATCCAGACCTCTGGGTGTCTCTACAAGCCCAGGGATTAAAGTTTGAAACTCGAATCTCAGCGATGTTTGTGTTTGAGGCAATGAAGGAAACAAAGCACGTGCTTGAAGATATAGAAAGAGAGAATTTAGCCAATTTCATAGCAAAGCATGAAGTTACCAAATTATATAAATCAGTTATTGAGCATGTTCTACTATTAAAGAAAATAAGAGTTGAAAAAGAAAAAATAGACAGCATGAAACGGGCTGTGGAAGATGTCAAATTCAAAGAATTAAACAAAAAATTAGCCAAAGAAAGGCTTGAATCCAAACAAGGCCCTAAGAAAAAAAACAATGAGTAATAAATATCAAGCAGGCGATCTTCCTGACTTGGCCATTGGCCCCGGCCAGTGATGAGCCAATGGAGGATGGAGTCCCCACGCCTGCTATAGTCCAAAATTCATCTTATTTTCAATGTGTTGAAAATCTTGTTTAAGAACCCTTTTTTTAACGAATACCTATGTATAGAGAATAGGAAGTGAAAAATTAATCTTGACATTTTGTAGCTTAAAGGCTACTTTATATTTAATGGAAACCACTGAAAGGCTCATACAAGAATTCATTACCCGGGATGGCACCAATCCTTTTAGAGAATGGTTTGATTCAATCAAAGATATACGGACGCAAGTAAAAATTGATGTGAGGCTTGCCAGAATACGACTTGGTAACTTTGGCGATGCAAAAAGTGTGGGCAAGGGTGTCTATGAATTGAGAATCCAGTTCGGACCTGGTTACCGGATCTATTATGGTCTTGAAAAAGATAAAATTGTAATTTTGCTTTGTGCCGGTGATAAAAGCAGCCAAAAAAAGGATATTAAAAAGGCAGTAACCTTTTTGGATGAATATAAAGGAGAGAAGTAATGGCCACTGTAAATTATCAAGAAGGGCTTTTAGAACGACTACAGGACCCTGAATATTCTTCTGAGTATCTGAATGAAGCATTGAAAAAAGGACCTCAGGAAATATTCATGCTGGCACTCCGTGATGTGGCAAAAGCCAAAGGGATTTCACAGGCTGCCAGGGAAGCAAATCTCAACCGGGAAACTATGTACAGGATGCTATCAGAAAAAGGGAATCCGAATCTTTCAAGCCTGAATAAATTATTAGATACCCTGGGGCTTACATTGAGTATTGGGAAGAAAGAAAGCACCGCATAAATGCCATACAGGTTGCTATGAGAGGGGTTAATGAATAATCAAATTACGGAATCAAGTGTTGCGATAATGTTCATCGTGTTCTCCTTATTGTTTTAGTTTTAAATTTTATTCTTTGAGACCTTGTTTTTACCTAATATTATTCGGTGGTGAATCAATAAAAATATCAGGCAGTCTTTTTTAATATAAATAGTGGCCCTTGAAACGCCAAATTCTTTTGAAAGCTGAGTGGGATTCATTCCCCCATGGCTTTTGTCCCTAATATCCCGTTTCTGGCTATCTGTGAGTGAGACCTCCTGCCCAGGTGCTTACCTTTGGCCCTTGCTGCCTCAATCCCGGCAAGCTGCCTTTCCTTCCGGAGGTTGGTTTCAAATTCAGCAAAGACACCTAACATTTGCAAAAAAGCCCGGCCCGTTGCCGTGCTGGTGTCTATCTTCTGATCCAGGATTTCCAAGGCAGCGCCTTTATTTTCGGCATTAAATAACAGAGGGCGATCTGCATAAAAAATGAAACGAGATTTGATTACAAAAATCGTAGCAGACCACCATGATATGATCATTTCCTGGCACCGGCGGATTCACCAATATCCGGAGTTGGGACTCAAGTGGGAGCAAACAGCCAAGCTGGTGAGTGAAACCCTTTTTAAACTTGGTTTGGATGTTAACACGGGTTTGGCTATGACCGGTATTTCTTCTACTCTGCACGGGATGTACCCACAGCCTGTAGTTGGATTAAGAGTTGATATGGATGGGTTGCTTAAAGGCCCATGTCCAGATGTACTCATCGGTCTGCATATTGACCCTTCCTTGGAGAGTGGACACATCGGTATTTGTTTTGGACCCACCATGGCAGGCACTGTTGAGCTTGAGCTGAATAAACCCGATATTGCAAACAGATGTTAAATGATATAGTTTGCTAAAGATACAGCCCGGTAGGTTGTGAAAAATGCGACCCTATTAACGGAGATATGTATTTGCTTTATTTTTTAAAAAATATGATACGTGCGGGGTTGAAACGCAAAGGGATATCCCTCGTTTTTGCCTACTTGGCTCTTTTATTGATATCAAGCTTACTGATTAAACTTGTTGAACCTTTTGATTCCGCTTTAACTCATTTTGACCAAGCGCTTTGGTGGAGTATTGTGACCAGTACAACTGTTGGCTATGGCGACCTGTTCCCTGTCTCTAATCAGGGTAAGGTTGTAGCAGTTCTTTTGCCCATGTTCATGGGTATCGGCCTTGGTGCCGCATTTATTACCCATGTTGCTTCATTATTGATTGAGAGGAAGGATAAAAAAATGCACGGAGAAAAAAAATACACAGGAAAAAGACATATATTGCTCGTGGGATCAACCGATGAAACAGAACAGCTGGTTGAAGAAATCAAAAAAGATGAAACATATACTGATCAGGACATTGTCCTTGCAGCTGACATACCAAGGCATCCTTTTCCGGATCTGGATAATGTTTTTTTTGTCAAAGGCCCGCCTGATACCCGCCACACCCTCAATAAAGCCAATATAAAAGAAGCTGCACAGATCATTATTCACACAGGAAATGATGAAGGAAGTCTGTTTGCCCTTATTAACGCACTTAAACTGAAAAACAGGGCCTGTGAAATTACTGTTCGCTGTATTTCAACTCAGTCTCTGGACACATTTTCCAGTGTTCAGGGCGACTTCCAAATCATCATGCAGATGACAGCTGAAATGATGGTACAGGCCATGCAGGACAAGGTACATATCCCATTGCAAATCCTGTTGAAAAATGATGCTGCTGAAGAAATTTATTATATGGTTGTCCCTAAAACCATTCCGGATTTCACCTGGTGGTCTCTGCACGATTATTTCAAGGAAAAATATAATCACCTGACCTTTGCCATGCAAACCGTTGATAAAAAGGTGATCGTCAATCCATCAAAAGAGGAGATGGTTTCAAAAGGAGATGGGATCTGGCTCATAGCTCAAAAAAGACCGATTAATATCGCATGGCCACCATAAATCATACGACACCATTTAACATAATAACCTTCGGAACAAACGCCATAATTTGTCTGCCCATTCGGATCTTTGATTTGGAATACTGTAGTTTTGGCAAGTTATTCGGACAGTTTTGTTTGTTGCAATTTTCCCAGCCATTATTATCGATTAAATAGGCATATTTATTTTAAAGAAATATTTTTTATGGGTAGTTTGTATACACCTGGATACATTTTCCTGGGTAGAAAGTATACAATAAAGCTGATTCGATATTAATGCCTTATTGTCATTTCATCCTAAATATACATTATAAATTCAACATGTTGAAAAATATTTTTCTTATTGGCACACCCCTTGCTATATTATGTTTCAACAAATGATCAAAGAGATCAATTAACAAACAAAAATATAAATATTGGAGATTATCATGAAAAAAACAATTATTATCATCAGTTCATTACTCATGGTTTCACTTGTAGCAGGAAGTGTATTTGCATGGGGACCTGGCAAGGGTCAGAGAATGGGTTCTGGCTTCAATCAAGACTGTCCACGATATGGAGGTCAAAACGTCTGGAATAACCTGTCTCAGGATCAGAGAGATGAACTGGGCAACCTTCACCAAAAATTTATTGATGAGACCTATCAGGTTAGATCTGCAAAATTTCAAAAACAGCAGGAAATGAGAATGCTCATGGAGATATCCGATCCTGACAGGACTAAACTTGACAAATTATCCCAGGAAATCACTGACCTGCAAAAACAGGTAAGAGACAACTGGATCGACTTTCGGTTGGCGGCAAAGAAAATTTCTCCTGAACTTGGCATGGGTAAAGGGTTTGGTAAAGATCGAGGTAAAGGCTCTAACAGAGGGGGCCGAAGAGGTTGCCAGGGCCAGGGAATCGGCTGGTATAATAACAATTAAAAGATGGCCTGTCTTATTGTATGAAAGCCCGGAAGGATGGAAGCATCTTCCGGGTTTTTCCTGTTAAAAAAAAAGATTTAATTTACACCCGAGATGAATATAGCAGAGCCTTTAACTATTTTCTTGACAACCTGTAGTATTCTCTTATTTTTCTCCTTTGGAATTAGTTTAGGAATGCCAAATATTTCAAAAAGAATCGACTCTGCTTGTCAAAGTGTTGAGTTGGAAATACCTATTAAAAGAGGATTGTTATGTTAAAAAACATTTTATTAATGCTTGTGTTAGGGCTCATTATTGGTTGTTCGACAGAACAACAGGCAGAAAATTCATCACAACCAAGCGCTACCGGGTCTCAGAAAATTGCATCTTTATTAACTACGGCGGAGGTATCTGAGGCGCTATTTTTTAACCTGGTATTTTTCCTTGATCCCAACGGGGGGCCATGCAAAAGGCAGGACGCTATCCTTATGGGCATGTCGGATGAACTTAATGGAAAAGTAAATATCAGGTATATCAAAACCACTGTACCTGCCCATAGGAACTTATTTTATCAATATGGCATACGGGGCCTTCCCACTCTTCTCCTGGCAGACTCCTCAGGTAAGGAAATCAAACGCATGACACCAGGGATACACAATGCAGCAAATATTCGCGCCCTTATTCAATCTATAGAGAGGTCCTAGATACAATGACTCCCGCAGATATCACATTCGCATCTATTTTCATGAGCATCATTGCAGGGCTTGCCAGTATAGCATCCCCATGCGTTCTCCCCGTTATCCCTATTATTGTCACTGGGACAAATGAAGACCACAGGCATCGCCCTTTGCTCATCGTTCTTGGCTTAAGCCTGAGCTTTATAGCAATGGGTGCAATCACCTCGGTTTTTGGAGGGGCTGTTTCCGGCATAATGCCTGTTGTGGAAAAACTTGCCGGAGTAATTGTCATTGCTTTTGGACTGTTCATGCTTTTGGGTATCAATCTGTTTAAAAAAGTTACTTTCTTTTACAGGTTTCAGTTCCAGAGCAAAGGGCGATGGTCTGGCCTCATTCTTGGACTTACCCTCGGTCTTGTCTGGATACCCTGCGTCGGCCCTATGTTATCCGGAGTTTTGGCATTGGTGGCAACCCAGGGAAAACTTTCATCCGGACTTATTCTCTTGGCTTTTTATTCTTTGGGATTCTCAATTCCCATGTTAATAGCCGGGTATGCCTCACTATCATTTCGGCAAAGAATTCGGGTGGTGAACAGTCATCCAATGGCGGTGCGGATTGTAAGCGGATTTCTTCTCATTGGATTCGGTGTCTACATTCTCACCTCCGGCATGCTGGGCATTGGATATGCTTTGATCGATTGAGTTTTTGATGAAATTGAAAAAAATTTTAAGAAGTAAATATTTAAGTTTTTTGGTTGAAGATTTTTGGCCTTCTGTGACCGTTACCAGAAAATTCATAATGTCATCAGAAGAAATCATGGACATTTCATAATGTCCGAATTCTTTTTCAAACACCGCCAAGAAACATTTGTAATTTAGGATGGTGTTTCTTTTGAATTCATCTGATGGTATTTCAGGAAACTTTTTATCGCTTTTGATGTTTTCATGATGGCCTCCATTTATTAAAATTAATGTTATTTTTGCCCGGATGAACTGGGCATTGAAATTATTATACAACTTTTCAACAAGGTTTCGAAATTTATTTTTATATGATTTTCATGGGGAGAATATTTGAAATAGACATACTCAGTGCACTTGAAGAGACTATAGTCCCACTTCATACCATATATTGGCGCTATTAAAAAAAATAAAAATAAAAATTTTTCACTCAGAATGCTTAATCTCTACCTGCGATCCGTCTCTCTCGATTAAAAAATAGACTTACCGGTTTTGGTTGTAAACAATTCAAGAGCCTGTGTTCCAGCCAGAGAATTTCCACTGGAATTGAGGCCGGGAGACCAGACAGCCACACAGAGCTGGCCCGGGATAAACGCGATAATTCCGCCGCCAATGCCGCTTTTTCCCGGCAAGCCTACGCGATAAGCAAAATCACCCACGGCATCATAGGTCCCGCAGGTGAGCATGAGTGAATTGATCCGTTTAGCTTGGCTTTTGCTTATTATTTGCTTTCCGGACCAAGGGGACAGTCCATGATTTGCCAGGATCATAAAACTTTTGGCCAAGTCAATACAATTCATGCTTAACGAGCATAGGGAAAAATAAATATCAAGAACATCTTCCACATCATTTTCAAGGTTTTCATAACTCTTGAGAAAATTGGCCAGAGCTGCATTCCGAAATCCTTTACTCTTTTCCGATGCAGCCACTTCCTTATCAAAATCGATATTCTGATTATTAGACCGATCCCGAACAAATTTGAGAATGGTTTGCTTTGCGTCCTTTGACTGGGAAAGGATAATATCTACCAGTACCATAGCGCCGGCATTGATAAAAGGGTTTCGGGGTATCCCATTTTCATATTCAAGCTGAACCAGTGAATTAAACGGATTTCCAGAGGGTTCTCTGCCGACTCGTTTAAACAAATTAGTTTCTCCCACAAATTGCAGGGCAAGGATCAAAGTGTAGGCCTTTGAAATGGATTGAATGGAAAAATACTCATCTGCATCACCGACAGAAAATAATTTTCCATTCAAAATCTGGACTGCCATCCCGAATTTATTCAAAGGTACAGTCGCCAGTTTGGGAATGTAATCTGCAACCTTTCCCTGGATAATGACCGGCTTGACTTCTGTATGAATTTCTTCAAGTATTTGTTGATAGTCCATATTTATATCTACTCAGTAATATTGGGCCATTTGGTGGTGACGCCTCTGTAATTTTTGAGCGTATATTCCTTCTCATCTTTTCCCATTATATAGTAATCGGGCATTAGCGGAATCTTTCCGATATTGGTGGCAATGACATACATGGGCTGGGCAAGCCCGGTGGTATGGCCGCGTATGGCATCCCGTATGAGTTCCGCACCCTTTTCAACCGGGGTTCTGAAATGATCGATTCCAGGGGCTGGTTCACAGTAGAAGAGATAATAAGGCCGTATGCGAACGGTCAAAAGTTTCTGGTGCAATTTTCTGAATGTTTCAACGTCGTCATTTATTCCTTTGAGCAAAACCGCCTGGTTGCCGACGTTGACACCGCAGGTAAGAAGCTTGAATACAGCCTCTGCGGTTTTTGGGGTAATCTCGTTGGGATGATTGCACTGGGTATTGATCCAGATAGGAACCTTGTGATACACGCTCAATACCTTTTTCAATCCATTGGTTATCCTCTGGGGTAATACAATTGGCGCCCGCGTACCGAAACGGATCATCTCAAGATGCGAAATTTCCCTTAATTTGCGGATGATATATTCGATTTTCTCATCCGACAGAATAAACGGATCTCCTCCGGTTATTAAAACATCACGAATTTCTTTATGCTCACCGATCCAGGCCAAGCCCTCATCCACATCCATGCGAAGCTGAAGTTCCCTGTCCACAACCACTTCCTTTCTGAAACAATGTCTGCAATAATTGAAACAGACATCTGTCACGGTAAAGGCCACACGGTCGTGGTATTGTCTGGCGATACTGTCAGGACGGACTTCCTCGGTGTTCCTGTTTTCCTTCCAGATCAGATAGTCGTCGATGCCGAATTTATTCACCTTTTCTTTCATGGAAGGCAGCACCTGCCTGCGAATGGGACAATTGGGATCATCTTTATCCATGAGAGAAGCGAAGTACGGTGACGTTCCCCATTTGGTTTTGAGGGTGGTAATGGCCTTTTCCTCTTCTGGAGTAACGTTGATTAACGCTTTTAGCCGTTCAAGAGTATTTATGCTGTTTTGAAGTTGTTTTTTCCATTCTTTCATCATTGATCTCCTTTATGTTGTTATAGTTCCACCGTCAACCATGGTCATTAAAAGGACGTAACGGTAGTGTTCATTTTAATATGACCGAGTCTTTTGCTGGCTTATCGGAACATATAAAATTCAGTTTTTTTCAGAAAGTTCACTATGATATTTCTGTTTCCAACTCCTCTAATATGTATCCGATATGGTTCAAGCGCTGTATGGCTTTATCGCCCAATTGTTTCACCAATTCGGAAAGTAATGTTTCGATGCAGATGATGGCGGCTACCATTGGATTGAAAAAATAATTGCCTTCAGCGGAAGCAATAAGGAAATTATCGGTTTCCATGGCCAAAGGGGAAGACAAGTTGTCTGTAATCGCGATGATGTCCGCAGCCTGGAGTTTGCCAATATGGCAGGCATCTGCAGTAGCTTTCGTATAGGGATTGATACTGATAGCCACCAGCAAGTCTCCCGATTTGAGTGCTGATAAATCATCTGCCAGTGTGTGGCCGGCCTGTCCGATAATGCTAACGCCATTACGGATCATTTTAAGATAAAAGCCAAGATAATGTGCCAGGGGATAGCTGCCTCGCAGGCCTACAATGAGGATACGTTCGGCATTGATCATCAGCTTGATAATGGTGGCAAACTTTTGTTCATCAAAAGTATCCGCCATCAGCATGACATTGCTCCATTCATCTTGAATCACCCGTTCCAACAAAGAGGTCTTGCCGTCATGGTCTACAGATCCCTTTTGCAAGAATTTTTTTACCTGCTCACTGTAAAAATTCTTACGCTGCTTTAGACTGCTTCGGAAAATATCTTTGAGGCCCGGGAAGCCGCTAAAACCCAGCTTTTGTGCCAACCGGGTAATAGATGAAATATTGATGTTGTTTTCCCTGGCTATTTCAGATATGGATTTGGCCGCTGTCTCGTTGGGATCGTCGAGCATGTGTTTCAGAACTGTCAGGGTACGATCGGTGAGCCGTATTGTGTGTTTGCCGTTTCGAATCTTGATATAAAGGTGTCTTAATTCCTCTATAGTTTTAGGGGGGCTGATAGACATAATCCAAAATTCCTTTTGTTAATAAACTGATATTAAGGATTAATACCCCACGTGCTGTAAAAAATTCTTCAATCTTTCAGTGGTGGGAAATTTCAGGATCGTTTCCGGATCACCGTCTTCTGCAATTCGACCATCGTCCATAAATAAAAGCCTGGATCCTGCCTTTTTAGCGAAACTCATTTCGTGCGTAACTACCACCATGGTGATGCCTTCCTTGGCAACAGCCATCATGACGTTGAGGACTTCTTCGCGCAATTCCGGATCAAGGGCTGATGTAGGTTCATCAAAAAGCATAATTTTTGGTTTCACCGCCATAGCTCTGGCAATCGCAACCCTTTGTTGTTGCCCTCCGGATAGCTCGGAAGGATAATGAGTGCTTCGGTCAGAAAGTCCGACTTTTTCCAAGAGATCTTTGGCAACGGCATTGGCCTCGCTCTGGGAAGCTCCCCGAACTTTTTTAGGACCGAAAGCGATGTTTTCCAGAGCGGTCATGTGCGGAAAAAGGTGGAATAACTGAAATACCATCCCAACTTCCCTACGGATATTGCGGATCTGTTGATAATGTTCGGGAAGAGAAATGTCATTGACTATTAATTCTCCTGATGTGATGATATCCAGCCCGTTGATACAGCGCAACAGGGTTGACTTGCCTGATCCTGAAGGTCCGACAATGATGATCACTTCTTTTTTTTCTATCGTCAGATTGATGTCATGCAAAACTTTCACTTTGCCAAAGCTTTTATTGACATTTTTAAATTCAATGAGACCGTTCATATTGCCGTCATCCTTTTTTCAATAAATTTCAGCGATAGAGCCAAAGCCGTTGTCATGATCAGATAACATACTGCAACCGCAGACCATATCTCCAGAGCCCTGAAATTACTTGCCATGATTTCCTGACCTTGACGTGTCAGCTCCCCAACACCGATGACAATAAACAGTGAAGTATCTTTCATGCTGATGATAAACTGATTGCCTAAGGGTGGAATGGCGCGTTTAAAGGCAATTGGGCCGATGATATTTATAATTAATTGCAGCCGGCTTATCCCCATGGCCAGACCGGCTTCAACCTGCCCCTTGTTTACGGATTGCACCGCACCACGAACGATTTCAGCCATATAGGCACCCGCGTTTAATATGATCGTAATAATAGCGGCAGTCAGGGCATTAAAGCGAATCCCTCTTATACCGGTGGCCACTTCAATCAGCATGGGCAGGGCAAAATAGATAAACATGGCTTGAACAATGATGGGTGTTCCCCGGATCAGTTCGATGTAGGCAACGGCAAGCTTCTGAGCGATAACGCTCAACACCCGAAAACCCCCATAGCTTTCGCCGCCTACAGCACTGGTTCCGGCAAGCCTGAAAAGTCCGGCCACAGTGCCCAAGATCAGGCCGCCGATGATACCGATAATGGTTATATACACGGTTAGCCTGGCACCTATGAGCAAAGAGGGGATCGCTTCCACTATATATTTAAATTCAAAGACCATGATGTTTCCTTCATATCTTGATTTCAATCAATTAAAATGTGAGGTTCAAGAGCCCCGGTTGAAGATTTATTAATTACCGGAGCCCTAAGTAACCACCGCTTTAATCTACCGATCGACCAATCAATAGATTTGGATATCCGCATCTCGTTTCAAATATGTGGTTGTGTGCTATTCCGGCGCTGAGCCGAACCACTTGATATAAATTTTGTCGAATTCACCGGATTCCTGCAATTCCAACAGGGCGATGTTGGCTTTGTCACGCAAAGCGCTTCCCTGTTGAAAACCGATTCCGTAAAAAGCCGCTTTTACGTTGGCACCGACCTCTTTGACTTTACCATGGCCTGCAGTTTTGATGAAATACAGTACATTGGGCGTGTCATGCATGGCTGCATCAGCACCACCAGTGACCACTTCCAGATAGGCCTGATCAATATTTGGGAACTGGACAATTTTTTTCGTGCCCAAATTCTTTACATAATCAACAGTTACCGTTCCGGTCTTCACCGCCACAACCTTGCCTTTGAGGTCAGAGGGGCCCTTAATATCGGTATTTTCAGTCCGTACCATGACCTTTAAGCCGGCTCTGAAGTAGGGATGTGAGAAATCAATAGCTTTTTCTCTTGCAGATTTAATTGTAATGGCTCCAAGAATCACATCCAGGTTACCGGAGGTTATTCCTGGGATAAGCCCGTTAAAATCCATTGGGACCAGCTTATACTTCACGTTTATACGTTTAGCAATCGCATCCCACAGATCAACATCAAAACCTGTGTACTTGCCGTCCTTGCCTTTGAATTCAAAAGGCACAAAAGCAGTATCTACACCCACACGTAAATCGGCAGCAGAAGCGAAACTGCCAACTGTCAAAATTGCCAATGTTGTCAAAATTGCCAATAACCATTTGTACTTAAATGTTTTTTTCAATTTATCCTCCTTTAAATTTTGATAATGGCCGATTATTTATTGTAAATGCCTTAGAGTAATATTTTTGTCAAGTATTTTTTTATTTTTTGCTATCTGTGCAAACTTATTTGCGCAACAATGTCAATGCTTATGCTTTTCAGACTCTTCCAGGATAATATCGACACCAGAAAGACAGGGGCGTTTCAACTGATCCTTCCTCAAAAAATTGGACGATAGGTTAAGCCATTTTTCGGAAAAATATTTGGGAAAGATGGTTATCCTCAGAATAGTCAAAAAATGATTATATTGACCTGTCTCAGTTTTCCTACCAAAGGTAGGCGAGTACTGGCATTTCAAGCCTTTAGGAAGAAAAAGTATAAAGGGGATTGAAAACTTTCCAATCTCCTAATTTTTTTATCTGTAAATATTTTCAATCCAATAGATGGCTTCATTATCACTGGCTTTTCCGAGGTACCTTTGTGTAGTCGATAAATTTGAATGGCGTAAAATGATTTTTGAAACTATTTCAATAGGCACTCCGGATCTGCTTACATAGGTCGCTGCGTGCCTTCTGAGGTCATGAGGTTTAACAAAAACACCAATCTTGTTACCAGCATTTTTAACAATCTCCCGGGTTCTTGTATATCCCAGGGGGAAAACTCTGTTATCATCCTTGATATTTTCCAACGCAATATATTCACGCAAACGAACGGCTACTTTTTTTGGAATAAAAACACCTTTTGCCGCTTTGAATATCTTTTTAAGTATGGGAGAGTCACACGGATTGGATATGCTTTGATCGATTGAGTTTTTGATGAAATTGAAAAAAGTTTTAAGAAGTGAATATTTAAGTTTTTTGGTTGAAGATTTGTGGCCTTCTGTGACCGTTACCAGAAAATTCATAATGTCATCAGAAGAAATCATGGACATTTCATAATGTCCGAATTCTTTTTCAAACACCGCCAAGAAACATTTGTAATTTAGGATGGTATTTTTTTTGAATTCATCTGATGGTATTTCAGGAAACTTTTTATCGCTTTTGATGTTTTCATGATGACCCCCTTATTTAAAATTGAATGTTTATTTGCCCGGATGAACTGGGCATTGAAATTATTATACAACTTTTCAACAAGGTTGCGAAATTTATTTTATCTGATTTTCATGGGGAGAATATTTGAAATAGACATACTCAGTGCACTTGAAGAGATTATAGTCCCACTTCATATCATTAGTACTCCCAGGAGTAACTCGAAAAAAATCTAAAAATTTTGCATTATCTGACATTATGAGATAATATTTTTTCCAACCGATATTTTTTGTTAAAGTCGAAATTATATTTAGAGATGTTTATCTTGATATCATCAGGAGGAGAGTATGGCGTACTGTCGAAAAAAACTTTATATCCTTTTTTGTCTATCTATACTTTTATCTGCAACCTTCTCCTATGCTGAAGAAGAAATAGAAGACTTAATTGATATATTCGAGGCGGATAGTAAAATTATTGCTATTATAGAGGGTAAAAAGACTATTCCCTTTAACCTTCAGTCAAAAGAGAATGTTCTATGGAGTGCATCAAAGGGCAACTTAGGTGCATTTCTAACCAATGATCATTTTTTTATAATTTCTACCTCTTCTGGTGTTTGGAAATATTTGCATTTGAGGATAGACGAGTCAGAAAAAGCAATTGCGTCCTTATCTCCATATATTGCTTTATTGGTAACTAACAATCGTGTTATCGGCTATAATACAGTATCTAATCAATTCATTGAAACTCAACTTTCAATTAATGATGAGTTCGTTACAGCAAAAGTAGAAAAATATGTCGCTGTGGTAATAACATCCAGCAAAGTAATTGGTTTCACGACAAAAACTTCGACTTTTATTTCAATCCCACTCCGAGGTAAGGAGACCCTACATACGATAAAAATAACATCGAGTAAAGCAATAGTTCGCACCTCTGATCGCTTGTTGACTTTTGAAGCAAAGGGTTCTATTTGGAATGAACACAGACTATAATAGTTCTTTATCCAGCATACAATAAACCCATGAAGTTGATGGTGGGGCAGCAAGCGCGGCATTGATCTGGACAAACTGACCATTATCGGGCATTCTGGCAGCGGCAAGAGTACGCTACTGGGCACGGTAACAGACATACACAAGTTCAATGCAATGGGACTGGGAATCAAGGGGCAGCCAAGGGCGATCGGGTACATATCATCCCGCAGCGGCGCGGAGGCTGGAAACTGGCGCTGTGCTCGATAAAGGACAGTACGCTGCTGCTGATTGACGTTGATAATATGAAATTGTCGCGTTAATTTTGAAAAAATTAATTAAGCTCTCCCAGCAATTGTTTGGCTTCTTCATAACCTTCAAAATCATTGCTAAGCTCAAAGGCCTTTTTTAATGATTTTTTAGCAAGCTGCTTTTCCCCTTTTTTGGCATAAGTACGGCCAAGGTGAAAATGAATGGTCGCATTATTCGATAATTTCGTCAAAGCATCAGTAAATTCGATTTCAGCGTTTCCATATAAACCTTTATGATAGTATACCAGCCCGAGCGTATCAGCAATGGCAGGATCTTCGGGGAATTTTTCTTTGGCTCTTCGTGCTAGTTCCAAGGCCTTTTCAATTTCATTAGTACGTGCTACCAAATGGTATGCCAGATTGTTTGCGGCAGGGGCATAATCAGGATCTATTTCTAGAGCCTGGCGATAATGATCAGCTGCTTTTTCGTATTTTTTTTCACTATCATAAATAGTTCCAATCATCATGTGCGCAAAGGCATTGTTTGGATTTATTTTTAAGATTGACTGATATTGGTCAAGAGCTTTGAGTTTTTCTTTGTTTGATAAATAAATTTTTGCAAGAGCATTATATGGACCTGTAAATTGTGGATTGGCGTCAATGGCTTTAGTGAAGAATTGTTTTGCTTGTTCAGAATTATTCTGTTCTGAGAAAAGCTGCGCTTGAATATTATGAACAATCGCTTTGGACGTATTGTTCCCCTCAATAACTTTCAATTGTTTGTTGCAAAATTCATGGGCTTTGTTAAACTCTTTTTTCGCGACATGGACACGGATAATTTGTAAAAATACATCCATTTTTTGATTGTCTTTTTCATAGGTTTTGAAAAAATATTCATAGGCTGAATCATACTTTTTTAAGCTAGCCTGTAAAAGCCCCATCCGATAATAAGCCAATGGATTCTCAGGCAAAAGTTCAATAAGCCGTAGAAAATCTTTTTCTGCTTCCATAGGTTTTTGTTGACCCATTAAAGCATTTGCCCTGATCATTCGGGCATTATAGCTGTTAGGAGCAAGTTTAAGGGCATCTGTTGCTTCCATTCGTGCTAAATCATATGATTTTTCAGATAGATAGAGGTTTGAAAGCAAAAGTTTTGCTTTCAAAAATCTGGGATTAAGTTCAATAGATTTAATAATAGAAGCTTTTGCCTGGTCCAGCTTTCTTTTCCCAATATAATAAAGTCCTTTTAAATAATGGACTCTGAATGACTTTGGTTCATCTTTTTCAAGTGATTCAACTAACGGCAATACTTCGTCAAAATTTTTATTTAACAGCAGGATTTCTGTTTTTAGTAATCGGGAAGGGTAATAATCCGGTCTTTCGTTGAGAATAGGATCAATTAGTTTATTGGCTTCTTCAATATTTTTGTTATTGAAGTGAAACCTTGCAATAGTGTTTTTAATTGATAAGTCGTCAGGTTCGATGGCGGAAGCTTTTTTATATGAATCAAGGGCTTTTTCCTTATTATTGATACGTTCGTAAAAGTTTGCCATAATCATATATGATTTTATTGAATTATTCTTTGTATCAATTGCGCCCTGATAGGCTTTCTCAGCTTGATCATGTTCTTTTTGAATTAAATAGTAGTTTCCTAAAAGAATATAGGCTCGTTCATTTGTCGGATTATTTTTAATCGCATCTTTTAATAAAGATTCAATTTTTTTAAATTCTTTGTTTTTAAGGTAAAATCCGGCTAAAACAGAATATAATTTTATATTTTGTCTATCAATTTCAATGGCGCTTAGAAGAAGAGTCTCTGCTTCTTGGGGATTATTCTCAATAGCTTTAATTCTGGCCAGATTCTGCAATGCGCCAATATTTTTAGAATCAATCTTTAAAATTGCAGCATAAACGGCAGTAGCTTCATTGTAAGATTTTTTAACTAAATATATTTGGGCTTGGATATGCAGGGCTGTTATATTTTGGGGTTCTTTCTCAAGAATTATAATGATTTTTTCCATGGCCGGCTCAATTTGTTTGCCAAGGAAGAGGAATTCGGCTAACTTTAATTGTGCTTTATTGTTGTCAGGATCTAATTGGACAACTTTGGAATACATACCAAAAGCACCTTTTAAATTTCCCAATTTTACCATGGTTTCAGCTAAAAGATAATTCGCTTGAATAAATTTAGGATCTATTTTAATGGCATTTTTAAGCTCAATTTCAGCCTTTTTATATTCTTTTTGAGCATAGTAGTTATTTGCTTTATTAAAAAAAGATTCTTTTTTTTCCTGTTCAGATTGACAGCCGAGAACAAAACAGAAAACAACAAGGATAAAAAAGAATTTTAAAGCGGATTTCATTATGACCTCCAAATTATTTGCGTAGTTTGCACATCCAATTATCATGTCACTTTAATTTATAAAACAAAAATATTATAAGTTATAGCACATGATCGAATTGTTTCGTTTTTTGAATTGATAAAAGAGCAAAGTTATATATAGGTGACTTCAATTGTTTTTTCAAGAGAATAAAAGAAAACAAATTGAGCATTATCATATACATATTATTCTTAACATCTTGATAATTAATGCTTTCTAAGATAAAGTCGCTCTTCAGTAGAATAGATATAATATAATTCGGAGTATAAATGAAATATTTTCCATTAAAAACGGTAATATTCTGTCTGTTATTCACACCAATTCTATATGTCGTTACACTGAACGTCTATCAAAAATATTTTAATCGTCATTATCTTCAAAAGATTGAGAATATTTTTATTGGAGATACCTCAAATCTTTTAGATGGACGGGTATCGATTGAAGAGCAGATTGCCGAAAATATTTACACCTTTCTTGAAACTGACTGGATGGTTCAATATATTGGTCTTGACCTCAAAGCCCTTGTCACCACTAAAAAAGGGAAATTGATTTATCCAACTTTTATTAATGCAGATGCGTTTATAAACAGCCTTAATGAAAATAATAACTTTGAAATCATTGCAAAGCAGAATTTCAAAATTTTAAATGATGGGTTGACTGTTAGTGCTGAGATCAATCTGAATCATGGTTCCAGACTCGCTAATTTTATTTTATTAATATATTTCAGTGCTGGTCTTTTAATTGTTTTAATTTTATATAAAGTTGGAAGTTTAAAAGCAGCACATGATACAAAAGTCAAAAAGGCTTTAATTGATGATTTGCAAAAAGAAGAACAGGTTCATAAACAGATTTTAGAAAATTTGAAAAAAGAGCGACAGGGATTGTTTGAAAATATTAAATCTTTGAATGCTAAATATCAAAAAGATAAAAAGAAATTAAAAATAAATGAAGACGAAATGTTTGATGAGATTCTCTCTCTTGAAAAACAACTTAATGCCTTTATTGAATTAAAACAGGAGAAGGAAGAGGAAATCAATGAACTCAAGTCAACAATCAGCAAATATGAAAGAAGAAAAAGCTCGAAAAGCAAAAGAAATGAGTTCGATTTTACTTTTAAACGTTTTAGTGTTCTGTATAAGAACATTGTAATGAATAGAAAAGCGATTTCAGGATTATTAAGTCTAAATGAAGATCAACAAATCAAGGCAGAAGAATGTATACTATTGTTAAATCAGAAACCAGAGAAAATAACGATAAAAAGAAAAGTGTTTTCGGGAAAAAAACATAAAACAACTTGCCTTGAAGTACTATTTGCATATAATGGACGTCTCTATTTTAAGCAGAATGAAAAAAGTAAAATTGAAGTACTGGTTGTCGGGACAAAAAATACTCAAGCAAAAGATATGGGGTTTCTTCATAATTCATAATTAATTCATATGTATACTTCTTTTTATAAATTAAAAATAAAACCGTTTCAAATCAGTTCAGACCCTGATTTTCTGTGGCTTGGGGAAAAGCATCAAGAAGCATTGGCAACACTTAAATATGGTATTCTTGATAACAAAGGGTTCCTTTTATTGACCGGAGATGTCGGTACGGGTAAAACAACACTAATAAATTCATTAATACAGAGTCTGAGCAACGATATCATTTGTGCATCAGTTTCAGACCCAAGTCTTTCAAAACTTGATTTCTTTAATTACATTGCATCCTCTTTTGGAATTAACCAGGAATTTTCATCAAAGGGTGCCTTTCTTGTTCGATTTCGCAAATTCCTACTAGATGCTCATAAAATTGATAAAAAAATTTTACTTATCATTGATGAAGCGCAGCTGTTAACCCAGGAACTGCTTGAAGAAATTCGCTTGTTATCAAATATTGAAAAGACAAACACTAAATTAATAAATATTTTTTTTGTCGGGCAGAATGAATTTAATGAAATTTTAAATCAAGATCAAAACAGAGCTGTCCGGCAAAGATTGACACTAAATTATAATATTGATCCATTAACTCCTGATGAGACGGATGAGTACATACAATACCGGTTAAAAGTTGCCGGTGCAGTTCAATCCATTTTTGAACCTTTTGCTGTTCAGGAAATATTCATGTATTCCGGGGGATTCCCCAGAAGGATCAATATTATTTGTGATCATGCATTGTTGTCGGGTTATGTTAAAGACAAAGAAACAATTAGTGCGGGCATTATACAGGAGTGTGCCAAAGAACTTAAAATCCCCGCATATGTCAGGAATCGTGATATAAATGGATTTACAAACTATCATCAAAAACCTGTCCCCGATATTCAATCCCAATCAGTACTTTTGAGACCCATACCTCCGAAAAAAAAGGGGGGGGGGATCGGTAATTTATTAATTGGAATAGTCGGATTTTTTTTGTTTTTAATTATCTGCTGGTGGATATTATTCCCTGTGAGTTTTCAGCAAGTCATATCAGATACCAATAGCCACATAAATTTTATAACAAATAATAGATCCAAGTTCCTTCCGGAATTTTTAAATCCAACCATCTTAGCAGATAGCTCAAAAAATAGAAAAAATGAATATAATCAAATAGAAGTGTTAAAAGATGTGGGTAATAAAGAAGAAAAAATTCAAATTAAAAAAAACGATCAAGGGATTGCCAATCATCAGGAAAAAATGACAATACCCGGTAACAACATAGTAATATCGCAGAAAGATATAAAAAAAAGAATCCCCGAACCATTAGTTCAAGATGAACTTCATGAAATTATTGAAAATAAAAACTTGTCTGAAAATCCAATTAAGTCGTCAAACACATCCATAAGGCCGAATGAATTAAAAAACGAAAAAAAAATTAATCCGGCAGATCAAGATGGTGAAATGAAAAAAAAAATTTTGCCTTTACCAGAGGAAACAATAATTGTCAGATTTAACTATAACACCAATGACTTTACTGAAGAAGGATTTAACAAATTAAAAAATTTTGCTGATATTCTTACAATGCATCCTGACGCCAAGATTTTGATTTCAGGCTATACAGACTCAGAAGGCTATCAAAAATACAATATAAAGTTGTCAGAGTTCAGGGCTAATATTGTCAGAAGTTTTCTACTTGGAAGGGGTATAAATCCAGATCAAATTGGAGTTAAAGGCTTGGGAAGCATTAACCCCGTTGAAAGCAACAATACCGCTTGGGGAAGAATGATGAACAGACGCGTCGAAATTGAAATCCTTCAGTAAATTCCTATTGAAAATCTCCATTAAGCTCGTTTAGTAACCAGACTGGATCAATTATCACACCTGATTAAAACTATGTAATAAATTACATAAATCATATAATAAACTACACAATTTCATATGAACATGTAGAGCTTCCTGAATAAATCAGAATGGCCCTGTTAATTTGGTCATATTTATATTTTTTACGGACAATAATTAAAGATGATTTTTTATTTTACAAGCGATTGCCTTGGGAAAATTCGACTTAAATATTTTGAGTCAAATATTGACTATTTTTTGATGCTGTGATATTTAATTGAGGTTTATAGGTCTTAAGAGACTATTTAAAATTCAAACTACAGGATTAAGATACAGGATTATTATTATGATTTGTACAACTATCAGGGAAGGTGACGACTGCGTATTCATGACGGCAAAAGGATGCAGCTATAATGAAGGAGCATGCCTCCCTATTATTGATGAATGCAAAGGATGTGCGAGAACTTCAAAATATGAAACCGGTGAATATTGCACTGCCGCTCCGGATCCATCATTAAAATGGAAAAACGGAAATTGCAATATTGCAACCCATGTTAAAACTGTTGCAGCAAATAAAAAACAAAAGATTAACCCGATCAAAGCTTCCAAAAGAAGATAATTTTTATATATAAGTTTTATTTAAACTCTGTGGTTTTAGTCTTGATAAAGCTACAGAGTTTTTTTAATTTCAATTACTTTAATGAATTGTTTTCAGGGTTACTTTATCCACTAACCATTTTAAAAAGAGTGAATTATGAATCCTATTGCACAAGAACTAAACCAAATTATTAATGGATCCAATCCCCACATTTTTGAAATGCTTTCTGATATGGGAAAAGCCCTTTTTTTTCCAAAAGGCATCCTGAGTCAGAGTGCTGAAGCCAAACAAAAAGCAGATAAGATTAATGCGACAATTGGTATTGCCAAAGAAGGCAACAGCGTATTAAGCCTTTCTTCGATCACAAAGTATATTAAAGATATTGAACCGGATGATTATTTGCCTTATGCCCCATCCTTTGGCATTCCAGCACTTCGGAACAAATGGAAGTCCGACCTTTATCAAAAGAACCCGTCACTTAAAAATAAAAAAATCAGTCTTCCTGTTGTGACTTCAGGTATCACCCACGGCGTCAGTATTCTGTCTGATATGTGGGTGAACACAAACGATGTGATTGTTCTGCCTGATATGATGTGGGGTAATTACACTATGACCTTTTGTGTCAGAAACAGCGGACGAATTGTTCATTACAAAGCCTATGATGATCAGCTGACCCGGTTTAATATAGATTCTTTTGAAAAAGTGATGCGTCAACAGGCAAAGGAAAATGATAAAATTGTCACGGTTTTAAATTTTCCTCATAACCCCAGCGGATATTCCTTAAGTGTATCCGAAGCTGACAGGGTTGCCGGTATTCTCATTGATATTGCCCGACAGGGTACCAATGTGGTTGTTGCTTGTGATGATGCCTACTTTGGACTTTTCTTTGAAGAACAAACCAGCAAAGAATCCATATTTACCAAACTTGCAGGTGCAGACAAACGCCTTGTCGCTATTAAACTTGATGGTGCAACAAAAGAAGACTATGTTTGGGGGTTCAGAACAGGTTTTATTACCTATGGTGTTTTTGGAGATGATGATAATGTCCTGGAAGCACTGGAAAAGAAGACCGGAGGATGTATCCGTGGAAATATTTCCAATTCATCCCATTTGAGCCAGACCATTCTTTTAAAATCCATGGCGGATGAAAATTATGAGGTTTATAAAAAAGAAAAATTTGATCTCCTGAAAAGACGGGCTTTAAAAATGAAAGCGGTCTTAAAAGATCCTAAATTTAAAGATGCCTTTGATGTCTATCCATTTAATTCAGGATATTTCATGTGTATCCGGTTAAAGGATGTGGACGCAGAAGAATTAAGGCTCCATCTTCTGGATAATTACGGGACCGGTTTGATTTCCATTGGTAAAAAAAATATCCGGGTGGCATTTTCCTGTCTGGAAGAGAGTGATGTAGAAACATTGTTTGATATCATATTGAGTGGAATTGATGACCTTAGAAAAGGGTAATGGTCATGGGGTTTAAAGAAAGAATGGGTTCAGGGGATATTGCAGTCGCAGGAAGATGGCTGTTTTATTTTGTCTTAATCGGCATTATTGCCGGTTGCGGTGCCATTGTTTTCCATTGTTTATGCGGACTTGGCATGCATTTTTTCATGGATCTGATGGCGGGATACAGACCGGGGGCTCCGGCAGGAGAGCACCTTCTGCTGCCTCACACCCAAACCCCTTTTAACAAATGGATACTTTTAATTTTACCGGCTTTAGGCGGTGTTGTCAGCGGTTGGCTCGTTTATACATTTGCCCCGGAAGCAGAGGGCCATGGAACAGATGCAGCCATTGATGCCTACCATCATAAAGGAGGGCTCATCCGTGGCAGAATACCCTTCATTAAAACCATTGCTTCCACATTAACACTGACAACCGGAGGATCAGGAGGCAGGGAAGGGCCCATAGCGCAAATCGGTGCGGGGTTTGGATCTTTTCTGGCCACTAAATTCAAACTGTCTGAAAGAGAAAGAAGAATCATGATGGCCGCCGGGATTGGCGCCGGTGTCGGATCCATATTTCGTGCTCCACTGGCCGGTGCGCTTTTTGCGGCGGAAGTTCTTTACCGTGACCCTGATTTTGAATCGGAAGTCATTATTCCGGCCGGTATCTCTTCTGTTTTTGCCTATTGTACTTTTTGTCTTGTTTTCGGATGGGGATCTTTATTTGATTCTCCAAATTTTAAGTTTCAAAACCCTTTGGAACTAGGGCCTTACATCGTTCTTGCCGGTGTTCTTGTGCTGACTGCTATTCTTTACATTAAAGTATTTTACGGGGTAATAGATCTTTTTAAAAAATTTTCAATCCCCAACCATCTTAAACCGGCTGTGGGTGGTTTGATCACTGGTATTATCGGTTTTTTTCTTCCCTATACCCTTTCATTCGGCTATGGAATTGCTCAGCAGGCAATTTTTAACCAGGTGGCCATCCCCACTTTAATTGCATTGGCCCTGGGAAAAATATTTACCACATCCTTTTCCATTGGTTCCGGTGGCAGCGGCGGGGTGTTCGGCCCGTCAATCGTCATAGGGGGCGCCATGGGCGGGGCTGTCGGGAAAATTTTTCACCTGCTTATCCCTTCGGTTGTCACGGCCCCAGGTTCATTTGTTATTGTCGGTATGGCAGGATTTTTCGCAGCCGCATCCAATACACCGATTTCAACCATTATTTTTATCAGTGAGATGACCAATTCCTACCACTTATTATTACCCAGCCTCATGGTCTGTTCCATCTGTTATTTATTATGTCAACGATGGACTATTTTTGAAAATCAGGTCAAATCCAGAATTGATTCTCCGGCCCATGCCGGTGAGTTTATGATGGATATCCTTCAAACCATAAAAGTGGGTAATTTAAGACATTTGATCAAAGAAGTCAGGTGTATGAATGAAGATATGCCATTCAGTGAATTTAAAAAAATATTTTCAAGCACCAAACAGCACTATTTTCCCGTTATTAACACCAAAGGTGATTTATCCGGCATTTTTTCCTCCAATGATATCAGGGAAGTTCTTTTTGCAATCCATATAGAACAATTGGTTGTGATGAAAGATATCATGGTGTCTGAGCTGATTTGTACCACACCTTCCGAAGATCTGAACACAGTACTCTTAAAGCTGACTCAAAAAAACATTGATGCTTTACCGGTAATGGAAGAAGAAGATTCAGACCATCTGATCGGTTTAATTTACAGGCGGGACATCATTTCACATTATAATGACCATATCAAAAAAATAAAAGTTCAAGAATAATTCACTTTTTTTAAAAACAATCCAAGGGCCGGTGCTGTTGAACCGGCCTTTGTCCTATCCTTTGCTTCAAGTATATTGATAAAGTCATCAATAGTCATTTTATTCAATCCGGCAAGAACAATGGTTCCGATGAGGTTTCGTACCATATATTTTAAAAATCCATTGGCACAAATTTTAAATACAATTCTGTTATTTTCAATTTTATTGATATTGAAAAAAAAGACTTCCCGAATAGTAGAAGAGCGCGGGCTTCCTGTATTCTCAAAAGATTTAAAATCAAAAATCCCTGTAATTGCCTGACAACATTGACGCATTGCATCAATATCGAGAGGATATCGGATATGCCATTGAAAGAACCTGTTTATGGCGCAAGGGTCTTTTCTGTTTAAAATAAAATAATGATATTCTTTGGAAATTGCTTTGTACCGTGCATGAAAATCATCATCCACAATACAGCACTCCCTGATCACAATGGAGTTTTGGATCAGACTGTTCACTCCCTTTTTAAGATCCCCGGGTAAAATATCCGTATTTGCATAAAAATTTGCGACCTGGCCAAAGGCATGAACACCGGCATCGGTTCGACCGGAGGCTGAAATTTTGACCTTCTGGTTCAAAATCCGGGTTAAAGTTTTTTCAATTTCACCCTGGATGGTTATCTTATCATTTTGTCTTTGCCAGCCAAAGAACTCTGTCCCGTCATATTCAATAATAATTTTAAAATTTTTATTCATTATTGTCTAAGAAGTCGGCTAACTTTTTATTGGCTTTAAGAATGGCAAAAGACAATTGATTGGCTGTATTAGAGTCAAGAATTTTTGTATATTTCAGATATAATTTTTTGTAGGCAACGGCAATGGACCTTTTTAATTCAAGTCCTTTTTCACTGGGAAAGATAAATGCAGACTTCCCTTTTGTTTTACGCACTAAAAGTCCCTTTTTCTCAAGAGCATCAACAAACCGTGTGATAGTGGAAGGTGTCAGGTGGAGAAGAAAGCTTAATTGTTTTGGACTGATTCCGGGTGTATCATAGATCAGCAGCAGTAAAGATGCATGGGCAGGAGAGAGATTTAAGTGCTTAAATTCTTTTTCAGCAAGTTTTAATAAATACCTGGACAAGGCATTTGTATTAAAAAACAGACAGCTTTCAAGAAAATTTTCTTTGTTTTCCATTTTTACCTCAACATATATGATTGTATATGCAATTATTATATTTGGTATTATATGTCAATGTTTGTTCTTAAATCATTTACACAAATCAGCCACCAACGTATAATGTATTTTTTTTATGAGATATGAGATATGAGTTTTGAGAAGTATCATTATTCATCCCTCTATATCTATAAGTGGAGTAAATTTTATGAAAGGCTTTAAATTTGCCGGTATTCATGCTGGAATTAAAAAAAAAGATCAAAAAGATCTGGGGCTTATATATTGTAAAAACCCTGCTGTTGCAGCAGCCCTGTTTACACGAAACAAGGTGATTGCAGCCCCGGTGATTCTGGGAAAAAAGAAAATTAAAAAAGGCTTGTGCCAGGCGGTTCTTGTTAACAGCGGTAATGCCAATTGCTTTACAGGAGACAAGGGAATTAAAGATGCCATTGCCTGTTCGAAAATGGTGGCCACATCACTGGGTATCCCCGAAGACTTTGTCTTGGTGTCTTCAACGGGTGTGATTGGCCAGAATCTTCCCATGGATAAATTCAAAGTCGGCGTTCCGGACATTGTCATTCATCTTTCTGCTGATCATGCAGATGATTTTGCAGATGCTATTCTTACCACTGATACACACAATAAAATTGTAAAAAAAAGTGGCACGATAGATGATAAAAAATTTTCAATCATGGGGATTGCAAAAGGATCTGGTATGATCCGGCCGGATATGGCAACTATGCTGGCCTTTATTTGTACGGATATTAATATATCGGCCAAGGATTTAAAAGTATGTTTAAGTGCAGCCAGTGAAAAATCCTTTAACCGGATCACCATTGATGGTGATACCAGCACCAATGATACGCTTTTGGCCTTGGCAAACGGTATGTCAGGAGTGAAAATCAACGATACTGATTCTAAAAAAAATTTTCAGGACATGCTGGATAAAGTTTGTATAGAACTTGCTAAAATGGTGGTCAAAGACGGGGAGGGTGCCACCAAGCTTATTCAGATTATTGTTAAAGGGGCTCAATCAAAACAGGATGCATTTAAGGTGTCTGAAACCATTGCCCATTCCAATCTGGTTAAGACGGCTATTTACGGAGAAGATCCTAACTGGGGAAGGATCACTGCAGCTGCCGGACGGTCCGGAGCCCATGTTGTTCCAGAAAAGATGGATCTTTTTTTTGATGACCAGCCATTAATTTTAAAAGGCAAATGGATAGGAGACGAAGCTGAAAAAAAGACAGCTCAAATTATGAAAAATAAAGAAATTACTATTACACTTGATTTGAATATAGGAAAAGAAACGGACTTTTTTCTGTTTTGTGACTTCAGTGTTGATTATGTAAAAATTAATGCGGAATACAGGTCGTAACGTGCGGCTTCAAAAATATCTGGCCCATGCAGGGCTTTGTTCCAGGAGAAAAGCAGAAGAGCATATCTTAAACGGTCAGGTAAAAGTAAACCATCAGATTGTCACGGAACTGGGTACAAAGATCGACCCTGAAAATGACCGGGTTTTTTTTAATAATCATCCGATTATTTTAAAACAAGATGTTTCAAAAGTTTATATTGCTTTGAACAAACCACAGGGAGTTGTCACATCCTGTTCACAGCAGAAATCAAAAATTATTCTTGATTTGATTGATATTGATGAGCGGGTGTATCCTGTGGGAAGACTTGATAAAAATTCTAAAGGACTGGTGTTGTTGACCAATGACGGAGATCTTCATAATAAATTATCCCATCCGTCATTTAATCATGAAAAAGAGTATATTGTGACGACACTTCACCCCATACCTGAAACTGCATTAATAAATATGTCACAGGGTATTGTTATTGACAACGTTAAAACCAGAAAAGCAAGAGTGAAACGTCTTTCAAAGAATAAATTCAATATTGTTTTAAAACAGGGAAGGAACCGCCAGATTCGAAAAATGGTGGGCAAAACCGGGAACAAGGTTGATATTTTAAAAAGAGTCCGGATGGCAAATATCAACCTTGGGAATCTAAAAGAAGGAAAATGGCGTTATTTGACCTCTAAAGAAATCAAACAATTAACCCAGTGATTGAATCCCAATGGCTTTTTTTATTTTTTCAAGAAAGGGTACGGAGAATTCTCTTGCTTTTGCTGCACCCTTCATAAGTATTTCATCAATATCAGACGGATTTTTAATCAGGTCTTCATATTGTCTTCTGGGTTCTTTTAATATGTCATCAATATATTCAAAGAGCTCCTGTTTCATGGTTCCCCATGCAATTCCCCGTCGGTAACGCTCGGCCATTTCTTTTGTTTGTGATTCACTGGCAAATGCCTTATATATTGAAAAAAGTGTGCAAGTATCCGGATCTTTGGGTTCATCCGGACCCAGAGAATTGGTTTTTATCTTCATAATCAGTTTTTTAAGACGTTTTTGTGTATCAAACAGAGGAATATAATTATGATAGCTTTTACTCATCTTACGGCCATCAAGACCTGCGAGAACAGCAGACGTCTCATCCACAATAACTTCGGGAAGAATAAATAGCTTTTTATAAACATGATTAAATCTTGCCGCTATATCTCTTGTCATTTCAAGATGCTGAACCTGGTCTTTGCCCACAGGTACTTTTTGAGCATTAAACATCAGGATATCAGCTGCCATCAGTACCGGATATGAGAAAAGTCCCATGGTTATGCCTTTATCCGGGTCATTATGTCCTTGTTCATCATTTTGGGCCTTCACAGCTTTATAGGCATGGGCTCTGTTCATCAATCCTTTGGCAGTAAGGCAGGTGAGTATCCAGGTTAATTCAGGTATTTCAGGAATATCTGATTGCCGGTAAAATACACAATTGTTATAGTCCAGCCCTAAAGCAATCCATGCGGCTGCAATCTCAAGTGCGGATTGTTTTCTTAAACTTGGATCTTGATTTTTAATTAAAGAATGATAATCAGCAAGAAAATAATAGGATACTAATTTTAAATTTTTACTGGATTCAACTGCCGGACGTATGGCACCGACATAATTACCAAGGTGAGGGGTTCCACTGGTTGTAATACCCGTTAAAAAATCTGCATTTTTCATTTTCAATTATTCCTGAAATAAATTATTTTTAAATTGAATAACCGGGGATTAACAAAAAGTAATGACTTAATCAATAAGTTTGTTTTTCTTGGCATATTCTGCGGCAAACTTAATTTCTTCTTTTTTTGTTTTTAACTGGCCATCCAGTTTAGCGGTTAAGATCTGGTTGAGTATCGTACTAAAAACAGGGCCGGATGGTACCCCGATTTTTAATAAATCTCTACCCTGAATATAAGGTTTTATACTTCTTTGATGCGTATAAAAATTTGAGATGGCTTTCCTTGTATCATCACTTTTTGCCAAAGCCATCATGTATAAAATAAATTCAGTTTTAAAGTTAATGAGAACCCAGTACAGATCCTCTTTACTATAATTTGATGCGTTCTCTATTAAATTAAGTTGCTTTTCAGCTTTATATCTTTTTTCCAAAAGAATGCCACGTTCTTTCAAAGGCACTTTGAGTTTGTTACAAATCTGCTCACAGACATTATAAGGACAACGGTTCAAAAGTGCCATAAAGTAAACCGACCATCTTGGGTATGGCTCATCAATATACAAAAGATCATGCCAGGATAGTATTTTATTGACTGACTCAAGCAAATGAAATGTATTTGGGATAAAGGTCAGTTCCTTATGAATAACCTTTTCAAGGCCGTATGCCTCCATTGTTCTAATGGCAGGAATTGGATTTTCTTCTTCAAATATTTGTTTTAGTTCAGATAATACCCGAAGGCCGCTTAAATTTTTAAAAGAGTCTATTTTTATTGCATTATTAATTAAATTTGAGGTGACTTTCCCAATTTTGAATCCAAACCGGTTTGAAAATTTAATGGCTCTGAAAATACGAGTGGGGTCTTCAACAAAGCTTAAATTATGAATGGTTCTTATTGTTTTATCTTTCAAATCTCTGTTCGCACCAAAATAGTCTATCATAGTTCCAAAATTATCAGGATTAAGACTGATCGCCAGGGTATTGATTGTAAAATCTCTTCGTGCAAGGTCAAGTTTAATGGAACTTTTTTCAACAATAGGCAATGCTGCCGGTGTTTTATAATATTCCAACCTGGCAGAGGCCACATCAATTTTAAAATTATCAGGAAAAATAATCACTGCTGTACCAAATTTTTTATAGGTATTTATTCTGCAACCTTCTTTTTTTGCATAGACCTTGGCAAACTTAATACCGTCGCCTTCAACAACAATATCAATGTCATCGATTTGTCTGTTCAGCAACAGATCCCTCACAAATCCGCCGACAACAAACATATTAAACCCAAGTTCATTGCCGGTTTTACCGATATTTTGAAGAAG